>JAGLYF010000237.1 GCA_023132435.1 Calditrichia bacterium | reverse complement strand
TTAATTAATGAAACATTAAAACAGAACATTTTTCAACATGATCTCGAAAATATTCTACGACAAGTCATAAGAGAAGAATTAAAGTATAGTACCAAAACAGCCCCTAAGAGCGGTTCAAGTCGGACCCCATGAGATAGGCATGAAATTATTGGTAAAAATATATATTTTTTTCTTATCTCACGGGGCCGCATATTAAAGGTCCAAAGTCCCGCCGGTTGGCGCATCTTCGACCCAATCAATGGCAAATGGTTGAGCGAAATCTCTGGAGTTGCTTTCCAGTTAGGCACATAATAAATTTTTAATTATATAATTTTTTACATGTATAATTAAACCTATCCAAAGGAGAACGTAACATGAAACAAAAAATAATTCTTTTGTTGTTATTTCCCACCCTCCTGACTTTCTTATCCAGTTGTACTACAGGAGGATCATTCTTAGCCCATAATGTCACTACTGTAGAATTATCAGATCCTAATTTTAAGATTGTAGCCAAAAATTTGGAGGGTTATTCCAAAGCAGAATATCTCATCGGAATTAGCTATTCTACCGGTTTTCTTGCAAACACACTGGCGCTTGTCAGGATTGGAGGGACAGCTAAATTGTATGATGATGCAATACAGGATATATGGAAAAATTACAAGGAAAAACACGGAGATACTGAAGGGAAAAAATTGGTATTAGTGAATGTACGTTTCGACACTGATATATTAAATCTTCTTGTTTATACTCAGACTGAATTATATTTACACGCCGATGTCATTGAATTTGAAGAATAAGATCCTAGTTTATAAGTAGCCAATTTAAGAAATAATACTGTGCCTAATCGGGTAAGCGGGGATTTTTCTGCAACGATATTTTATGAAAAACAGAAAAAAAGGACGATTAATTGTAAGTAGTGTTTTTATCGGACAGATAGTGCTGGCTTGCCTATTTGCGGCGACATGGATAGCCGACACATTCTTTTTCAAGTACACGACTTTTCTCAATCAGTACGTCCCACTTGATGCCAGAATACCTTCTGGAGTCGTTTTTTTGGTTCTTTCGGGCTACCTGGCGAAAACGAGTCTGTCTATCGTGTAGGGACTATTAATTTAGGAGAAATATCGTGCAAACTCTGATTGAGCAAACCACTCTCTGGGCACCGAGAGTAGGCGGTGTTATAGTAGTTTTCCTCGTTTTCTTTATCCTTGCGAAAATAATAAAGAGAATAATCACTAACAATGCTGAGCGACTGAAACTTGATAGAAATCTCACTTCGCTACTTGCTCGTACAAGCAGTATTACACTCATTATCTTTGGTATTGTTACTGCTCTCGGAACTTTAGGTGTTAATGTATCCGCGCTTGTGGCCGGGCTTGGGTTGACTGGTTTCGCAATTGGTTTCGCTCTGAAAGATACTATTTCCAATCTTCTTTCCGGCGTCCTCATATTACTATATCGACCGTTCGAGATAGGAAACCGTATAAAGATATCAGGTTACGAGGGTATTGTTGTTTCTATTGACCTGCGTTATACAGAACTTGATGCCGATGGTAATAAGATACTAATTCCGAATTCAAAATTATTTACCGATCCAATCACAGTTCTTCATTAACGGAAAATCGAAAATATGGTGAAAAAGGAAAGAAAAAAAGCTAACAACAATTGAGTTTAAATGAAGAATACAAAAATATTATTACTTGATAATAACGACTCATTCACCTATAATATAGTGGATTATGTGAGAAGGATTGAAAATATTGATCTTAAAGTCATAAAAACAAACGAGACCAAAATAAATGAAATAAAATATTTCGATAAAATCATTATTTCTCCGGGACCAGGACTACCAAATGATTTTCCTATTATTTTTGACGTACTTGAAAAATATCATACTTCCAAATATATTTTAGGTGTTTGCTTAGGACATCAAGCAATAGGCAATTTTTTCGCTGCTAAAATTTTTAACATTTTTCCCGTCGTTCACGGACAGACGTCTCAAATCAAAATAATTAAACAATCCCTAATATTTAAAAACCTGCCGAAATCCTTTAAGATTGGATTATACCATTCGTGGGCTATCGATTTTAACAATTTTCCTGACGAATTAGAAATTACGGCGGTTTCTGAAAATAACACTATAATGTCAATTGCTTCTAAGAAATTTTCTGTTTTTGGAATTCAGTTTCACCCTGAATCTTATATAACGGATTATGGTTTTAAGATACTTAAAAACTTTGTTGATTTAATATGATTTTACAAGAATTTATAGAAAAAGCAAATTTCTACGGAGTAAGACATACACCTTTTTTATTTTTAATTGATTTTGAACTAAATAAACCTTTTCTATATACTTTTAATGAAGCAGCTAAGCACACTGTTTTATATCAGGTTATACACATAAAAAATTATAAGGAGAAAGTCTTTACTAATGAACGACCCAAGTTAGATATTTTTCCGATTGGCTATAAGGAATACCTGAAAGCGTTTAATTTAGTTATGAAGAATATCTTGGCAGGAAATACTTATTTATTAAATCTTACATTTCCTACAACAATTAAAACTAATTATTCTTTGTTGGAACTTTTTTATCTTGCCCAAGCACCTTATAAATTTTATTTCAAAGACCAATTTATTGTGTTCTCACCGGAATGTTTTGTAAAAATACAAGATGATTTCATCTTTTCTTATCCAATGAAAGGAACAATTGATGCTGATTTACCTAATGCAGCAAAACTGATTTTGGAAAATAAAAAAGAAGAGTGGGAACATAATACAATTGTAGATTTAATAAGAAATGACCTCGCTATTGTTTCAAAAAATATTACTGTCACAAGATTTAGATTTATTACAGAAATCCATACAAATAGGAAAAATTTACTACAAGTTAGTTCCGAAATTCGAGGAGAACTTCCAACAAAATGGCAAAATAATATCGGTGAAATTTTGGTTAAACTTCTGCCGGCAGGCTCAATAAGTGGAGCACCAAAACAAAAAACAGTAGAAATAATTAAACAAGCCGAAAAAATCAGTAGAGAGTATTTTACCGGAATTTTTGGTGTTTTTGACGGAAAAAATATTGATAGTGCAGTAAATATTCGTTTTATAGAGAAAACTCAAAAAGGCTTGCAATTTCGCAGTGGTGGAGGTATTACCTCAAACAGTAATCCAATTCATGAATATACCGAAATGATAAATAAAGTTTATGTTCCCATTAGTTGAGACAATAAAAGTTTTAAACGGAAAAATTTATAATTTACTCTATCATCAAAGGCGCTTAGAATACTCATTTGAAGTATATTTTAAAAAGAAACCGTTTTTTTTATTACAAAATATTATTGTTATTCCTGAAGAATTTTCCAAAGGTTTAGTTAAACTTCGTTTTTTATACACCAAAGATGATTACAAGCTTGAATTTTCCTATTATAAGCCACGCAAGATTAACACCTTGAAAGTGATCGAAAATAATAAAATTTGCTATTCATTAAAGTTTACAGACCGTTCTCAAATAAATAGGTTATTGAAACAAAAAGGAGATTATGATGACATTCTGATTGTAAAAAACGAATTTATCACCGACACATCAATTGCCAATATAGTTTTTTATAACGACAATGAATGGGTAACACCTGCAACACCTCTATTGAAAGGAACTTGCAGAGATAAATTACTGAAAGAAGGAAAAATCAAAGAAGAGATAATAAAAATAAATGACTTACATAAATTCAAGAGATTTTGTCTGATAAATGCAATGATTTGTGGAGATTTATTGCCAATCTCTATTGAAAATATTTATTTTTGATAAAAAATATTGCTAACATTGCGTATGAAGCCATAGGATAATACCTACGGCTCATACGTGTTTACACTGGAAATATAAAAGGAATCGATTTATAAAGAAATTATTGACAAAGATGCTTATCGCATTTATTTTTCCCTGATTATTGCATCTTTGATTATAGGATCTTCCCTGGTCATTCAACTTGAAAA
The DNA here is from genome assembly GCA_023132435.1 of Calditrichia bacterium. GTDB lineage: Bacteria > Calditrichota > Calditrichia > JAJRVZ01 > JAJRVZ01 > JAGLYF01. The sequence goes on along the minus strand of JAGLYF010000237.1, from coordinate 27,571 downwards.
AGGGCCGTTTCTCTGGGGATACCCTGCACTTGGAATTATCGGTTATGTTTTAGCGTCCCTTTTTGGGTTCTGGTTAATCATTGCCATTTTTAGGTCTGGTAAATTATAAAATAATAAAAGGGAAAGTAAAATGCTTAATCGAAGTTCATTTACTAATCTGGAAATTGCATTGACAAAAGCAAATGATCTGGTTAGTGAAATTAATACAAAGAATTTGAAATGGCCGGGTAGTCCTGCCGAGCAATCGGATTACCTCAGAGCTTTGGAAATATTGAAAGAAACCAATAAGATTCTAAGCGAGATAATCCCGGATGTTTCATCATCATCATTTATATCGACAAATAAGACAAAAACAGGTGAAATTAAATCTGCGATTGACGATACATACAGTTTGTTCGGCAAATTATATGAAGATGTTTTTGCGATTAAAATCGCCTACGAGCGCGGTAGTAGTCAGTCGAAATCAATAAAAAATCTTAATATACATGTGGCGAAATTCACCAAATCATGTGTTCAAACCAGGGAATATCTTCTAATTATATCACAAGCAATAAAAAACTGACCCAAAGTTTTTATTGCAAGATGAACTCTCTAATAAAAGTCGAGTATATTTGTACCCTTCCTGAAAAGATCACAATAGAAGTATTGAATAAATTAAATACGTTACTTGACATTTAAGATTGCTCTTTTATCTGTCCTTAGTTTTAAACGTTGCTGCTATAATTTTGTTTATAGCGTTTGCTTCGCACCCGCCGCGCCAGCCTTGACGCTCGCGACTGATATGCGGATGATTTTCTACAAAGTTCGCCGAAAAATTAGAATCCCTATTTAAACACTACATAATCAGAACAATATGTTATGTTAATATTGCTAAGTCTTTCCAGCTTATAAGTTTGACTCCCAGTTCATCTATTTTGTTTTTGATGTTTTCATTAATAAAAATCGAAAAATCATACTGCCTACTGCTGCTATTATCTGTAATTTTCTTTAATTCTTCATCATCGTATCCCGGATGGATGATAATTTGTGAGACACCTGAAGGCAAATAATTAATTACATTAATATATTCCTTTTCACGCTCTTCAAGATGCTTGGTACTGTCGTCCGTCATGTATAAAAAATTCAAAAAAGGAATACCAGACTTCATTAATCTTTCAACCACATCTTTTTCAATGTTAAAGTTAAACCGGTCGATTAATTCTGAGCCATGCTCAGTCGGATTAACAAGCATTGGCGTTATTTGGTATTCGAGACCTAGTTTAACATATATTTCCAGAAATCGTAAATCCATAAAAACAGTTCCCATGTGAGAATCCAGGTGTGAAGGCTGGAGCCCTGCTTCCAAAATGCACTCGACTTGTGCCCGCAATTCGGTCTCCACATCTTCCGGTTTCGCATTTTGGATAAATTCTTTAACAGAATGCCAAAGATAACCAGCCGGGTTCACCAGGCTTTTCACATTATTTTTATCAGAGACTGGTCCCCAGGGATAATTTGGATATTCACAGGTTAAAGTGAGATGAATGCCCAGGTCAAATTGTGGGTTGATTTTTAAATAATCAGTTATTTCTTCTAATTGAGGGCAGGGTGCCATCAGACTTGTACTTGATACAGTACCCTTTTCTAGTGCGGAAATAATTGCCCGATTAACCGAATAGCATAACCCGCCATCATCAGCATGAATAATTAAATACCTGGAATTTTGTATTGTCTGCATATAATCTAATTCTCCTAAATTTTATCTTATCAGAAATTGTAAACTGAAAACCTCCCTGCTTATATATTAATCAGAATTATAGGTGAGTGTCGAACGTATTTATTTCTTGATTGCCATGTACTCTTTACCAATTTTGTTGAGATAGCGAATAAGTTTCAGACGTTCTTCTTTCAATATGAATATTAACGAGCGCTTCGTAAAATGAACATAAGCCTGATAAATATCCCTTTTGTAGGCTTTGAATTTATCGCGAAAGAAAAGTGTAAAGAAACCTGTTAGCGGTAAGCTGATCGCATAAAGCACAGTATATCTAGCTTCAAACAAATTTCTGAAAATAATGATTTGCAAAATATATATTACTGGAAAAATAAGTAGACCACTGGTTAGTTTTGTGAGCGCAATTTTTGTTAATCTGTTTGCCTTACGTTGACTGAATATTGTAGTTAGAATAATTGCAGGTAAACTGTTGATCCAACCGTATAAAACGACCGGCATCCCGAAAATTGTAAGCAGCAATGCGCCTATTCCTCTCCATACAACACCTCGGTGGTGATATTCTCGAACCATTGTGTCACCCACACCCATATCTTTTAACTTTCGCTTGTAATTCTCAATCTGTCCCCACACTTCTACAATCTTTTCAGGTTGGTGCTGAGAATAATATTGAACTGCTTCTGCAAGTTTTTTACTTATCAAAAATTCATTAACCTCCATTTCCTTAGATAATCTGTTAGAGAGATGGCCCTTGTATATATGCTCAAGATCACTTAATAACTGTTGTACATTCTCGCTATCAACATGAATTATATGTTCTTGAATTTTTTCATGGATTAAATCAGTTAATTTGTGTACTGTTGTTTCCGGATCCGATTCATACTCTTTTCGAAAATCGGCTAATGGGAATGGCTTGCCAAAATTGACGAATATCTTACCTCTTATTCGAGTAGGATGATAATAGTTCAACCCCAACGGAATTATTTTTAACCCTAGTTGCCAATTATTCCTTACTTCAGCTTCAACTGCAATTCGTGCAGCGCCTGTTTTCACTTTTTTAACCTGTCGGTCAAGGTGAGTTAGACCTTCAGGGAAAACCCCAATTGCGCCCTTATTCTCTAACACTTCAAAACATGTTTCAAAACTCTCTACATTTCGCTCATCAGCGTCAGTATTCTCATGTTTTCTGTACACAGGAATAGTACCGGTACTTTTCATAATCCAGCCTAAAAATTTGTTTTTAAACAAGAATCCTGCAGCTAAAAAATTAATCTTTCTGGGAGCAGTTCTAGCTATAACTAGTGCATCTAATTTATCATTTGGATGATTAGATGTGATGATTAACGGATCGTCTTTAGGAATCTGTTCCCTATTTCGTACTTGTATCTCTTGAAAAAATACCCGTAGACTTAATCTTATAATTGTTTTGGTAATTGTGTATACTATATTTTGTAACATAGACCCGATTCCTAAGATTTATTTTACTTTTATTTTTAATCTGGTTGATTCATAAATTTAGGCCACAAAGGCTTTAAGTCTCAAAGAAATAATTACTTAATTGTATTATGACTTTTCAACAGAGTATTTTAAATATATTTTTTCAAGATACCTTAAATCTATGATTTTATCCCGCTGAAGCAGGAGTGTCTTTGAGTCTTGGAGGCTACGAATTATTCAAGTTAATTAATGTTTTATGATCGCTTGGAAGAATTGATATTAATCTTTTTTTTAAACGAAACGAAAATATCAAAGAAAAATATTATATCTGGCAATTTCATGATAAATCCAACAAACTGCTCAATTCAATTAAGATTTTCTCCCTCAACCTGATCAATTCACTCATCATTTTTTTGTCCATAAGCCAATAATATATTTTTCTTGATACAATAGTAAAGGCTTTTAAAATTTCCCAATACCAGAGAGTTAGATAACCTCCACCTAACAAGAATAAACTTATCGCTAACGATATACTGATACTTACAAAAATCCCCATAAAAATAAATAGAACTGAATAATAAATAAAATAAATTACTAATCCTGACATTAAACGCGCTGCCGGAATTAGAGAGATATCTTTCCCGGCTATTTTCCTTCCCAAATTCTTTGCAAGAATAAAGGGCAAAACGTTACCAATGGCTGCCATTAAGGCAAAAGGTAACCCTAATAGTGAAATAATAAATAAATAAAAGAATCTTACGATAGTTATTATACCTTTGAATGGATGGCCAGTCAAACCGAGTTGTTGTATTTGTTGTTTTAGCTCACTAGTTTTATTAGCAAGAGAATTAAGTTTTGTTATTGCTGTTTTTTTTCCATTCCAGGCAATTTTGTCTTCTAAAATTTTAGTAATAAAATAGTATTTAGCCGCTCTACTGTTAGGGTTTTGATAATCCAACCTGAGTTCATCAAATCCAATAATTTTTATATCCTCTATTAAATTCAATAGTGTATTATTTTTAATATGAAATGTGCAGCTCTCCATTTCCTTTTGAATTTCTGCTGTTAATTGCTCAACAGCTTCCACTGAGTTTTTCCGATACGGATCGTTATATTTTTTCAAAGAAATTGGATTACCAAATTTGACGAATACCGAGCCCCGGAAACTTCCAGGTTTAAGCGAATTGATCCCGATGGGAACAACTTTTAAATTTAGATTAAAATTATTTCGATCCTCAGCCTGCATTGCTAGTCTTGCCGCTCCTGTTCTTATTTGATTAACCCAGGGTTCGGGATGGGAAGTACCTTCGGGATAAAAACCGATAGCTCCACAAGCTTCCAACTCTTGATAGCAATTTTCAAAACTTTCTACATTTTTATCCATTTCATTGGGAGTATCTTTGCGGCGATAAAGCGGAATTGCACCAGCACTTGTTAAAAACGCTGCCTGGAGTTTATTTTTGAATAAACCACCGGCGGCTGTAAATTTTATCTGTTTTTTTACGTGATATAAGACCAAAAAAACATCCATTAATCCGGTGGGATGATTGGATGCTGTGATTATAGGATTGTCCCTCGGGAATTTATCAAGTCCTATAACTTTAATATCCTTATAGTAAAATCGCAGCCCTATACTGACTAAATATCTAAAAAAATGATATAAAAATCTTTCAGTAATCATTTTCATTATGATTGCCTTCTGCTGAGGTTATTTCTATATAACCGACAAAAAAATATAATTATCTGTTTACTAAAAACAAAGGGAATTTCATTTTCATCTTGCACCTGTTTCATCGTTCTTATATTTTTCATAAAAAAGAGATAAATCAACTTTCTTTTCAACAACTTCATGAATAGCATGTTCTAATGTACCGGGTATAATTTGGTTTTCAAGTGAAACAGGGATCATAACCATCTGAGAATAATTATACTTTTTGTATTTTGCCATAAGACATATCCTACGCTCAATAAGAGCCGGTGAAGCGGATATGGTTACCTCAATCGTTAGGCTTAATAATTCTTTAGAGGAAAGTAAAATAACTAAAAAAAAAATTGGGTTGGTACTAATCTGAAGAGGTGTTATATGGAAATTTTCCTGGGGGATTATTATTTATTGAGCATTAATTAATAAAAAGCGATTTTATTGATGTATTTCTATGGAAAATATTTTCTGGCAAATTTATTTTTACTTATATGATAATTTACAAAAGCCAATTTTACATCCTTTGGGGCATTAAATGCGATAATTCCGGTAACTGATGGATTTTGCTGGTTTAATACAGTGTTTTTAATACAGGTTTCCCCGAATAATTCTCTTTTTTTCATTTCTTCTTCATTGACCCCATATTTGTTTCCATCACTGTCAACCAGTTTAAAATTAGCCAGGTTTAGAAATAGCGGTTCTGTTGTATAATTTTTAATTGAAAGGGTCATGATAAGTGCTTTGCGTTCGCTGCTAAAGCCGGCAATTGCCAGAGACACATCTTCTCTGTAATTTAAAACCGGTAAGGTTTTTTGGACTATTTTGTTCAGCAGATTATAAATTTTTCTATTATCAGGTTCAAATTCAAGTGCCTCCTTAAGATAATACTCGGCCATAAAGTACAAATCCGCGTTTCCTCTTCTTCCCGCTTTTTTATAAAGACTTTCTCCTTTGTCTACCAGATTCTGAAAATGATCAACTTTCAGTTGGGCCAACATGCTGTCAGCTGCACTATTGGTACTATCAACAGCCATAGCCTGTTTAATCCGGTTTAATGCATTTTCAAAGTAAAATTCCTTTTCTTCCTCATTCCTGGGCTTTGTTGCATAATAAGCCTTGGCCAGAGATAAAAGCATTTGTCCATATTTTTTATTAAACTCAACTGTTGGATTAGCCGGTAGATACTTGTTTGCTTTATCAAAATTTCCGTTAAATGCTTTTACATTTCGGGTTTTCTGATAAAGTTCTTTACCCCGGTATAAATATGCCATACAAATAATATCATTATATGAACGGTTGGTGGAATCTTCCTTCTGGGCCTCTGTTAGTAGATTAATGGCCTGCGTATAATCACCGTTTGAATATGCTTTTTTTCCCTCCTCAACCAAATCTGCTCCACAATAAATAAGCGAAAAAGTAAGAACGACTAAAATAAGATATGTAAAGCCTCTCACATTACCTCCACTTTATGATAGCATATATAATTAGCCTGTATAATTCATTTCTCACAACGACGCAACAACTATCCTGTGACATTCATTAATTCCTAATTACATATATCGACTGGAATAAACCGAATCTTGAAAGATTTCTCGCAATTACACAATTTTTTTTTAACACAGGGCACAAAGTAGATTTTAAGTCATTCCGCCCTTGCGGAATCTTTGCACTTGCTTGGAATAGCTATACCGACAACTGCAAAGATCCCTGCGGGATGACATAACTATAGATATTTCCCTTGTGCATTCTTTGTGCCCTGTGGTTAGATTCTTGGCGTCTTTACGTGAGGTATTTATGAATAGACAAGATGAATTGATTTTAGAGAAAGAGATTCAATAAACCACCGACCGTAACCGTTGATGTTAACATTATCAGTGAAGCCTTTATCATATCTTTTGTATTCAGCTCTTTTATTAAAACGGTAAAAGTGGCAATACAGGGGAAATACATGGTGAGAACAACCGAAGCAATGATCATCTCCTTGATTGTCAGGTCTAGTGGTACCAGCATCCCAACCGCCACATCTTTGCGTAAAAAACCAACAATTAGTGCTCCTACTGCATCAGAAGGAAGTCCCATGATTCCTGTGATTAACGGTTCAGTTAGCCCACCAATAAACTCAATAATACCCAAAGAATATAAAATATTTACTATCAGAACACCTATCAGAACATAGGGTATAGCTTCTTTGAGAAACCAGCGGATTCTCATCCATAATTTCTTAAATAAGGCTTTGAAATAAGGCATTCGGTAGGGAGGTATTTCAACAAAGATTTCCGGACTTTCACCTTTGACCGTCCGGTTCAATATTAGACCAAGAATTATCCAGACAAGAAATAAGGTTCCAAAGACAGCTGCCAGAGCGATGGCACCGTGGGATCCTACCAATCCGAAAATCATCGCTGTCTGTGCCATGCAGGGAACAGCTATTGCCATCAGAGTAGCGGCAATAAATTTTTCTCTTCTTGTTTCCAGGATGCGTGTAGCCATTGCTCCCGGAACATTACACCCCAGTCCCAATAACATCGGTATAATCGCCAGGCCATGGATCCCCAGTTTATGCATTAAATTGTCTACCAGCACGCCTAGTCGGGGAAGATAACCGGAATCCTCCAGAAAGCTGAGTGCGAAATAAAAAGAGACAACATAGGGCAAAACCATTCCAATAGGAACAAACAGCCCGGTTGTCAGAAGACCAAGAGATTCCACAAATTCTATCTGTCCATCTACCAGTTTCCCGATCAATAATCCATGTAGAAAGCCGGAGTTTCCTAAGAAATCAGAGATTTTCATCACCAGCGGCGCCCATAGCTCATTAAACAGAGGTTCAAAAAGGTAAGTAATTAAGCTTTCTCCAATAAATCGAATAATTGTAAAAGAAGCTAAAAGAATAAAAATGGCCACCGGGATCCCGGTCAGAGGGTGGATTGAAATATCTTCGATTCTTTCAAAAAAAGTATGATGTCTGTGCGAGAGTGTTTGAGTTTGAGATAAAATATTACCGATCTCCTCCCACCGGTTTTCATCGTTAAAATCGAACTGGCTTTCCTTTGCTTCCTTTAGACGAGTAACTAATCTGTTTATTCCCTCACCACTAATCGCACTGGTTGAGATTATTGGTACCTTCAGCAGTTTTTCCAATTTTTCCACATCGATATGTACGCCAACATGCTTCGTTTCATCCCAAAAATTAAGAGCGATGATAATCGGTACTTTTTTCTTTAGAAGTTGAAGTGTTAAATTTAGATTTCTCTCCAGATTAGTAGCATCAATCACAATGACAAAAATACTATCATTATTAGTGATTGCCTGATCCATCATAGATGTCGCGACTTCCTCCGCTTTCGAGGTTGGCTTAAACGAATAGGTACCAGGCATATCAATTACTTCCGTTTTAGTACCATTCATCCGTAAATACCCCTTGCTGTATTCGACAGTTGTTCCGGGATAATTTGAAACAACGACATGAACACCTGTCAGACGGGAAAAAAGGGCGCTTTTACCAACATTGGGATTACCAATAAGAAATATTTTTTTCATGTATTCTTACCATCAACAAGTATTTTCTTGGCCATACTGTGACCAATAGCGATTTTAGTGCTCCCAATTTTAATCGTTACCGGCCCTCTCAAAATCTGTGCAGATAATTTGATAATCCGGGATCCAACCCGTAATCCAATGGCATCAACTTTTTCCCTGAAACGATGTCCCCCATTAATTTCCACAACTCTAACCGTCTCTCCACTAGTAATTTGTGTCAGATCTTTTATATCCATCTATATTTTCCTTCTATATTTATTTCAGTAATCAGGCAATGATCGAACCATCCCGGAAAGATTTTGTCCTTATTTCCTTCATGATATTCACCGACCATTATGTTTAAAAAAACAATCTAATTCACACGCATCACATTCTTTGGTTGAAGTACAAACATAGTTAAATGCTTCTAATCCCTTTCTGAACTTTACGACATCAGGTTGACCGGACAAAAAGTATCCCATAAAAGTGATTAGTTTCTTACCGGTTGGCTCGCTTAAGAGGTGCTCCACCTTACAAGCTTCGATTTCTGCTTCCTGAGAGGACAGATCGAGAACTTCCCGGAAAAATTGTTCCACAATACATCGTTTGGAGAGAACCGAATTTACCAGTTCCTCTCCTTTCTTCGATAAGTTTAAAAAACGATTTTTATCCTCTCTGACAAAACCCTTATCCCTTAGCTTTGTTACCGTTACAGAGACACTGGACCGGCTGATATTCAGGTGATGTGCAATATCAACAGACCTTGAATATCCATGTTCCTTGAGTAAAGAATTTATCGCCAGTAAATGGTGAATACTGCTGTGTGTTAATTCTGTTTGTTCAAATTTTTTCCAAACATCTTTCATAATTATACCCATATAACATTTGTTAGATATGCTTAACAAAATATAATCAATTGACTGACGACAAGCAAGACAGTTAAGGCGAAAATCAGAAAAAATTTCGAAGAAAATTGGAAGATATATTGCGATTGATTAACCTGCTCCGATAAAAATACGCCAGATCTGAGCGACAAAGAAACAAATAGCAATTCCCATAACAAGGGGTAAAAATGTTGATATAGCTGTCCATTTTATACTTTTTGTTTCTTTGTATATCGTATAGATGGCTGTAGAACAAGGATTATGAACAAGGCTAAAAAGCATTAGATTAATGGCCGTCAACAGTGTCCATCCCCCGGCGGCAAATAGCTCTGTGTAGATCTGATAATCATCCAGTTCAAACATTACCCCGGCTCCTTCTCCAACCCCGGATGCTTTTAATATCATCACGGTTAGCATAAGTATAGTCGGTATCACTATTTCATTGGCCGGAATAGCAATAATATAGGCAAACAAAATAACACCATTCAGACCAAGCAACAATCCGAAGGGATCCATAAAATTTACGATATGTTCTCCGATACTTTGATCACCAATCATAACATTTGCACTTAACCATATAACCGCCCCGGCAGGTACGGCAAATATTATTGCCCGCCATAAAACAAAGATTGTTCTGTCAATAAGTGAGGTATACAGCGTTTGAAGTATTTTGGGTGGACGATATGGTGGTAGTTCCAGACTAAAGGTAGAGGCTTCTCCTTTTAAAATTGTTCTGGATAAAAACCAGGAAGTCACAAAAGTCAATATGATACCCAGCAATGCTACCGCCACAACGGCTGTGGCAGAAACCAGACCACCAAGAGCCGCCGGCACCATAGATCCGATAAATAAGGATGCAATCAATATTTGTGTTGGCCACCGCCCGTTACATAGTGAGAAATTATTCGTAATAATTGCAATCAATCTTTCCCGTGGACTATCAATCACTCTGGTGGCAATAATTCCTGCAGCATTACAACCGTATCCCATAGCCATTGTTAGAGCCTGTTTCCCATGGGCACCAGCCTTCTTAAACAAGCTGTCCAGATTAAATGCCACCCGGGGTAAATACCCAAAATCCTCCAAAAGGGTAAAAAGTGGAAAAAATATTGCCATTGGCGGTAACATGACGCTTATCACCCAGGCCATGGCCAGATAAATTCCGTCGATTAATAAACCGTCAAGCCACAAAGGCGTCCCGAAATAGGCTGCAACATCTTTCAAAACCGGATGGATCGTATCAATCAGAAAACTGGCAAGAAGAGCGGATGGTACATTTGCCCCGGAGATTGTTATCCAAAAAACGATGGTTAATATCAACAACATAATGGGGAAACCTGTCCACTTGCTTGTTAACAAACGATCCAATGTACGATCCCAATCAAATTTTGGCTTCTCATCTACTTTTGTAACTACCTTTTCAGAGATTTCTGCGGCATCCTGATAAATAGATTCTAGCAATGAATCATGCAGATTTTCCCCAAGATCCCAGCGAAGTGAATTTGCTGTTTCCAGAATTTCCTCATCAGTGATCTTATTTTTTTCTATGATATTATCTACCTGATTTTTCATAACTCTATTTAGTTTCTGTGTTTTCAATTCTTTGATATAAATTATCCAGTTCACCTTTTTTGACCGCTTCGATTATTCGGGGATCACCTTCAAGTAACCGAAGCGCTATCCAGCGGGCATTTGAAATTCCGCTGAACCTGTTTTCTATCTTCTCAACCAATTGTGATACCGCACGTTTGAGCGATTTTGATCCACTTGTAATGTGATGTGGTTTACATACATATAAACCATTTGCCACTTCATGGATGGCTCTGAGCAATTCATCGATACCTTCACCCTTCCGTGCACTTGTGGGGATAACAGGGACGCCTAATTCCTTTGACAATTTGCGTTCATCTATACGCAATTGATGTCGGCGGGCTTCATCTATTAAATTCAGACAAATCACAATCCGATCAGTAATTTCAAGAATCTGTAAGGTTAAGTTAAGATTTCTTTCAATACGGGTTGCATCCATTATAATTACGGTTACATCGGGTTTCCCAAAAAGAATAAAATTACGGGCGACCTCCTCATCCGTACTTGTAGACAGAAGAGAGTAAGTCCCGGGCAGATCTACAATTTTATATCTTTTTTCCTGATATATAAATCCTCCTTCAGTCCGGGTTACTGTTTTTCCCGGCCAGTTTCCCGTGTGTTGGCGCAAACCGGTCAGTGCATTAAAAACAGTACTTTTTCCGGTATTGGGATTGCCGGCAAGGGCCAGGGCATAATCCCATCTATCCATATTTACGCCTAATTTCTTAAGATATGTTGACTGATGTACCGGACAGGTTTCACAATTATTTAATTTATTTGTCATATTAATTTACTTTTTTAAGTGGCTGTATATGTATAAAGCCTGCCTGATCCTCTCTTAAGGCAATCATCGCACCGCGGATATTATAGGCTTTGGGATCACCACCTGCACTTGTCATCACCATTGAAACCACAGTCCCGGGCACGACCCCCAGATCCATGAGACGACGACGTTGAGCACCGCGACAGGCCCGGGAGATTCCCGCAACCTCTGCCTCTTCTCCGGTTTTTAATGATGAAAGAGACTGTAGTGGTTCTTCAATCTTTTGTTCTTCGGGAGCCGGCTGCACAGTAATATTTCCGGATAAAAGAACCGGCAGGGTTTGTACTTTACCGGCAACTAAAATATGTATACTGTTTTTTAACTTTTTTGAAATTTCGATCTGTATGCCCAGGTAAATTCCCCTTTCTATTATTTCCGCATATACATCCGACGGTTCATCTTCAATGTGAATTACCTGAACAATATCCCCCTCCGAAAAATTATTCAATAGTCTTCCTCTGTGAGGCGGTAAATCCCCGGAGGCTGTAGGTATGGGATCACCATGAGGATCATAACGTGGATAACCAAGTTGCCTGCTGATCCTGTTGGCATCCTCTTCTGTAAAAATGTGTTCCTTAATTTCGGCCTGTTCATGCCAGGCTGTTTCCGGCACACCTGTCTCCTCTGCGAGATATCTTTCCCATAATCGGTGAACACGCAGGATTCGCAGTGCATAATTTTTTCCTTCAGAGGTTAACTGGAATCCCTGTCCACTGATTGTCAGTAATCCCAATGATTCAAGTCGTGTTATTATCGGGGTAATCTGATTTGGTTCTTTTAACAGGGCGCCGGCAAGACTGTGAAAAGTACAGGTAACATTTTCTTCCTCGCAGTTATAAATATGTTTAAGAGCATCCTCCATCAGGACTCTTTTTCCGGTATCTTTTGACCACCGCAATCTGGCGATCAATCCTTTTTCCGGCCAGAACATCAAAAATGCGCCAAGGCATACAGCGCCCGCAGTTAGCAAAGCCATTACAGGATCAATCATAAATTTTATCTCCGAATTATAGTAACCTTTATTTTTTCTGCCATGTGATCAGAAATCGCTAAATAAACCTCACTGTTTGTAACTAAAAATGATTCATTCTTGGGACCGACATTTTTAATCTTCCACTCGCTGCCAGGAAGAAAATCATTATCTATACAATAATTTTTCTCCTTACCTGCCATGGGAATTTGTATGATCTTAAAAGGAATATCCGGCTCAACTTCATGTAGTGCATATTGAATATCACCAACACGTGAGAGAGGAATAATCGATCCATGAGGATCCGTGCTTGGGTAATTCAGATATTCATCAATTTTCATTATCAACTGATCAGATATAACATGTTCAAGTTTTTCGGCTTCATCGTGTAACAGGGGTTCCTCAATTTTTAAAACACTTCTTAAAAATGTTTCGATCAGGCGATGTTTTCTGATGAGCTGCTCAGCCTCGCCGCGGCCGGCAACAGTCAGTTTAGCACCTTCACGCTTGTCATAAGAAATTATGCCCAATTTCGACAACTGCCTGAACATAGCCAGAACAGTTGGTGGTTTTACTAAAAGGATATCAGCAACCACTTTCATCTTCGCCTTTTTATCCAACTGATCCAGATTCCAAATTGCTTTAATATAATCCTGTTGCGTCCTGGACAGATCCAATTTTTATCCCAATAATTAGACTAGTCTAATAAATCATTATATCTTTCTATAATTTAATTGATTTTTATAATAAATCAAGGTCTGGTACTGTTTTTTCAGATTATTACTGGAACAGTATTTGCAGAGAATAAAGTTACCCTGAAAAGGATTGTGCTAAAAGATTCATGAAAAAATGAAAAAGAGGTTTAAAAAGGCATCGACAATAAAGATAAAACAATCTAATTCCGAAGGAATTGAATATGATTAACCCCGAATGTAATTCGGGGAAGATTAAAACAATAAAGAACTTCAACTCTGAAAGAGTTGAATATTTAAAGGTTATTAATTAGCAAACGAGTATTACAAATGTCAACCTACACACAAATACTTTATCAAATAATTTTTTCAACTAAAGAGCGTAGAAGGGTTTTGCTTGAAAATAATAGAGAGCAACTTTATAAATATATCTGGGGAATTCTGAAAAAGAAAAATTGTCATCTTTACAGAATAAATGGTGTTGAAGACCATATTCATATTTTTACTCATTTACATCCATCTATATCTCTTGCCGCTTTGAGTAAAGATATAAAGTTAGCAAGTTCGGCGATGATAAAAAAAGAAAAGATATTTCCAAGTTTTTCCAAATGGCAAATTGGGTATGGGGCGTTTACCTATTCGATTCATGATAAGGATAAAGTAATAGAATATGTAAAGAACCAAGTTAAACATCATAAAACTGAGACGTTTATTGATGAGTATAAGAGATTATTAAAAGAGTTCAAGATAGAGTTTGACGAGAAGTACTTATTGTAAGTGGGTATTGTCACAATTATAATTAAACTGCTTCGCAGTTCGGAAGTTATGGGTTACTTATGTCTTCGGGTTGTACCCGAAGTTATTCATATTTAACTGCTTTGCAGTTTAATGTAAAGTCATCAAAAATATTGAGTATTTGTTCACGGTTAAAGTGTTTACAAATCCAAACGACGAAGCGTTGTACTTTTTTCATAATCAATTTCCTATGATGAAATAACGATAAAAACAACCCATTATAGGGGGAGAAAAGTTACTATTAAGATAAATATATAAAAATAAAAGATTTAAATCTTTGAAAAACAAAAACTTTTGACACTACCGATAGATCAAAGAGGATATTTAATGATAATTCCTAGTAACATAAATTAAATTACTAAGTTCCTCAGTGTCCTCTGTGGTTTATTTATACACTACCCAGAAACTAGAAGGGATGATATATGGTAATTGATATTTTGATTAAAGTGCGGTCGTCATACTTTCAATTTTCTATGGATTTTCTTAAATTACCTTATAGTTTTAGATCTAATACAATCGTATACATTATCATATTTATAGGGCTTAATTTTTATATTCCGGAGGTAAAAAGCGCCTTTGAAAAAAAGGAGGTCGGTGCTTCTTCTTTCGCCATAGGAAATGCTGCTGTGGCGATTGATGAATATCTTTTTGCTTTATATTATAATCCGGCAGCATTATCTGCACCGGAAAAATTTCAGATTGCTTTCTCACTTCAGAATTATTTCGGTATTGGTGAATTAAATGCTGTTGATATGACAACTAATTTCACATTGGCCGGGCATCCGCTCTCGTTCGCAATCAATCGTTTCGGTAATCGAATTTATCAGGAAATTCAACTTACTGCCGGTAGTCGTTATAAACTTTTAAAAAATTGTGCGATTGGGTTCAGTGTTCAATGTTATATTTTAGCGATACGACAATATGGCCAGACCCTGGCCTGGGGTATTAATCTTTCTGTTCTGTATAAATTGATACCTGATGTGTCCGTTGGTGCATTGGTTACAAATCTTAATCAGCCTGTAATCTCAGCAGCCGGGGAGGATCTGCCACAGACCATGAGCATTGGATTCTGTTATTACCCTGTCCCTGATTTAATAGTTTCATTTGAACTCTTTCAGGATACACGGTTTAGTCAGGAATACCGTGCAGGCTGTTCATATCAGGTTATACCATTTTTGACTGTCAGAGCAGGAATTGAAGATCAGCTAAATATATATACTTATGGCCTGGGCATAAATATGAATTGGATAAATTTTGATTATGCTTTAAGAACTCATCCGGTATTGGGTGTTTCTCACATAGCAACATTGTCAATCGTATTATGAAAACAAGTATCAAATTGATTTTCTTTATTTTTATTGGTCTGGCCATCGCCCAAACTGATGTCGACGATCAATTAAAAGGTAACAGGAAACAATTAAACCACGTACAGGATCAGATAAATTCTCTTCGAAAAGAAATTGCTAAAACTGACATTAAAGCGAGTTCCACCTTTGAGCAAATAAAAATCCTTGACAAAGAGATTGCCCTTCTTACTAAATCCACACGATTATTAACAAATGAAACCCAATTACTATCAAAAAAAATCAATATTACGCGCGATCAATTGCAGGTAAACCGAAGAAAACTGCGGGCACTTAAAGATCAGTATTTAAACCGTGTAGTTCATCTTTACAAATATGGTAAAATTCAAAATATTGATCTTCTTCTGGATGCGGGATCGATCAATCAAGCATTGGTGCGTTACAAATATCTAAAGTTTTTTAATGATCAGGAAAAACTGGTTATTCAAAAAATAAATTACCGGGTTGAAAATATACAGATCCTTGAAAACCAGCTAAGCCTTGATTATCAGAATCAGCGGCAGGCATTGCAAAATAAAGAGAGACAACATACAAAATCCCTCACCCGTAAAAATGAGAAAAAAGTATTTGTAGAACGGTTAAAGTGGAACAGCCAGAACCTAAGTAAACAACTCAAGTCGGCAGAAGAAGAATATCAGAAATTATATGAAATAATTGTTGCCCTTGAGCGTCAGCGTCGATTAAAGGAACGACGTGGTGAGACCAAAGAAGAATATACACTAAACTTAAAAGATATTAAGAAGAATAAAGGCAAACTTCCCTGGCCGGTGAAGGGCAAAATTCTTCATAAGTATGGAAAACAGCATAACTCCAGGCTTAAAACCACCATTAACAACACCGGCATTGATATAAAAGCAAAAGCCGGTGCTGAAATCCGGGCAGTTTTTATCGGACTGGTCAGCACGATTACCTATCTCTCCGGTTTTGGAAATACTGTAATCCTTGATCATGGAAAAGGATATTACACAGTTTATTCCCACCTGGATGATTTTTTTGTTGAACCCGATGAACTGGTTGACGCAGGACAGGTAATAGGTCTGGTTGGGGATTCAGGTTCTCTGGAGGGATCCAAATTGCATTTTGCGGTTTTTGCAAATCAGAAAACAGAAAATCCGCAGGTATGGCTGCGCTAGTCCTTAGAGATTAAAATCTTTTCCTTCGCTCTCGTCTTACCGATTGTGGACCTTCATGTTCATCACATACTTCAGTTGGGACAAATTTTAGGTTAAATAATTCTTCTATCGGTTCCGGACAATAGTTTGTGATTAGTTTTTTTGTACTTTTACATATTTGTATTTTAACCACATTTGGAGATTCAGCAAATTTTTTTGCGGGAAAATCCAATGAATCATATACCGTCTTCATAAATTTTGCCCAGAATGGCAGGGCCGCTCTTGCCCCCGTCTCTCCGGATCCAAGCGACAAACTGGGATTATCAAACCCTACCCAGACTCCGGATGCCAGATGAGGTGTAAAGCCGACGAACCAGGCGTCTGTATAATTGTTGGTCGTTCCGGTTTTACCCCCTGCACTTTCATAAAATTCAAAATCCCGGCGGACACGATAGCCCGTTCCATGATTTACCACATCCTGTAACATGTTATTCATTATTTGTGTTGTTTCAGGACTTAATACTTCGCGACCGATTGAGCGGTTTTTATATATAACATTTCCTGTTTTGTCTTCAATCTTAGTAATAGACATTGGTTTTACATAAACGCCATTGTTGCTGAAGACACCATAGGCAGCTACGAGCTCAATCGGCTTTACTTCGGATGTGCCCAGGGCCAGAGATGAAACCGGACGCATGCGCGTTGAAAGACCCATCCTTTTTGCATAACCGGCAACCAGTTTTGGGGTAATTTCACGGATCAACCGGATGGCCACCAGATTTTTAGATCGACGTAGCCCCTCTCTCAGAGACATATAGCCTGAAACTGTATTATCATAATTATGCGGTGTCCAGCGCGTGCCATCATCATTGATTTCAACAAAAGGCTGGTTAAGAAATTCATCAGCCGGACTATATCCGTTATCGATTGCAGCTGTATAGACAAATGGTTTAAAAGCTGATCCCGGTTGACGGGGCGCCTGCGTGGCCCGATTAAATTTGTACTTGGCAAAATCCCGGCCTCCGACCATTCCCAATATATGTCCATTTGAAGGATCAATACAAATAAAAGCAATCTGTACGGTTGTCATTTCATTAAAGAGAGAATCGGTGCCAAGCGAATCTACAATTTGTTTTTTAAACCGGACAATCTCCTTTTTTCTTAGCGCCCTTGCCTGCAACAAAGGCATTTCTTCAGCAATTGCACGATTCATATAGTGTTGTATTTTTGTATTCAAAGTAGTGTAGACCCGCAAACCATCTTCATACACATTGACGTTAAGCGAATCCTGCAATTGGTTTAGCTGCTGTCTTACATATTCAGAGAAATAGGGAGCAATTTTATCTTTTTCCGATGAGGGATCAAGTTGGAGCGGTATTGCGGCCAGACTATCATAAGTGGCTTTTGAAATATATCCCACCTCTACCAGATTTCCGAGAACCTCATTTCGTCGTTTAATAGCCCGTTCCGGGTTATTGAGAGGATTGTAAAGAGTTTGTGCCTGTAATACACCCACTAACAGTGCACAATCTTCTGTGGTGAGCTCTTCAACATCTTTTGAAAAAAATCTCCTCGAACCTGCCTGAATACCATAGGAGTTACTTCCAAAAAACATAATATTCAGGTACATCTCGATAATTTCTTTTTTTGAATAGGTACGTTCTATCTGAATAGTGGTAAGTATTTCCTTAATCTTCCTTGCCCATGTACGTTCCAGACCAAAATACAAATTTCGTGCTAATTGCATGGTTAGGGTACTGCTACCCTCTACAATAGCAAAGTGAGTCAGGTTTACATAGACAGAGCGAAAACCACTTAATACATTTACACCCCAGTGGTTAAAAAACCGCCGGTCTTCTGTGGCTAACAAGCAGGTGATTAATTCCTCGGGAAATCTATTATATGGTGTGATAGTTCTATTTTTTTGATAGAAGCTTTCGATAATTTCACCGTCTTCTGAATATACTTTTGTGGCAAGAGCTGGATCGATGTTCTCAAGCTTTGTCAATGAAGGCAGATCCTGACTTAAATGAATCAAGTAGCCACCACTGACGAGGATTACAACCGCAATTAATATCCATAATATTGTCAGCTTCATCTTAGGTTTTGGTTTTGATATCCTGAATTCCGTTTCTGGTTTTTTCTCAGCAAGGACCGGTCTGATTTTCGTCGGTGTTGCTGTGTTTCTTCTTCGTCTTTTCATAATAATTGGAACATTTAGTTGTATTTTAGTTTATATATATATTAGTATCTTTCACCTAAATATATTAGGAAAAGGATGTTAAAATCTGAAATTCGGAACTTGGAATTGAATTGTTACAACTGCCAGCACCCAGTATCCAGTATCCAGTATCCAGCATCCAGTATCTATTATTATTATCGGTTAATTATCGTTATAATTTAACTTTTGTCGGGTAAGTTTATAAGCTAAATATTAAAACAGGGCAAATCAAGGGGATTTAACTCATTTAAAAATTTAAACTTGTTATTCCTATTTTGAAAAATTAAATTATTCGTTCTATGAAAAAAATTTGTTACATATTTCTATTTCCGGCGCTTATTATCTTCGGATGCGGAAAACAGCAGGTGTATAAACCTGCTGAAGCCTCACGTGCACATGAATTAAAAGCACGGGACCATTTTACCCAGGGCATGTTTTATGAACTTGAGAACAAGCATGAGAATGCTCTGATTGAATTCTATCAGGCTTTGTTATATGACTCAACTTCTTCCACCGTCTACAACCGCATTGCCGAAAATCACATGTCACTAGGGCGATATGAGAGTGCACTGCGTTATCTGCAAAAATCATTAAAATTACAACCGGAAGAACCCGAGACGATTCGTTTTATTGCAGACTGTCATTATCGCCTGAAAGATGATGAAAAAGCGATAGATAATTTAAAACGCGTTCTGGAAATAGATCCGCTCGACGAGAATGCCCGCAGTCTCTTATTACTTCTTTACCGTAAGAATGGCAACTATATAGGTCTTGCCAAACAATACGAGCAAATGATCAATATTTATGGTGAGGATGAGGACTGGGTCCGTAAAGCGGCAACGATTTATTTAAAAAATGGCCAGGTTGATGAAGCCCTGGCGCTTTTCAAATTATATGTTGAGGCGGATTCCGGCAATGCCGGTATGTGGTACAGCGTCGGAATGGCCTATGAATTGAAAGAAAAATCCGACGATGCCATTACCGCTTATACGAAAGCAATTGAAATTGCTCCTGAAGTTACAGAAGCAGCACAAAGAGTATATTCGCTATGTCGAAAAGAACAAAAATGGGAAAGACTTATCGCCATCTTTCAGCCGTTCACAAATACACCGGATGTTGCAGTTTACAAACTGGCGATTGCCGACGCCTATATTTCCAAAGAAGAAAAAGACTTTGACAAATCTGAGAAGATACTTCTTCCACTGCTTGAAAAAGAAAATGTTGAATGGCAGGTTTACGAACTCATGGGGCGAGTAGAATGGGGTCAAAAAAATTATAATAAGGCCGCTGCTTATTTTCAAACGGTTATTGACCTGGATGTAAAAAACCGAATTGGTTGGATTTTTAAGGGATTCGTTCTCTCTGATGCCGACAGTCTTGATAGTGCTGAAAAACATTACGAACAGTCATTGAAATATCTTCCCAACGATCCATTTTTACTTACTTTCCATGGAATCTCCCTCCAACGGTTAAATCGAGATGAAGAAGCTGTGGATCAGTTCAAAAAGGCTTTGTTGATTGATTCCACAAGTGTAAACACTCTTGTTTCATATGGCATATCACTTAATCGACTTGATCGGACTGAAGAGGCTCTCGTCCCGCTGGAACGGGCGGTAGAACTGGAACCCAAAAACCACACAGTCCTGAGTTCTCTTGGGATGATATATGATGAACTAAAAATATATGATAAATGTGATAGTCTTTATGAAAATGCTCTGCGTCTTTTTCCTGATGATCCCCTTTTTCTGAATAATTATGCTTATAGTCTGGCAGAAAGGTCAGAAAAGCTTGATTTTGCCCTCGAAATGGCAAAAAAAGCAGTTGCAGCTGAACCGGAGAACGATGCCTATCAGGACACAATCGGGTGGATATATTACAGGATGGGAATATATAACCTTGCTCTGTTACACATCAAAAAATCTTTGGAGGACAGACAGGACAGCGCCGTGGTCATAGAACATCTTGGTGATGTCTTTCTGAAACTTGGCGATCTCAAAGAAGCAAAAACTCAATGGAAACGTGCCCTGGAAATTGATAAGGACAATGAAAGGTTAAAACAGAAGATTGAAAATACCCGGTATGAAATGTAAAGTAATTCTTTTACTCACTCTCTTTTTATCTGCGTGTACCAGCCCGAAATTAGCTCTAGATACTGAAAAAGTCTCTTTTAATGAGTTGCTGGATTATATTCAGACTGAGGAAAACAGGCTTAAAACTCTAAAAGCCAGCTGCCGTATTTCTGTTGACTCAGAAGAATTCAGTGGTAATTTTTTCGCAAATATTTATTATATTAAAGAAGATTCTTTATTACTTTCTGTTTCCGGACCGTTTGGTATCCAGGCAGGTTCTTTGTTTATCGGAAAAGAACGTTTCATATTTTATAATCAAATGACCAATAAGTTTTATAATGGTTCAGTGAAAGACTTCGAAAATAAAAATCTTTTCCAGTTTCCTCTGAAAATGAGGGAATTAATCAATATTTTTGCTGCAAAAGAGAATTTACCCTCTATGAAAATCGAGGATTACAAAATAGACGACGGGTTGTTTTTTATAAAAGCAAAAAACAGTAATGACGACTATAAGATTTGGATAGATAATTCAACCGGACGCATTGTAAAACTTATACTAAACAGAGATGACCAGACCATGTTTACACGTGAATACGGCGATTTTATGACGGCTGGAAAATCATATTTTCCCAGGAAAATAAGAATGGTGAGACCTGTTGAAAAACAGGCTGTGTCCGTCTATTTTACCCATCTCTCCATTAATGAAGAAATTGATCGCGATAATTTTATCATAAACATAGCAGATCATGCAGAACAAATGTTTTTTCCCAGATAATTAATAAACTATAATGGAAAAACCATGGATTTATCTATAATTATCCCCCTTTATAACGAAGAAGATTCGTTAAATGAATTGACAAGACAAATTGTTGAGGTACTTAAGGATCTTGACCTCTCATCTGAAATATGTTTTGTTGATGACGGCAGTACCGATGATTCCTTGGCCCGGATAAAACACCTGCGGGAACAAAACCGGAAAATTAAAATTCTTAGTTTCAGAAGAAACTACGGAAAAAGTGCCGCACTTTCTGAAGGATTCAAAATGGCCTCAGGGGATATAATCATTACCATTGATGCTGATCTGCAGGATGATCCGGCAGAAATACCCAATTTGATTCGTAAGATTAACGAAGGATATGATCTCGTTTCCGGTTGGAAGAAGAAACGCCATGATCCCATAACCAAGACATTACCATCAAAGCTGTTCAATTTTATTACGGCCAAAGTAACAGGCATTAAAATTCACGATTTTAATTGTGGTTTAAAAGCCTACCGCCGGGAAGTGATTAAAGAAATCCCGGTTTATGGAAGTCTGCATCGTTATTTACCGGTTCTTGCGCACTGGAAGGGTTTTGCTATTGGTGAGATTATCGTTAATCATCATGCAAGAAAATACGGTGTCACCAAATATGGTTGGCGTAGATTTTTTGATGGCTTTTTCGATTTGTTCACCGTATTGTTTCTGACCCGATATCGGCAAAAACCCTTGCATCTATTTGGTTTTTTCGGACTGATTTCCCTCATGGCCGGATTTATTATCTCACTTTACCTGACCGTCCTTTGGTTTCAGGGACATGGAATTGGAAACCGGCCCATGCTGTTCTTAGGAGTCCTTTTAATTATTGTTGGTATGCAATCGTTCTCCATAGGTCTGATTGGAGAAATGATAACAAATTTAAAAGATGAAGAAGAATCTTACCCTATTAAGGAAAAAATTTTCTGACCTATGAAGGATTGTTGATGGACGATAAAAAATACTTTGTACATGAATCCAGTTATGTTGATACACCCTGTGAAATTGGTGAAGGAACCAAGATCTGGCATTTTTCTCATGTAATGAAAAATGCAAAAATCGGAAAGAACTGCAATATCGGTCAAAATGTGGTTATTTCGCCAGATGTCGTACTTGGGCAAAATGTAAAAATTCAGAACAATGTGTCCGTTTACACCGGTGTTATCTGTGAGGATGATGTTTTTCTCGGACCATCGATGGTTTTTACAAATGTGGTCAATCCACGGAGTCATGTGATACGACGAGACCAATATCAGCAAACTCTCGTCAAAAAGGGTGCATCGATTGGTGCAAACGCGGTGATTCTCTGTGGAAATGACATAGGCAGATTTTCATTTATTGGTGCCGGTGCTGTTATTACCAAAGATGTTCCTGATTACGCACTTGTCGTCGGAAATCCGGGTAGAATTGTTGGCTGGATGTGTTATTGCGGCATACGGCTTGATTTTCAGGATAGTTCTGACACAAAATGTACAACCTGTGGAAAGGAATATACAATGATCAACGATAAACAAATAACAGAAAAAACGCACAATAAAGTAAGTTCTGTTCCACTTCTTGATTTAAAAGCCCAATATGCAACAATACGTCGGCAAATCGAACCGGTGCTTAAAGATGTTGTCGAGTCCCAATATTTTATCCTTGGCCCGAAAGTAAAAGAGCTGGAGGGAAAGATAGCTGCCTATTCTCAATGTAGTCATGCCATTGGCGTCTCCTCCGGTACCGATGCTTTATTAATCGCCCTTATGGCGATTGACCTTAAACCCGGAGATGAAGTTATTACAACTCCCTTTAGTTTTTTTGCGACAGCTGGTGTAATCGCACGACTGAATGCAAAACCTGTTTTCGTCGATATTCAGGAAGATACATATAACCTGGATCCTTCTAAAATTGAATCTGCGATTTCAGACAAAACAAAAGCAATCATTCCTGTTCATCTTTTCGGACAAATGGCCGAGATGGATCCTATTATGGAAATCGCCAACAAGCACAAGCTATTTGTTATCGAAGATGCGGCACAAGCGATTGGTTCTGAAGATGAAAAGGGTCTCCGGGCAGGATCCGTTGGTCATATGGGTTGTTTCTCATTTTTCCCGAGTAAAAACCTGGGCGGTTTTGGTGATGCGGGGATGGTTGTAACTAATGATGAAGGGCTCGCAAATAAATTAATTAAACTACGCGTTCATGGTTCTGAACCAAAATATTATCACCAAATCGTTGGGGGAAACTTTCGAATTGATGCCCTTCAGGCAGCTATTCTATCGATCAAATTAGACTATTTGGATCAATGGACCGAATCCAGACAAAAAAATGCCCGGGAATATATCGAAAAGTTTAAGGAAAATGGTCTTGAGAAAGATTTAGGTCTACCCGGCCTAAAAAAAGGATATCGCCACATTTATAACCAGTTTGTTCTTCGCAGTTCTAAAAGGGATGATTTAATAAAACATTTGCGGGATCACAATATCGGTTGTGAGATTTATTACCCCATAACAGTAAGTGATCAGGAATGTTTTGCCTATCTGAATTATAAGAAGGGGGATTTCCCGGTTTCTGAGAAAGCAGCTGAGGAAGTACTGGCAATTCCTATCTATCCGGAATTAACTCAGGCCCAAAAAAGCTATATTGTGGAGACCATAACAGGTTTTTATGATAAATAACATCCATCTGACTGCCTGATTTCTTCCACTCTGTAATAGTCAAATCATGAAGTGCTTCGTTGAGGTTTAAGTGGTAAAAATAATATTATTTCTTCTCCTGACTACTCAAATTCTCTCTTCACAAGTAGTACATCAGTTAACCGCTGATAGATTCACACATTATAAAATAGATGATTGGATATCATATGCGCCTGCTTTGGAAATAACTTCAATCGATATCGATGAAAATTACATCTATTTCGGTTCTCGCTCCGGTGGTATATTGCGGTATAATAAATTTGAAGATAGCTGGGAGTTTCCTTATACAACCAGTAGTGGTTTGCGTAGCAATGTTATCTATCAAGTGGTCTATAATTTAGATGATGGTTTTCTTTATGCTAAAACACCAGCTGGTATAGACGTTTACAAGCCTGCTGAAAAATTTTGGCAGCCTTCCTCCCGTTTGTATCTGCCGGCTAAAAGAAATCCGGAAAAATCAGAATTTGAAAATTTTCTCAAAAGGGATAAAAACAGCTATCGCTTTCCTGTTTACTACAGACCAACAAACCGTGAGCTCCCTGATTTTTTTACAGAAAGATCTTTTATTTATCATCTTGGAGGCTATGTTTTTGACCACTATAATCGTCAGTTTAATTTTACTGATCGGATTGTTGACTCCTGGCAACGATTTTGGGTGGGTACTGATGGGATTGGTCCGATGATGGCAGAACTGGATCATATTCGCCTGGAATCCATGCCTCAGTCTATTCCTAACATTTCTCCCCGTGACATATTTATTGACGATGATATATACTGGATAGGCGGATTCAGGCATAGTCACTCGGTCGGTGGCATCACCCGTTGGGATCGTAAAAATGATGACTGGCAGTACATTGAGGCTTCCTTTGTTCCCCAGATCTATAAGGATGACATTTTCGCCATAACCGGTAATGAACAGTATGTTTTGTTTGCAACAATTCTTGGTTTAACTGTCTATGACAAGAAAAAGGATAAATGGAAAACATACGATATTAAAGAGGGATTGGAAGGAAATAGAATTCTGGATGTAATAATTCAGGGCGATACGGCATATGTCGCCACTCAATATGGTTTGAATTGGCTTGATCTTCTCTCAATGAAAATTTATGAGCCCTCTCAGACCATATTAGATAATGTTCAAATTAATCAGTTGGCACATGATGGGGAGGTATTATGGGCAGCAACCCGGTTTGGTCTGTATAGTATTGATCCATTTAAAGATGATATAACATTTTATTCTTCCCGCGCTGTTTTACCTGATTATAATCCGACAGCTATTGAAATCGTAAAGGACCAGATTTGGATCGCCAACAAATATGGTATTGCTTATTGGAATCGTTCTTCTGACCAGTGGCGGAGCTTCCCCGGATTAAATTTTCAAGGTGAAATTCGGGATATTGCTTTTACAAAGAATATCCTCTGGTTTGCCACCGATCGGGGATTATTGAGATATAATCCTGATAAAAATTACTGGCGTTTGTACGATGAAAAAGATGGCTTAATCAGTAAAAATGTTTTTCATCTTGATCCTGACGGGCGTCATCTGTGGATTAGCACAGAAAAGGGTATAACTTCTTTTCGTTGGCGACGTAAGGGAAGAATCGATTAGATATTTCAATCGTCGTAGGCACACGGCATGCCATGTGCCTACGATATAACATTTTTACAGAACTTTTTATCTTTTAATTACCCTTAAAAATTCTTCCACCTCAGGTATCCCTCCCTGATAAATGAGATAGCCATTATAGGGTTCACGTTCGGTAATCTCGCCAGCAATAGGTGAAAGCATAATATCCTTCACCTTTTCAAGATCATCGGTTTGTCCAAGTGCCCAGGCCAGTTTAACATATGCGACTTCGGGCAACATGTTTGCGGTCGGAATCACCCCTAATTGCATCATTTCCCGTCCCGTTTCATAAACATACATCTGAACATAACCCCATATTGTCTGTGCAGTCATATAAACGGCAACACCTTCTTCCTTAGCTCGTTTCAGAGCAGGATATAAAGGTTTATTTACATGCCCTAATCCTGTACCGGCAATGACAATTCCACGATAGCCGTTTTTTATGAGTGAATCTATAATATCAGGGAACATATTGGGATAATAGTAAACAATGGAAACTTTTTCTTCAAAGGCAGTATTGATCTTCACCTGTTTATCGTCTCTTCTTTTTTTATAATCGTGGCGCAGAAGTGTTATTGTCTTACTATCAACGACTGCGAGCGGTATATCACCAATCGTACGAAAAGTGGACCGATAGCTGGAATGCATTTTTCTCACCCGGGTTCCCCGGTGAAGCAATGCATATTGATCGGATGTAGGTCCAAACATACTGACCATCACTTCAGCAATCTCTCCTTCGGCAGCACTCTTTACGGCATGGATCAGATTTAACGCTGCATCTGAGGATGGTCTGTCAGACGATCGTTGTGATCCAACCATAACTATCGGGACCGGCGGATCCTGAATCATAAAAGATAAAATTGCTGCAGTATGGTGCATAGTATCTGTGCCATGTCCGATAATAATACCATCGATTCCTTTTTCAATTTCTTCGCCGATTGCTTCTGCGGTCCTTTTATATTGTTCCGGTCCCATATTTTCACTGAATACACCATACAGCTTTTCTGTTTTTAAATTACAATAATCTGCCAGTTCCGGGACGGAACCGTAGAGTTCCCCGGGTGAAAAGGCTGGAATAACCGCTCCCGTTCGATAATCCAGACGGCTGGCTATGGTGCCACCTGTTCCCAGTAATTTAACATTTGGTTTTCCGGAATCATGCGGAAATTCCTTTTCGGGGATTTTATAATGTGCTTCTTTGTACCCTACTTCCTCAATTGAATCGATGAGATCAACAGCAAGACCGATATTGTATCCATTATGCAGTTTTAATACGATATGCCGGGCATCCGAAGTTTCTGACCGTGGTAGAATGAGCCCTTTAAACTCTCCGCGTTTGGTATT
This sequence comes from Calditrichia bacterium, assembly GCA_023132435.1. Taxonomy (GTDB): domain Bacteria; phylum Calditrichota; class Calditrichia; order JAJRVZ01; family JAJRVZ01; genus JAGLYF01. Next base: position 240 of record JAGLYF010000237.1, on the reverse strand, counting down.
CATTATGACATCACTCCAAACACGCACCTTGTTTTTTTTAAATACACTTATTGCCGGTTCGCGATACCCCTTGTATTCATTATTCATCCTTTTCCCCTCAGCACTTTTTCCACGACTGTCTCAATATCTGAACCTTTGATATGACCACGGTATTTTTTCATCACCAGGCCCATCATATATTTTTTTCTTTTTTCTTCACTGGAAAAAATCGGGAAATTATCTGCAAGAAGTTGTTGAACA
>JAGLYF010000236.1 GCA_023132435.1 Calditrichia bacterium | reverse complement strand
CCAGATATCATCATCCATTTTATCTATGGCCGCTCCCTTCCGTTTCCATGCTTTTGTCGCCTCAAACAAATATCGGGCCGCCCACATCGGAGCAATTTTAAATTTTGCCACAACCTTCTCAAACAATACCGCCTTTGGGGAAGAAGCAATCGGTATTATTAAATGCTCCGGAATGCCCATTTTACGATATTTTTTCTCTCTCTCCCAGAGTGGTTCAGGTACATTTTCGACTAATTGATCAATACGTTTTTCACCAATTTCCAGTGGAGGTAAATCTGTATCCGGATACATTCGATTAGGCCCTGGCAGTATCCTTTCGAACCCATTTGTGCCGTCTACCATCGCCTGTCTTGTCTCTGAGGGAATACCCTCTGTTGCTTCACGAGCCCTGATGATGATTTCTTCAACTCCTGTTTTCACGTCTTCATGGCTACCCCAGACCAGGACCAGGGCATCATTTTGATTGGCATTAATCAGTTTCTGAATTCTCGTCCAGATGACACTGTCTATGGTCTCTTCCGTGTTATCCGAGGTAAGAATATTCGGTAAGCGGGTCAGACAGGCCACGACTCTTACCCGATCTGATATTTCCCTTGAGAATACTTTACCTCTTTGGGTTGGAAATCGCAAGATCCCTGCATATTCTTCAAGTTTTACACAATGAATTTCTTCTCCGCGTTTTAACGCTCTTCTAATAGGATCCCAGGTAGTATTCATTAATAATTGTGTTACTTCAACTGAGCTGGCCTGAAATGATTTATTGGTAATTCCCCTTCGCAGCAATTCTTCTCTGATGTTTATAAGAGCATACTGGCGACGTGCCTCATTATAGATTAATAGAGGGATCAGGGGAATACGGGGGACCCCTTTAATTTCAATTCGGGTGCCTCCTTTGATGCTGACATTTACATCCTGCCGTGCCGCGCCTATTCCTGTGCGTACTTTCCCTGTACTTCGTACCAGCCAGCGTAACAGGTTTGCAACATCAGCTACTTCCTTTGGCGTTTTCATCTCCGGTTTTGTAACCATCTCGATCAAAGGCATTCCCAGGCGGTCTGTTCGATAGACACGCTGATGACCTATATCTGAAACTTCACGGCAGGCATCCTCTTCCAGCCCCAGCTGATACAAACCAATTTTGCGGTCTTTAAAGAGAATCCAGCCATCGATTCCGACAATCGTTGTTCGTTGGAATCCTGTTGGAATACTGCCATCCAGATATTGTTTCCGGGCGATATGTATTTCACTGACCAGTTTGTAATTAAGGAGCATCGCTATTTCAAGGGCAATATCCAGTGCATGCTGATTAATTTCGAACGGAGGTGTATCATCCATTTCATAGGTACAAACGGTCTCATGGTTTATCTGATAGATAATTTCTTTCTTAGTTTTAAATTCCATCAGAGCAGTTCCGTCATATTCTCCCAACTCAGATAAAGTTGGACGCATATGACGAAGAATTTCTGCATCATATTTAATATTATAATTTCCAGCAGGGCACCGGCAAAAAAGTTTCTTTTCAGTATATAATTGCTGATGGATTTCCAGCCCGGCGCGCAGACCTAATTCTGCATAATCAGCATCGGTCATTTCATGGAATAGTTTTATGGGTGAAGACATGATATTGATGTAGCGACGCGATTAATCGCGTCGTTACCTTTCTTTAATATTCAAGAATCTGTTTTAACTGTTAGAGTTCAAATTAACGATTTATTTTTTTCCCTGCAATTATGAAAACTTTGCCGCAGAGTCACATAGAACCTAGTGCTCACCCTTCGGGTGAG
>JAGLYF010000235.1 GCA_023132435.1 Calditrichia bacterium | reverse complement strand
ACATTAGTTAATAGCGGGCTTGCTGGCGAAGAATTGAAAATAACCCCGGGCAAATATATTATCGCTTCTGATAGGTTTGAAGATCTAATAAAAGAACGGAAATATTTTTCGGATAATATTAAGAAAGTTAAAGGGAGCGATCTGGTCGGTTTGGAATATGAGCCGATTTATGATTTGAATAATGATGAAATTATAAGATCAGATAAGGCGTATAAAGTTTACGCGGCTGATTTTGTAACTACCGAAGACGGAACCGGCATCGTCCATATCGCGCCAAATTTCGGCGAGGATGACTTTGAACTCGGGAAAAAAGTCGGATTGCCTATGGTAGACCTGATGGATGAGAATGGGATCTATCTGGAGTCGGCCGGAAAATGGAATGGATATTATTTTAAAAAAGCCAATCGCGATGTTTTGCTTGACCTGAAAGAACGAGGCATTATTTTTTTCAGTTCTGATTTCACGCATTCATATCCTTTCTGCTATCGTTGCGACACGCCTTTGATCTATAAGACTCAGAAGGCTTGGTATCTGGATGTGCAAAAGATCAAGAAGAGAATGCTGGAAACAAATAAAGAGATCAATTGGGTGCCGGAATATTTTAAGGAAGGCCGATTTAAAAATAATATCGAAAGCGCGCCTGACTGGTGCTTGTCTCGGTCTCGTTACTGGGGATCGCCAATTCCAGTCTGGAAATGCGCGGATTGCGATAAAATAGAGGTTGCGGGGTCAATCGAAGAAATTGAAAAATTGAGCGGGAAAAAGGTGGAAGATTTGCATCGGCCGGATATAGATGAACATGAATTAAAATGCGAATGCGGAGGTGTTATGAAAAGAGTTAAGGAAGTATTTGATTGTTGGTTTGAATCCGGGGCCATGCCTTTTGCTCAATTTCATTATCCTTTTGAGAGGCAAGAAGATTTTAAAAATATGTTTCCGGCTGATTTTATTATAGAATATACCGGCCAGCTCAGAGGATGGTTCTATTATTTGCATGTCTTGTCAAACGCTCTATTTGATTCCGTTTCTTTTAAGAATGTAGTGGTAAGCGGTGTTTTAGCCGGAACAGACGGCCGAAAGATGAGCAAATCGTTCGGCAACTATCCTGATCCGCGCGCGACATTGGAAAAATACGGCAGCGATGCCTTGCGTATGTATTTTATGAATAGCCCGATTATGCTTGGAGATGATGTCAGTTTGTCTGAGATCGATATCAAGGACGCCTTACGGAAAAATGTGATAGTGTTTTGGAATGTGGTTAAATTTTATGAATTATTTATGTCGTCAGGCGATAAAATTTCCGCAGCAGGCATAGATGAGAAAAAAAATGTTTTGGATATATGGATATTAACAAAGTTCAATGAGCTGGTAAAAGAAGTGACTGAAAATTTGGAGAAATATAATCTGCCCGGAGCGTCTCGGCCGATCAGCGGGTTCATTGATGATCTGTCAACTTGGTATCTGAGACGCTCGCGCGACAGATTTAAAGGCGAGGATGAAAAAGATAAGCAGGCCGCGCTTGCGACTACTAAATTTGTTCTAACCGAGCTCGCGAAAGTAATGGCGCCATTTGCCCCTTTTATCGCTGAGCAAATTTGGCAAAAAGTAACAGGAAACGATTTTAAGAATGAAGATAAGTC
>JAGLYF010000234.1 GCA_023132435.1 Calditrichia bacterium | reverse complement strand
AGTTTATCCCTTTGAGATTCCCGCTTCCGCGGGAATGACAAAAGGGGCAGGCATGACATTTACGGGTGATTTTGTCGATTCTGCAACACCTGCAAAGGTAGGATGACATAGAGGATATTTAATATTTATCTGCAGCTCTGGTTTGCCCTCTCTATTTTAAGAGTAATAATTCGGATCAAGACAACACACATCATTTTTAATTGCAATATCAAACCAGCATAACTATCTTCTGTATAATCAAAAACAGCCTTATCCCATGAAATTTATCGCCGATATTCACATACATTCCCACTTTTCACGAGCCACCAGTAAGGATTTAAATTTCGAACACCTGACAAAATGGGCACAACTAAAAGGGGTGCAAGTGGTTGGCAGCGGGGATATCACCCATCCCGGCTGGCTGCAAGAAATGAAGGAGAAACTGGAACCAGCAGAAGAGGGATTGTTCCGGCTCAAAGATGAATTTACCAATGTTATGCAAAGAGAAGTTCCTGACGCCTGTCAGGGTACCGTTCGGTTTATGCTGGCAGGTGAAATCAGTAATATTTACAAGAAAAATGATAGCGTGCGAAAAATTCATAATATGGTTTATGTCCCCACATTTGAGGCTGTGGAAAAACTGCAGTCGGCCCTTGAAAAAATCGGTAACATCCGCTCAGACGGTCGGCCAATTTTGGGATTGGATTCCCGGGATCTGCTGGAAATTGTATTAGAAATAGACCCACAGGCCTATCTCATCCCGGCGCACATCTGGACGCCCTGGTTTTCCCTGTTTGGCTCAAAGTCCGGTTTCGATTCGATTGAAGAATGTTTCGAGGATTTGACCCCCCATATTTTTGCTCTGGAAACCGGCCTCTCTTCCGACCCACCCATGAATTGGCGGCTTTCAGCCCTGGATCGCTATACATTGGTATCCAATTCCGACGCCCATTCCGCCAAAAATCTTGCACGCGAGGCTAACCAGTTTAATACGGATTTATCTTATCCGGCGATATTTGAGGCATTGAAGAGCGGTGATCAAAAGTCTTACCTGGGAACCATTGAGTTTTTCCCCGAAGAAGGGAAATATCATTATGACGGGCATCGTAAATGCGGCATTCGCTGGGATCCAAAAACCACTCTAGCGCATAACGGTATTTGTCCCGCCTGTGGAAAATCAGTGGTCGTGGGAGTGATGCACCGTGTTGAAGTATTAGCCGACCGTGAAGAAGGCGAGAAACCGGCGCGTTATCATCCCTTTGTTAGTTTGATCCCATTGCCTGAAATTCTTGCACAAGTACATAGTGTGGGTCCGAATTCCAAGATGGTTAATCAAAATTATGAATGGCTATTGTCAAAGCTGGGTTCAGAGTTGTTCATTCTCCAAGACCTGCCGTTGGAAGATATAAAACGGGTTGGCGGTGTTCGTTTAGGAGAGGGAATTCGAAGAATGCGCAGCAGAGAACTCAGCATTGCTGCGGGATACGATGGTGAATTTGGCACCATTAGACTATTTGAGGAGGATGAAAAAGACACATTATCTACTCAATTGAACTTCTTCGTTTCTATAGAAGAACAAAGTAAACCACAACGCGAGGATCAACAACCTCCGTTGGACATGCCCGCCTCTATAGAAGAAGAGGATACACGGCAACAAAAAGATTTTCCCATTGGGATCCTTTCGGGGCGGCCTAAAATCGTTTCAGAAGAAAGTGTTATTTTATCCGCACTCAATCCTCAACAAAGAGAGGCGGTGCTGTGTACTGACGCTTCACTCATCATTGTAGCCGGTCCCGGCACGGGAAAAACGCGTACCTTAACTCACCGAATGGTTTATCTAATTACCGAAAAAGGTATATCTCCGGAAAATCTGTTAGCGATAACGTTTACCAACAAAGCCGCTGAAGAGATGACCAATCGCTTAAATACGCTATCAGGATCAAAAGTGGCGGGCCAGATTATCATTAGAACCTTCCATGCTTTCGGTGCCATGATTTTGAGGGAAGAGGGAGAGCGAATTGACATAATCTCGAATTTTACCATTTTGAATGAACAGGATCGACATACTTTTTTAAAACAGATTTATCCTGATTTGGGGGGTAAACAGATCAATCAACACCTAGAGGAAATTTCAGCGGAAAAAAGCCGACTGTTGGCACCCGATTCAACCCTCCTTCAGGAGAAATACCAGAATGATCCGGGATTCATTGAGATTTATAAAAACTATGAATTGGCATTACGGAAAAACCAGGTAGTAGATTTTGACGATTTGATTGTACTGCCTGTCAACTTATTGGAAGCATTTCCTGAAATTTTAGAACAATATCAGCATCGCTTTCGCTGGATTTCTGTAGATGAATATCAGGACATAAATTTATCCCAATATCGACTGTTGCGGTTGCTGGCAACGCCAGAAACGAATCTATGCGTTATCGGCGATCCTGATCAGGCCATTTACGGATTTCGGGGAGCAAACAGAGAATATTTTCTTAAATTTCAGGATGATTTTCCAGAAGCCCGAACGATACAATTGAGTAAAAATTACCGCTCAACCCAACCTATTTTAGAAGCTTCCGGTCAAATAATTGCCAAAAGTTCCGAAAGAAAAACTGGCGAAATTTGGTCGGATGTGGTAAGCAATGCCAAAATCGATATATATCAGGCGCCAACACATAATGCAGAAGCCGAATATGTGGTGCATCAGATCGAGAAAATGGTGGGCGGCACCAGCTACTTCTCATTGGACTCCGGACGGGTCGGATCCGAAGAAGCCGCCAGTCATTCGTTCTCTGATTTTGCGGTTCTTTACCGACTGGGGGCGCAATGTCAATTTTTAGTAGAAGCATTTCAGCGCTCGGGAATTCCTTATCAAACGGTGGGTCAAACGGTATTTTATGAGCATAAGGAAATTCAGGAGATTCTGTCTTATTTGTGGATCATCTACAATCCTAACTCAATTTTCCATCTCGAGAAAATAAAGAAACGTTCGGATAAAATCGTACCTTTTTTAAACGAATTACGAGCCTCACTTTTAACTCAGCCCGTAGCCAAATTGATCAAACGTATTCATGAATTTAGTTTGAATAATCAATCCCAAAGTCAAAACCAAAAGAGCACCGAACTCATCAATCAGCTCGTTTTAAAATCTTCCCCATTTGAGAATAGATTAATGGATTTTCTGGAATCAACCGCACTGCAGAAAGAAACCGATGAATATGATCTGCGTGCGGAAAGGGTGACATTATTGACGTTACATGCCTCCAAAGGTCTGGAGTTTCCTGTTCTGTTTATCGTGGGATGTGAAGAAAATTTAATTCCCTATCAAAGGAAAGGTAAACCGTTTGATTTAGAAGAAGAGCGCCGGCTTTTATATGTGGGTATGACCCGGGCGCAGGAGAGGCTTATCTTGACCCATGCCAAAACTCGTTTTCTTTTTGGTCAACGATGTGAGAATGAACCCTCCCGTTTTTTAAGCGATATTGAAAATGCCCTAATAGAATTCAAAAAAATGACACCGCGAAAGCCTGTCAATAAGCGAAAAGACGATCAACAATTACAGCTGTTTTAGGAGGGTCATAACTAAGTAGCCTGTTTTTTTACTTTTACAATAATATTTAATAAAACAGAACAGAAAAAAACACCTTAACCTTAAATGATCTGTAAAATATATATTTTATTATTAATTGTAATATGTCAATATAGTAATGAAAAGAGTTCACTTCAAATGTCTCAAAATCTGATCATCCGAAATGCGACGGTCGTAACTTCCCAGCAGCGGTTTACTAAAGATATTCGCATTTTCAATGGAAAGATTGTTGAAATCGACAACACAATTAAAAAAGGCGATGAGAATGATCAAGAGATCAATGCAGAAGGTCTTCTGGTTCTTCCCGGAGGTATTGATCCCCATGTGCATTTGACATTACCCGGATCCGTACCGGCAAGTGAACGCTGGGTGGATGATTTCATAAGCGGTTCCCAGGCAGCATTGGCTGGCGGCATTACTACCGTAGGCAATATCTCTTTTCCGGAGATAGGCGAAACCCCTCTGGCAACATTAAATCGTGAATCACAAATCGTTGCAGAACAGGCAATCGTTGATGTCATGCTTCATCCGGTTATTATGCAACCGTCTAAAACTGTACTTGAAGAGATTCCACAGATAGCCAGGCAGGGAAACTCAAGTATAAAAATATTTATGGTTACCAAAACATTCGAGAATCAATACGCCGATTATCTGGAAGTAATGAGGACTGCCGGTAAAGAGGGAATAATCTCAATGATCCATTGTGAAGATTATTCAACAATCTCATCTGCCACAAATAAATTAATTTCCGAAGGAAAAAGTTCGCTCTATTACTATGCTGAAAGCAGACCGGTAGAATCAGAAGTATTGGCAACAAATAGGGCGATTGAGATGTGTGAAATTACAGGGGCACCGATTTATATCGTCCACTTATCTTCCCAGCAGGCACTAGAGGTTTGTGAACAGGCATACAGCGGTTCTTTGCCTGTTTATGTTGAGACCAGACCCCTTTATCTCCATTTTACGAAAGAAAGGTATCTTGAATCCGATGGCGCCCTCTTTGTGGGACAACCACCATTGCGAAAATCAGAAGATGTGGCATATCTGTGGCAGGGATTGGCTACTGGTTCCATTCATACGATTGGTACTGACCATGCCCCATGGACACGGGAACAAAAGCTCCATCCTTCACATGATATAACCAATCTTCGTCCCGGTGTGAATAATCTTCAGGTTATGCTTCCGCTGTTATACTCAGAAGGTGTTGCTAAAGGAAAAATATCTATTGAGCGGTTTGTGGTTCTTACATCAACCAATTCTGCTAAATTATTTGGGCTCTACCCCCAAAAAGGAACAATTGCAGTCGGCTCCGATGCAGATCTGGTTCTATGGGACCCAAAGCTCACCCGGATAATTCGCGGCAACGAATTGTATTCACGTGCCGGCTTTTCTGTATATGAAGGGATGAAAGTAACGGGTTGGCCTATCAAAACAATTCGCCGCGGTGAAGTGGTTTATCAAAAAGGACAAATCACCGCCCGACCGGGAAGCGGTCAAATAATCAGACGATCAAGATCTCAACAACCATAGCAGGAGGTTTTGATGTATGTTGGTCATTTATCCGTCTGAACCTTAAGTTCTTTCCGGTACAGATCCAGCATACCGGCCTTGGAAATAAGTCCTTTAAACTTGGCGTCTTCAACTACAGGCAAACTCCAGGTGTCGGTATGGTCAAATTTTTTCTGAATTTCTGATAGACTGTCTGATAGTGATACCGTAATAAGATCAGTATGCATAATTTCTTCCACCAGGATTGTGCTTTGCAGACCGGGATCAAAAATTAATTCTTTAATATCATTGAAATATATCATACCCAGAAAATCTTTACTCTCCCGGTCGATCACCGGAAAATAATTGCGCGGGGATTTTTTAATCACCGGAATAAGGTCTTTCAATGTATAATCCGGATGAATACAGATTTGATCCTGCTCGAGGAGTTCTATTGGTTTAATATCTGCAAGAATGCGTCCGTCGGTTCTTGGACGGTGCAAAAGACCCTTTTTGATCAATTCGTAATGATAAATAGAGTGGTGTTCGAAAAACCGGACGATGGTCGGAGATAAAAATGAGACAAGCAAAAGTGGCAAAATGGCGTCGTAGCCATCGGTAATCTCAATGATTAAAAAAATTCCCGTTAACGGGGCGTTTAATATGCCACCGATCAAACCGGACATTCCCATCAGGGAATAGAGACCGGGACTACTTAATTCTATCTGTGGACTAATCGTCTTAATGATGGAGTAGAATAAAAGCCCGGTGGCACTACCGATGACCAGGGCGGGTGCGAATACTCCGCCGGCGCCTCCTGCTCCGAGTGTAAAAGAAGTGGCGATTATTTTAAAGATAACCACCAAAAAAAGCAACAGGATACCCTCTTCAAATCGTCCTGAAATAAGATTTTCGATAAATTCGTACCCTTCCCCCCTTACCTGAGGAAGGAAGTAAACGATTATAGCGACAGGGATCGCTCCCATTATAGCTTTTGTTAATGAACTTTTGAAAACCTGTGAAAGTGTGTTCGATGTTCCACGTAAGAATTTTATAAAAATAATCGAAAAAAATGCACAGAATAAGGCGAGTCCCACGGCGGCTGTGATATCAGTTATAGATACATTGATCTCATGATGAGCAAATGGGATCTGATTTCCTTTTAAAAGTCTGCTTATTTCTGTTCCGGTGACTGAAGCGATAACTACGGGTAGCAGATAAACCGGTGTCCATTCCCCAATAATCACTTCCATGGTAAAAATAATACCGGTTAGCGGCGCATTAAATATTGCCGCAATAGCAGCGGCGGCTCCCGATCCGGAGACGGCAATGCGAATACGCTCATCGGTCTTGAACAGACTGGCAAAATTTGAACCAATAGCTGATCCACTGACAACCACAGGTGCTTCCGGTCCGGCTGATCCTCCGCTCGATATGGTAATCAGACTGCCAATCAGCTTGGAAACCGCCGAGCGTAACTTGATTTTTCCACCTTTTAAACTGATACTGTGAATAACTTCCGGTAACCCATGCCCGCCAAAATCCCGGATAATGTATTTCAGAAAAACCACAGTTAAAAACAGTCCAAATACAGGCAATATAAAATCAATGTATTCGGTTTTGTGTTGATTTAAAAAGCTGGCGATACTTTTCAGACTGAAAGTGAGTGCAACTGCAGCCAAACCGCTGGTCACGCCGACAATAAAACCGATGATGCCGAGCTTAAAGCGGGAATCCAGGTTAATTAAAAATTCCTGGATTGAATTCTTTAGCTGAGCTAGCTTATTTATAAATCTCTTGTTCAATTTCAAAAACTTGTTTTAGCAGACTCTGATCATTATTTTTTTCATTCAAAATATCTAATAATCCTCTATTCTTTAAAGCATGACCAATCCTGGATAATACCATTAAATGATCCCGGGTACTGCTGGTAAAAATCATAAATAAAACGAAGACCGGATTTCCATCAATGGCGTTGAAATCAATGTGATTTTTTAAAAACACAACCGGTATATGTATTTCCTGCAGGCCAATCTGAAGCCTTTCACGTGTATGCGGTATGGCAATGCCGTTACCAATGCCTGTAGAGGCAAGTTCTTCGCGATTAAGCAATTCATTCAATATCACTTTGCGGTCGACCTTTTCCAGGAAAGGGAGTCCGCTAATCGCGTTTTCAAATACTTCGAAAATATCTTTACCGGGCACATCATAATAAATTCCGCCACGCCTGATCGCCGGACCCAATATCTCATCCGATTTACTCTCATCTGCTTTGATATCTGTTCTAACATTAAAATCATGTTCCTTTGCCCACTGCAGGATTTCCTTGTGTTTAAAACATTTTTTATGATTGATGATCTTGGACGGAATTTTACCCTGATGTTCCCATCTCTGAATAGTCACCAGAGGTAAATTAAGCAGCTCCGCCACTTCCTCAGTGGTCAGATTTTTTTTATTTCTCATGCTATTTTTCTATCGTTGATTTCGGGATAAACCTGCCGGTATTAGTGTTATAATAATCTTTCAAACTGCAATTTATTAAAAATTCTCCCTATTTCAAAAAGCATTCTATCTTGGTTTATATATTACTATTGGGATTATTTTCCGGAAGTACGAAAAATCATTGTCGGTCGTAAATATTGGCCAATGATTATTGTCCTATTTGAGCGTTTATTTATCTTACGATAGCGCCGATAGATTAAAAATTACTATTTATTTTCATTGTTTATTTTTACAATAATTCTTATAATATTGTGTTCCTGCCATGATTATGCTAATCTGGATAATTCATTTCTCGCAACGACGCCACGCCGGGCGGGCAGGCAACGACGCAACGAATGCGAAGATAAAATAACATCCCGCAGATGCGGGATGTTATTTTGCATTTTGCGTCTTAGCGTTCGCCAGTAGGTGAATCCCCGAGTACTCGGGGGCGTGACCTTTGCGCGAGGTATTTATGCTATTACCACCAAAAATCCCGAGTACTCGGGATTATTTTAGGCACTTTAGATCACTTTTAACTTTAGTCACTTGCGGTTTACCGCGCTATGAATAGATCAGGCTAATAAGATTATTTACTCAAACAAGGTATGTATAGCAGTTAGTTTTCTGCGATTTTAAGAACAAATTAACCCATAATCATCATATTAAAGAGGAGGATTTACTATGAGAATATTCAGGAATTCAGTGACATCCGTGGCACTGGTACTCACCACAGTATTCATTTTTCAGAGCGATGCTCTCGCAACTGAAACCCGGGTTGGTTCTATGGGAGGCGTCGGTTTCTATATACGCGACAATTCAAATGTCTTTGTATTCCCGGGTACTTTTTATTCCTACTCCAACCAGGTGATCGGCGAACTACGAATAAAAGAAAATCAGTCTTTTTATTCGATTGGTGCTCATTTGCCAGTGTCAAATACGGCACAAATTGGAATTTATCTTAACAGCCCTTTAAGTTGGGAGATCCCCTTTGAGTCAGGTATTAATAATGTAGAATTGAATCGCACGACAGATTTATTTTTTGGAACCCAACTATCCAATTTCGATTTAGGGGTAGCTTTGAAATTTGCCATGGATACGTATGAAGATAAGCCATTGAACCAGCCTGAAGAAACACAATCAGCCCATTACTTTGAACTTGCCGCTGGTATAAGTAACGAGATGATGGATTTGGGATTGCTATTCGGATTACCTTCGGCAAGCTACGATTTAGATCAAGAGAAGAGAACATGGGGAGGATTTGGTGTAGGATTCAATGGGCGCTTCTGGCTGGGAAAGAAAAACTTCATATTTCAATTCGTTCCACTTATCGTGGCTAATTATGCTTCATTGTCAAGCGAGATTGATCCGGGTACGCCTGGTTCGACAAAATCTGAAATTGATTACGGGTATTTAGAAGTTGCCGGCGGACTGGGTATTAACTATCAGATAAATGAGGATAATCTGATTGTAATTGGTCTGGAACCAGTAGGATATAACAGCGAAAGCAGAAAAGTGAAAGATGGTGACGAATTTACAGAAACGACTTTAATATTACCCGGTATATACATGGGTGTTGAATCACAAATCAGTAGCTGGTTAATCGGGCGGCTTGGAGCAGCTCAGGTCTACAAGAAAATAACCCAGAAACTAACACCTCAGGCCGGAGACGCGATAGAGGCTACTTCTTATGAAAAAGATTTCAAAATGACCTTCGGTCTCGGTATTATGTTTGGCCAATTTCTTCTTGATGCAAGGATTAACGAAGGTTTGTTATTTTCGGGTCCCAACTTTATCAGCGGAACTACTGATGATATGGCTTACAGACTATCGATAACATATAGTTTTGATAAAAAAGAGGAGAAGAAAGGAGAAGAAAAATGACCAGGTCAATACAATACATAATCGTTTCCATTTTATTCGTATTAATGCTAGCCGGATGTGCGCAACGGGGCGATAACCACAATCCTCTGGGGATAACCGGTGGCAGTGATGGGGGCTATGGAAAAAGCAGAGATCTTTACAGACAATCCTCTTCATTCCAAAATAACGATAACCTTTATGGTGTCTGGAGTGACAACGGTGAAACCGTTACTTTTAATACAAATGGTACATTTGAAATAAATTCAGATAAAAAGATCAGTGTTGGGACCTATAACATCATAAAGAATACACTTACGCTGAATTTTGAGGAAGGATTTTCAACTACCTATGAATACTCACTAACCGAAGATCGGTTAGTACTTACAGACATAGAATAATTATTTATAACCCTCCCCTGGGGAGGGTTATAAAAACCTCCTCTCGATATTCTCATCACCAATTATTTTTTTATTCCTCATATTGTGAGTCCTGAACTCACGCCTTTATAGTGTACGACAAATAAAATCGTTAAAACAATTTTAATAACTACAAAAAGGGGGGGAACATGTCATCCCTACCGGGATTTAATAATCGTGTCATCTGAAATCTATCAATATGTCATGACAGAAATATTAATACGGTCTATTATTTCTCTCAACATTAGTTCTTAAATTAATTTTCTCAGAAAAATGGAAGCATAAAAAAATCTATCTCGAATCCTAATTATATATTTGGCTGCGATCCTTATTCACCAAGATACAATACTTCAAAATAGAACAATTATGCTCTTATGGGGCACATTTCTAAATCTCGATAGGGATGACATGTATCTAGATTACAAGACGTAACACAAGACATAAACTCCGTAGGAGTAGCACTTAATAAACTCATTCAATGGGATATTAAAATAATTGGCATTCCTTTTGCAATTCTTGAATACAATTATCGCTATCAAATACTTAATCGCATTCCATATCTATGAAATCTGCTTAGGAGAACAAAAATACGATTATCCGGTTTCCAGAACATTTCAGAATCCCGCCAGGGATGACATGTCTCTAGTAAATCATAAAACAAGAAGTTGAAACTCCGCAGGAGTGACACAACGAAAAAGTAAGGAGAACATAATGGCGAATACATACTCCCAGATCTATGTCCACGTAGTTTTCAGAGTCGGAAATAAATTCATTATCATTAATAAGGCCCATAAAGAAAGAATACATAAATATATTAATGGAATTATAAAAGCACAGAATCCAAAATAAGTTAATTATCACCTTTTATCTTTATACTTTGGAAATTATTCAACAATATTTCATGATCATCAGGATTACCAATGAGGAAATATTTTCAAATATCGATATGGTGCTTCAAAAACTAAAAAATCAAATCAAAATCCATTGGGTCTCTAAACAATTACATAATTTTAAAAAATGTTGACAAAGAGAGTATAAGGGATCTCTCACAAAAAACACATATCAGTCAACTTGATATAACATCATCTCAACCTTTCTACAACACTATTTATATCCCAAATCAAACCGCTACAGATATTGATCCACTGATTATACCGGTTATTGAAGATATTAATCGCGATTCGGTTGAATTGAGCATCTATAACCTCTTAGGAGCAAAGGTGGCGACTCTGGTTTCTGAGAATCAACAGGCCGGACAACATACGGTTGAATGGGATGCTTCCGGATTTGCCAGTGGCGTATACTATTACAGATTGAAATGTGACGCAGGTTTTATCCAAACCAAAAAACTTGTACTGCTTAAATAATTCAGCCCTCCCGATTTTAGAGGGTGTATGAAAACTAAATGACACTTTAAAGCATATTTTTATACACCCTCTTTAAGTCAGGGGATAGAAGCACACCAATCTAATTATTGGTTGTGATGTTCGTTACGGAATAATATTTTTTCAGTTTCGGAATTCATATCTCGTAAAATTATCTCCCCACCATCCGGAATCGTCTGAGTTTGATATACCAGATGCTTAGGTTAAACCAGGTCCAAAAGAAATGTACTGGCGGGACAAATACGTATCCCATCTTTATTCATATAATCTTCTTCACCATAGAGTGCTATTTGTGAAGTTTCTGTTTCGGGAAAATGTCTCTTCAAATACCGCAATGCCGGATTAACATCCTTATTTTTCAGCTTGCATTCGATGAAGTGTATGGGCTTGTTGTTTTCTAAAATTACAAAATCTACTTCACGGCGGTCAATATCCCTGAAATATCTCAGTTCGGTATCTAATCCTTCGTAATCCTGACGAAAGTGGCACCACTTCTGAAGGTGGCAAGCAACTAGATTTTCAAACCGATAGGATTCCTCTTCTACAACGGTCCAGTCCAAATGATAATGCTTTGCTTCTTTTTTGACGGCTCTTATTTTTGGTGCACCAAACGGATAAATGCGAAAAATCATGAATATATTTTCAAGCATAATCAACCATCGCGATACACTCTGATGCGACACCTGCAAATCATGTCGTAATGCATTAATTGATAAAGGTGATCCAACCAATTCAGGAAGACGTAACGCCAGGTGTTCCAGTAGTGCCACATCTTTCACTTTTTCCAAAGAATACAGATCTTCATTTATTATTCTGCTTCTATATTCTTTACTCCAACGACGGGATTCTCTGACGGATGCGTTAATCAAGGGTTCTGGAAAACCACCATAAAGCAGAAGATCCAAAAGTGTTAAATTGCTCTGGTTATTAATCTCCTTAAAGCTGAAAGGATGCAACCGATATGAATGGTACCGTCCCTGCAGTGAATCTCCACCATGTCGATAGAAGTCCAGGCGTCCACTACCGGTTACTAATATTTGTAATTCATCTTTTCGCTTATCGTAAAGTCCCTTTACCACTTGCCTCCAGCGTGTGTATTTATGAATTTCATCTAAAACTAAAGGCCCGTCACCAGCAGGAAATCTCTCCCGGATGATATTTTCTCTATCCTCCACCGAATCCCAATTCATATATCGTTCTTTTGGGAAATCAGGATATGCATTTTTTAATATTTTAATTGCCATGGTAGTCTTTCCACATTGGCGTGGACCGGAAACGAAGACCATTTTTTTAGTCAAATCTTCTTTGATAAAAGGTTCTATATACCGATTAATATAGCGCATTATTTCACCCCTATCGGAAAATACTCGCGAGTAATTTACGATATACATTAATTTAGTAGCAATTTATACTATTTTCTCCTCGTAATCAAATGCAATTGTAGGTTTAAAATTGTGGAATCCTTCTTTCGATACTCCTCTACCTCATCTTTTTTTATCGAATGAATCGCTATTTTTCCATTTAAATTGTAGTTTTTTGTATTTTCCGGCAACTAATTGATAGAAAGTAAATCGAACGAGACTAATGACGCCTTTAAAGAAACAACACCATGATTTTTTGGAAAAAGTGTATAAATAACAGGATTTAGTGAGAGTAATGTCAGTGTACGCATCCTGCGTATAAAAGACAGACTCAGGCAATATCTTATTCAAAAAGGTGTAAAAGGAGCTTAGCAAATGAAGAACGATATAATCCAGGATATTTGGGAAAAGGGTAAATCACAAAAAAGGGAGATAAGCATGCAAGAGATTGAACAGGTAATGAAACCAAGTATCAGACGCCAAAATTTTACATTCAAACTGTTTATCTGGATTTGGCTACTAATAATATTTATGACAATGATACTAGACGGTATGAACATCGCTGGTTATGCCATAAATCCACCAATGCTAATTACTCAAATAGTTTTAACCATGGTTGCAATGATTTTTGCTATTTATGGGATACAGCTGCTCAGTGAGTTAAGCATCATAGAGCGGGCCGATGAAAGTATGTTATCGGTCTTAAAAAGACGATTAAGATTTTACAGGTCAAAATATGAAATCTGGAACGTGATGATGGCCGCAATGATTCCGATATTGTCATTTGCAGTTATAACTTACATTGATAATCAAAATGGCATTTACAGGATCAATCAACCGATCGTGTTTTTCGGGGTCATTCTGATGCAATTTATTTTCGGTTATTTTATTATCAAAGTCGCTCAGTATCCGGTACTCAAGGAAATTAAGATTTTTCTCTCAGATCTGGAATCACAAGTGTTGGAAGGTACTCAAAAGTTAACCGAAATGAAAAAGCATTGGCGGCGCTGGGGAATTATTTTTGTAATAATAGCCATGCTCCTCTTATTGTGGGGAATCTGGCAAGCAATACAGTCCACCTCATAATATCTCATTACGGTTTACAATGAAATATTCTCCATTTTGATATTGTTACTTAATCTGATCAATTCATAAATATCTCGCGCAAAGGCGCTAAGACGCAAAGAAATAATTATTTATAAAGTTTTAAATAAAATAGGTTTAATTTTAAATTAAATTTCAAATATCGACATAACTTATTTAAAAATAAAACTTTGCGCCTTGGCGTCTTCGCGAGAGATGAATTATCCAGGTTAAATATGATATTTACTCTAATTATATACATATCCAGTTATTGAAATATCATTTCGCTTGTCCGGTTAATCGGACTGAGTCCGGAACGACAAGATCACAACTCTCGGTTTTATCACACCTCTTCCTAGTTCATTCAGAACCGCATTAAACCTCCAACGACCGATCAAACTGATTCCAGATATTAATATGACATTATTGTGACAAAAATATGACAACAGCGCTACGATATGATTTTATATTTCAGGTGCAATTAGAAGATTGGGTAGGATAAATCTATGGAAACAATAACGATAAAGTCATTTCAACTACCAAAAATGATGTGGCCCGTTGAATGGGGTAAAGCGAAAGGGTTCTATTTCTATCTGGAACCGATAGAGTCGCTTCACAACGGACGAGTGATAGTCCGGGGGCGTGGAGAGATGATAATGCTCGGTTCTTACTCCTATCTTGGCTTGCTGGGCCATTCAAAAATCGATGAAGCAGCCAAGGAGGCGATTGATCGCTTTAGTACCGGTACGCATGGTGTGCGTCTCTTGTCTGGCACGCTTAACCTGCACAATAAACTGGAAAAGCGAATTGCCCGCTTTAAGGATACGGAATCAGCCATCGTTTTTTCGAGCGGTTACATAACAAATTTATCCACTATTTCTGTCCTTGTTAAACAGGGTGATCTGATAATTTGTGATAAATTAAACCACTCCAGCATTGTTGACGGATGTCGGCTTTCTGGCGCCCGATTCATTACTTTCCGTCATAATGATATGGAGCACTTAGAACAATTACTTCTTCAAGCCGATCCGGATGTGAATAAAATGGTGGTGGCAGATGCCGTATTTAGCATGGATGGTGACATTTTAAATCTTCCTGAAGTGTCCCGACTGTGTCGGCAACATGGTGCAATTCTGATGGTGGACGAAGCACATTCTCTTGGTATGCTGGGTAGAACCGGACATGGGATTGAAGAACATTTTGACCTTCCATCTGATACAATAGATGTGAAGATGGGCACTCTAAGTAAGACAATCCCCAGCGTGGGAGGGTATATTGCAGGCAGTGCCAAACTGATTGAGCTACTAAAGCACCAGGCCCGGGCTTTTATTTTCTCTGCCGCTTTACCTCCCGCACAAACGGCTGCAGCTCTTACTGCCTTTGATGTCATTGAGGACGAACCGGAGCGGATTAAGTTGTTACAACGTAACACATCACATTTTATAAATCATTTACGCGGATTAGGTTTTGATACGTTGAACACCGAAACAGCGATTGTACCTATCATCTGTGGTGATGAAGAGAAGGCCTGGATAATGGCCAAACATTGCCAGGAAAAGGGCCTTTTTATTCAGGGAATCCCCTACCCCGTCGTGCCACGAGGTACCGCACGCTTACGTTGTATCATAACGGCCTCTCATACACTTGATGACCTGAATTACAGTCTCGAGGTAATCGAGCAGGCAGGCAAATTAACAGGAGTTTTGAATTAGCTTTTTTAAGAAGATGGTTATAAATCTACAGACAAATGAGATAATTATTTTCATCCCAATAAAATAGGTGAAAAAATGTCAAAACAAACCAATGAATCTTTTAATACATCGGTTAAAGATCAATATAAGATCGATACAAATCGTCTTTTCAGGATGCCCTGGACCATGAGCGATAATGCTATGACCTGGTTGGAACCAACCAGGAAATGCAATATTACCTGCGATGCCTGTTTTACGATCAATGATCCGAATAGTCAAAAAACACTGGCCCAAATTGAAGATGAACTGGAGACCGCGCTGCGATTACGACGCTGTGATGCGATGTTGATTGCCGGAGGAGAACCGCTCACCCATCCTCAAATCATCGATATTGTCCGTCTGGTCAGCGAAAGAAATATCAAAGCACAGCTTGTTACCAATGGTGTTGGAATTACTTCCGATTTACTGCATGAGCTGAAAATGAATGGCCTTTATGGGATAACCTTTCATGTCGATAGCCATCAGGCCCGTCCTGACTGGACTGGAAAAAATGAAACAGAATTGAACGCGCTGAGACAATACTTTGCCGATATGGTGGCAGATGAAGGCGGACTGGTCTGCGCCTACAATACGACGATTTTCCCGGACGCACTACGTTATGTTCCCGATATCATCGAATGGACCTGTCAGAACATCAAAAAAGTAAGCGTTATGACCCTCATCGCCGAGAGAATGCTCAGCCCCGAGACACCATTCGATTTTTATGCGGCTGATAAAAAAGTGGACCTTTCCGATATGGCATTCTATACGGATATGAACTACAAAAACCTGACAACGCTGGATATTTATACTGAAGTCAAAAAAGTATTACCCGATTTTGAATTCTGTGCCTATCTGGGCGGTACAGCTCTATGCCAATCGCTTAAATGGGCAATTGGATGCCGGATCGGATCCACCCGGAACCGCTATGGTAATATTGGTGCCAAATCCATGGAAATCATGCAGAATTTTTATCATGCCTGGAAAGGATGTTATTTGGCTTATGCCAAACCAAGCTTAAGTCGTAAAGGGAAGCTGATGTTTCTATTTAGTCTGTTCGATCGGGAAATTCGCAAAACAGGATGGAATTATTTCCGGCAGGTTCTTAAAAATCCTTTCCGGTTTTTTGAAAAGCTGTACGTGCAAACGATCAATATTCTGCAGCCGATTGATATTCTTCCCAACGGTGAGCAAGATAACTGTGATGGATGTCCAAACGGCACGGTCTGGAACAAGCGGTTGGTTCGTGCCTGTCATCTTGATAATTATAAATACTATGGTGGGCCTGTCCATATGATACCAAAAAACCAGTCATAAGGAAAATGAGACAATGCAACCAAAAGTACTGCTAACAACAATTGATCAACCACTCGGCATTGAGAGTGAGACCTGCACAAAGAATATCCAGGCGGAAATGTATCACGCTCAGGTTACCTTAGCACAGGGGCCGTTTAGCATTCGCGCTATTTGTACCGGGTGGGGACTTGAGTTTATC
>JAGLYF010000233.1 GCA_023132435.1 Calditrichia bacterium | reverse complement strand
CATGATAGGTTTTTTCCAAATCAGCAGCCGCGAGCTGAGGTTCATCGCTATCATTTTACAAATTAACGGTGGGAGATAAAATGTCTATCTCAATACAAGAAGTTAACACACGACGTGCAATGCGTGAGTTTATCTATTTCCCTGAGAAAATTCACAAAAATCACTCTCATTGGGTGCCCCCGATTTACGCTGACGACAAAGGTTGTTTTTGCCCTGAAAAGAATAGGGCCTTTTCTTATTGCGATTGTGTCCTGGCCCTGGCCGCAAGCAATGGGAAAACGATCGGCAGGATAGCGGGTATCATTAATCATCGTTATAACAAACAATCGAAAAATAATAATGGCCGTTTTGGTTATTTAGAATGCCCGGATGATCCGGAGGTAGCACATGCGCTTCTAAATTTTGTGGAAAAATGGGCCTGCGACAGACATATGCAAAAGATAATCGGCCCGATGGGTTTTACGGATCATGACCCGGAAGGATTTTTAATCGAGGGATTTGAACATCCACCAAATCTGGTCACCAATTATAACTTCAAATATATACCTTTTCTACTGGAGAACAGTGGTTACAAAAAAGAGATCGATTATGTTGTCTACAAGGTTGATTTTGCGCAGGGCATTCCAGATTTTTTTAAAAAGGTCTATACCAGAGTTAATCGAAAAAGGGATTACGTTCTGGTCGAATTCTCAAGCCGGAAACAAATCGTCCCATACATACGTCCGATGTTTGCTTTAATGAATGAATGCTTTGAACATCTTTACGGTTATTCTGCTCTCGAACCGATTGAGATGGATAATCTGGCAAATCGCTATCTCCCACTGGTCGATCCGCGCTTTATTAAGATCGTGACGACGCAAACCAATGAAGTGATCGGTTTTATCATAGGCATTCCAAATATGGTAGAAGGAATACGTAAAGCCAGAGGACGGCTTTACCCATTTGGATTTTTAAAAATCCTCAGAGCACGAAATCAGTCAAAAAAACTCGATCTATATATCGGTGGTATCAAGGAAAGATATCGTGGCGTGGGACTGGATGCATTAATGGGATATAGCATCATTAAATCTGCGATAGAGGCGAGATTTGAGTATATGGACAGTCATCATGAGATTGAGACCAATCTTAAAATGCGGGCGGAAATGGAAAAAATCGGCGGTATCGTGTACAAAAGATTTCGAATCTATCAAAAAAACCTCAATTAATTATGTCTGAGATACGCAAAGATTATTTGAAAATCATACTTATTTTCTACATTGTCTGGGCATCTGTTTTTATTTTGGAAGGTCTGTATGCCAATAGTCTGCCGACAAGTGATCTCACATCGTCAATTGATAAACGAATCCCTTTGCTGCCCGGTTTTGTGTGGTTCTATATTCTCTGCTATATTTTCCCTATGGTACCTCTTTTTGTAGTAAAGAACTGGCACCGCTTTAATTTAGCCCTGATTGCATTTGCCATGTGCACTTTCGTTGCTTTTATCGGACATTTGCTACTACCGATTGCTTTTCCAAGACAGCAGCTGGGCGCATCAATCTCAGAAAACCTTTTGAAATTTATTTATCTAAACGACTTTCGTCCGGGAGCTCAGAATTTTCCCAGTTTGCATGTATCCTTTGCCTGGATTATTTACTTAACCTGCAAAAAACAGGGTATGAAAAAAATTTACGAGTTGCTCATTCTGTTACTGGCCGGATTGATTATACTATCCACGGTTCTGGTAAAACAGCATCTTTTTATTGATATAGTTGGTGGAACCCTTCTCGCGTTCTTAATCTGGTTCATTTTACTAAGATCCTATTCTGTTCATGTCAATCCCAAAGAGGATCCGCGCCTTGCCTTAAAATTAATAGCCAGAAAAACCTTGCCTTTTTTTTACATTTGCGGGGCTGTTCTTGCCGTGATTATAAGTTATCAACTTTATGAAAAAATATAAGATCCTGGGAAATCATGACTACGGAGAATATGTGCCCTGGAAGACAGAACATGAAAAACAAGCAAACCTGCAACGATTGATAAAACTCCAGCGGGATATTGGATTTGATCTTCTTCTGGATAAAGGGGGAGAAATTGGGTCGGATTTCATCCGATGTATAGATAACATATACCGCTCCAAGGGGGGGGGGTATGGACGCTACGCGATCCGGTGCGAAGCCGATTCGTTATGTGCGACCTGATGTGGGTAAGCTGTTTTAGTATACATATCATTAAGATATTCTAAAAAATACGCCATTTAATTAAAAATATGAAAAATAGTCCAGCATATATCATAACTGTTGTCGATGTAAAAAATTTCTTTACTTTTTTTACGTTTTTTTGTTTAAAAATAATAAGCATTGAAAATAGTCCCGGGTTTTCTTCTGAAACCGATTTTACCAAAAAATGACGTAATTAATTCCATTGGGCAGATGCTGCACCAAAATCTTCCTAAAATTATTGCCGTAACAATTATGAACGGCCACCAATAAGACCATACAATAAGGTTTGATAAGTTTGTATTACGAAAGACTAAAGCAAAATCTTTATTATTTGTAGTTACACCAATTGCCCCGTAAATAAGAAGTATGAATACAAGAAGTGTTGCAAATTGTAATGATGCCAGAAAGTATTTTTTCTTAAATAGTTGGTTTATTCCCATTCTGATTTTTCTTATATAGAATTACATACTACGTCCAATTACAATATTTAGTAGCAGAAATTTAATCCGATTGCTTTAGTAGAAATAAATGTATTAATCTGACATAATACAAAACTTTATTTAGTTCAATAAGCACATAACAGCCAGGCATAAGCGATATGCAAATTCCATACATCAATGGTACAAGCCTGCCAGCGTGTATCCCAGTTTATATCTATACTACTGCCATCATCGGTGATACGTAAATCAGTTTGGGTGCCGAGTCGGTCATCGTCCATTCTCTCTGTTCCAAAACACCATCAATTTTTATCTCGGTTATGGCTCTGGTCGTACTGATTGTTTTATCCGAAGCCAATAGATGTGAAGCCAGTATTAATAAGAACAATGTCGCGTTATATACTGTAATATCTCGTTTTCTCATTTCAAAAAATATATCAATCCATCACATTTTAAACAACCTGAATAATTCATTTCTCGCAACAACGCTACAGCGAATGAATACCAGTAAACACTGGGGATCTTATTTACTAATCGGGGGAGCTATCGGATATATGGTCGGTTCGGCCATCGTAAAAAGAAATAGTCAAACGGTGGGATCAGTCGATATACAACCTGTGGTTTACGGGCAGGGTGTCGGTTTAACAATTCAATTCTAAAATGAGGATGTAGCCCATCTGTTGGATGGACTACATCTTCTTTCGTCAGTTAGACGGATGTATTTTAATCTTGATTAATTAATCATTTTCGTCATCATCATGGTCTTCATCCTCATGCTCGTGACCATTATCGTCTTCGTCCTCATCATCGTCATCATCTTTGTCCTTATCTTGATCCTCAACACCTTCCTGTTCTACTTCGATGATTTTACCATCAGGCGAGACTTCTATCTCATAAATCTTTCCATCCGCTGTTCCTTCCAGTTCATAAATTATTCCTTCACCGGTCTTTTCGATTTCTGCCTCTGTGATCTCTATGCCCTCAACAGCATTTTGTGCGGCGGTTAATACGACATCTGGAACCTCTGAGAGTGGATTTTTTTCATCTTTATCGCCACACCCTGCAAAAGCTCCGATTGCTATGCTAAGAATTATTATAAAAATCTGAAATGTGGTAACAAAACGGTTCATTTAATTATCTCCTTATTTATAATAACTCATAGACTTATGCAAAATGCAGTTTTTGTCGTCATTGCGAGTGAGCATGCGAACGAAGCAATCTCTTGTAATTTATGGGGTTACGAGATTCCT
>JAGLYF010000232.1 GCA_023132435.1 Calditrichia bacterium | reverse complement strand
GCGGAGTTTACAATTACTTTTTGGTTGATGACAGAAGACGTAGATTTCGCATTTCTCTTCGGTAAAACTGCTGATGGTATTTACGAAGAAGGCGGTAAGTGCCTCTGGCTTGAAGAAGGAGCAGTTCGATTTGATTTATCCTGGGTTGATGGTGCTGGTGCCGAAGAACCGGTGCCGGTCAATGATGGCGAATGGCATAACATAGCCTGGACAAAAGAAGGAACGGAAATAGCTGTTTGGATTGATGGTGAATGGTATTTTAGTAGCGATTTTGGTGAGTGGCGCGATGATGGTGAAATGGTTATCACCATGGGTGCCGCTTGGGAAGAGCCCGGTGCAGATTGGCCGGGTACCTTACAAGGAAATATGGATGATGTAAAGTTCTTCCAAAGCGTTCTTTCTGAAGAGGCTATAGTTTCCATCTATGAAGCGGGTGCACCCTAACGGTTCAGTTATGGGATTAAGCCTTACCTGATTATTGGCATTATGTGTTATACCTTCTGAACCGAATATGTTTTGTGGTCTTAAGGAGAGCGGAGTAAAAATCTTTTTGCTCCGCTTTTTTTAGTTGACTTTTATCAATCGGATATATAGCTCTCAAGTACAACTTGAGACTAAATTTATAATAAAAATCCGCGTGAATCAGCGTCATCCGTGTCATCCGCGTTCCATTAATTCTATGAGAGGAAAATCAATGACATATTCTAATTTTACCATCATATTACTCATCTCCTTTATGGCACTTGGCATAATAGGATGCAGTGAAGATAAATCTGATTGGAAACCCGCCGAAGGATCGCTTTTGACAAAATGGGCGGATGAAATTACACCTGAGAATGTCCTTCCCGAATATCCACGCCCTCAATTGGTCAGAGAAGATTGGCTTAATCTTAATGGCCTCTGGGACTATATGATAATTGACAAGGGTAGTGAAAAACCTCAACGATATGATGGTAAGATTTTAGTACCATTCCCGGTGGAATCGGCACTTTCCGGTGTAAATTTGATGGTTGGGAAGGAAAAAGAACTGTGGTATCGGCGATCGTTTGTAATCCCTTATGATTGGCAAGATAAAGAACGTGTTCTGCTCCATTTTGGTGCGGTTGATTGGGAAACCACTGTATGGATTAATGAAAATCTGTTGGGCAGTCATAAGGGTGGTTATGATTCATTTTCATTTGATATCACTGATTATCTCATAGACAAAAAACCACAAGAATTAGTTATAAAAGTGTGGGATCCGGTTGATCAGGGTACCCAACCAAGAGGAAAACAGGTTAGTGAGCCCAGGGGGATCTGGTATACTTCGGTCACCGGTATCTGGCAGACAGTCTGGCTGGAACCGGTCAGTAAACTGTATATAAAATCCATTAAAATAATACCTGATATCGATCAGGCCAGACTGGATATAGAACTTTCAATAGCTGATTCAGAGCACGACTATCTGTTAATGTCAAACTTATCTCTGGGCGGAAAACAGCTATCTCAGGTACATACCGGGCCAGGCAACGCGATTTCATTTGATATAGAAAATCAACAACTGTGGACTCCGGATAATCCGGTATTATATGATCTGGAAATTAACTTACTGGATGCTGTTGGAAATCTGAAAGATGAGATTAAAAGTTATGTGGGAATGCGGAAAATATCGATATCGAAATACGGAAGCAATATACCCAAAATTTTTCTCAATAATGAATTCGTCTTCCAGTTAGGACCGCTCGATCAGGGCTGGTGGCCGGATGGTCTCTATACGGCGCCCACAGATGAAGCATTAAAATATGATATTGAGATTACCAAAAAACTTGGATTTAATATGGCACGGAAGCATGTTAAGGTAGAACCGGAACGGTGGTATTACTGGTGCGACAAACTTGGCCTTCTTGTCTGGCAGGATATGCCCAGTGGAGATGAGTACATCGATCCGGATGAGCCCGATATAAAGAGAACAAAAGAATCTGCTACTCAGTTTGAAAATGAGTTAAGGGAAATGGTCACCCAATACGGTAATCATCCCAGTATCGTCATGTGGGTACCCTTTAATGAGGGATGGGGACAGTATGAAACGGAAAAGATTTCACAATTTATTAAGACGCTTGATTCGAGCCGGTTGGTAAATAATGCCAGCGGTTGGGCTGACCGGGGAGTTGGTGATGTTAATGATATTCATGCCTATCCGGGTCCTGCTATGCCGGAGCCGGAAAAAAAACGGGTCATTGTTCTTGGTGAATTTGGTGGGTTGGGATTACATCTTGAGGGACATACCTGGCAAATCTCTGATAATTGGGGATATCGCAGTTATGAAAATGCAGAAGAACTTACAAAAGCTTACACCAACTTATTCCGTGATCTACAGCCTATGATTAGAAAGGGTCTTTCAGCGGCTGTCTATACTCAGACGACTGACGTTGAAGTTGAGGTAAACGGTCTGATGACGTATGACAGGGCCGTTATCAAAATGGATCCGGCCACCGTTAAAAGAGTAAATCAGGGATATTTACCCCCCGTAATTGAAGCAGAGCACAATATATTTACAACCTCCCTGTCGATATCATTATCAAATGAAATCCGTAAGGGACAGATTTATTATACTTTGGATGAGACAGATCCCAATAATAATTCTCAACAATTCACCAAACCTGTTATTATCAAGGATACTCATACGATAAAGGCCTTTACTGTGTTTGAGGATGGAACGGCAAGTGATATCAGCGAAACGACATTCAATAAAGTCAGTTTTACTGACCCGATCATCAAAGAAGACTTAAAGTCAGGAATTTCTTATGAGTATTCTGAACTGGAAGAAAAAGAGCTGGAAAAGCTTCCTGATTTTGAGAGTCTGTCTGCGAAATCCACCGGTAATGCAAAACTAATAAATCTGGAAATCATTGAACGCGATGAATATTTTGCCCTTCAATTTAATGGTTATGTCAAGATCCCTGCTGATGGCATTTATACTTTCTATTCAAGTTCTGATGATGGTACAAAACTATTTATCCACAATGAACTGGTCGTAGATAATGATTATACTCATGGAATGACAGAAAAATCAGGGGATATCGCTCTAAATAAGGGCCTGCATCCGATAAAATTGAATTTTTTCCAGGGTTATGGTGGAAAAGGATTAAAGGTCAGCTATAAATGTCCAGGTGTCGATAAACAGGAGATCCCGACAAATGTGTTATTTTACGAATAAGCGGAACTCACCCCATGGCCACCTTTAATCCCCAGGAGAGGGGCCAGGGATGAGGTCCTTTTTAAAGTACATTTTCAAGTCATCCCTGCGAAAGCAGGGATCCATGTAAAACTTATATCTTATATTATACAAATGAATTCCAGCTTTCGCTGGAATGACCATGTGAGCAAGAATTAAAAAAGCGTTGATAATATACGAGGAATACAGTAAATGATGAACCGTAGAAAATTCGTTAAAACAAGCGCCTTCATGACCGGGGCTATTGCCTCCGGCCTACCAGGTATTTCAATGTCCTCATTAAAGAATCTAATTGGGGTTGGTGGTTTTACAAAAGAACTCCAAACATTATCATACGAAGAAACAGCCCGAGTAGCATCAGAAATAGGTTGGGATGGCATAGAATGTCCTGTACGTCCTGGTGGTCATGTTTTACCGGAACGTGTTGAAGATGACCTGCCCAGGATGGTTGAAGCACTGAAAAAACACAATCTGACCTTACAGGTAATGGCAACGTCGATACATAACCCTGGCGAGGAATTCACTGAGCGAATATTAAAAACAGCGAGTACATTAGGAATCAAATACTATCGAATGGGCTGGTGGAATTATGATTTTTCAAAGAGTATCGACAAACAATTGAAAAACTGTCGATCACAACTAATTGAATTGGCTGAATTAAATAAGAAATATAATATTGTCGGTGTCTATCAAAACCATTCGGGTAGCAAATCAATTGGTGCCCCCATTTGGGATATCTATGGCTTGCTAAAAGATATCGATCCGGATCATATTGGTATTCATTTTGATATCGGTCATGCCACAGTTGAGGGTGGTTATGCCTGGCCAATTCATTTCCACAGGATGAAATCATATATAAAAGCGGTCATCGTTAAAGATTTTCGCTGGAATTATGAGGATGATGAACAAGCGGAAGTACGCTGGTGCCCGCTGGGAGAGGGTTCTATAGATCCTGATTTTTTTGGTATGTTGAAAGAATTTAATTTTTCCGGGCCTGTAACCATGCACTATGAGTATGAAGTTGAAGGATCAGGAACAAAAAAGATAGAAAATTGGATAGATGCGATGAAAAATGATACGGTCACATTGCGTAAATGGCTTAATAACAGTTAAATAATGGGGGTATCATTAATGGAAAGCAAAAAAATATCACGTAGAGAGTTTATTAAAATTACTTCTGCGACTACAGCCGCGCTGGCAATTGAACCAAATTTGATACATGCCTTCGAATCGGATCGATTTAATCCAAAAAGCCTCCCAACTCGAATACTTGGAAATACAGGGGTGCAGATCCCACTTGTAGCCCTGGGTACCGGTTCGAGATTCTGCTCTATAGATGATGAGGAAGAGGCACAGAGTATTCTAACATATGCATTGGATAATGGTTTTTATTATTGGGATACGGCCCATGATTACACTAGAGATTCGATCATTAGTGAGGAACGACTCGGTCAAATATTAAAAAATCGCCGGAAAGAAGTTTTTATTTCGACAAAATGCAGTGCCAGAGATCCGGAAGATACAAAAAGGCATATCGAAGAGAGCCTTACCAGACTTCAAACAGATCATGTGGATATCTTAAAAGTACATGCTGTGGAAGATTTAGATGATCTGAAAGATATCACCAAAAAAGGTGGATTATACGATGTCCTTCTTTCAATGAAAGAGCAGGGGATTACTAAATTTATCGGTTTTAGTGGACATAGTTCCGATACTGCCATGGCTAAAGCCGCGACAGATTATAATTTTGATACAATGTTGGTTGCCCTGAATCATTACTCTAATGATGGTGATAAGTTTGAAGAAAAAGCTGTTTTGGCAGCGGCGAAAAAAGGAATGGGAGTGATGGTGATGAAAGTAATTCGTCCAAGAGAGACGGTTGCCGGCATTTCAGCAATAAATTTGATCAAATATGCGCTTTCCCTGAACCATGTCAATGGAGTAGTAATCGGAACGGACAGTATGAAAGTGTTAAAAGAAAATATAGAGTTGGTTAGGACATTTAAACCGCTAAATAAGGAGAGAATGGATGAAATTAGAATGTCGCTCTCCCCCTTTTATAAAAATAAAAATCTGGAATGGATGTATCATAAATATCACGATGGATTGTGGGTATAGTTGTTTCTCCGCAGGAGAAAAATATAATAGCACAGGGCAACGCCCTGTGTACAATGTTCCAATAAAAATAAATTCCATTAAAGGGAATAATAATTTATGTAATCAATCCTGGGAAAATAACCGGCCATGAATGAACTATTCAACCCCATCAGGGTTGATCAATCATTCAATTACACATACCCAGGGCGATGCCCTGGGCTAATATATAATTCCCCCGTTGGGGAATTAAAATGGTGTGTGTCTTCTACATCAAATTTGAATCTTTTTAAACCCAAAAGAGGATAAAAATGAAACTTTATCTACAATCAAAATCAAATCTGATAAGGTTAGTAATTCTAATTATTCCGGTAATACTTTTTGGCCAGGATCGATCAACTATTGATTCTATCAGAGAATTTGAGAATAAACCAAAACCTCTTCCGTTGTTACCCACAGGACCACAGATTCAGGACGACTTTGGCGCATATTATACCAAATTAAAATACTATCCGGAATGGGATAAAGACTGGCGGGTAGGGCCTTACGCAGATGTTGTTGTGCGGTTCGATATCGCCCCTTTTCAATTTATTTTTTGGCGAGGTACCAATTATATTCCACACTGGGTTACGGAAAATAATATCTGGTATAATAATGAATTTACGGAAACCTGGGAGACGATTGGCTCCAGTGAGCCGATGTCAGACAAACAATGCCGGTATTCACATGTTCGGATTATTGAAAATAATCGTGCCAGAGTGGTCGTTCACTGGCGATATGCCTTAAACGACGTCAACTATTGGATTGCCTGGCTGGATTTAAAATCAGATAAAACTGCGAAAATTCTCCTTAAATAATTAGCCTGATCTATTCATAGCGCGGCCCAGGGCTGCAAACAAAGAAAAGAAGTCCACGGATTACACGAATTGACACGGATTTCATTTAAAAATTATTATTATTTTAGTTTTAATCCGTGCAAATCAGTGTAATCCGTGGATAAAAGTTTTTTAAAATTTTGCTAAAATAACAAAGTTTTTGGCTACAATAGCATAAATATTTCACGCAAAGGCGATAAGACGCAATGTTTCAAATAACAAATCTCAAATAATTATCAAATACGAATGACCAAATTGTAAATTGGTTGATGAGAGTCATTTTGGTAATTAGAAATTGGATTTTATTTGTCATTTGGAATTTATTATTTGTGATTTTATCTTCATATTCGTTGCGTCATTGCGAGAAATGAATTATCCAGGTTAAATACTCGTTGACTAATTCGTGAAATTCGTGCTTAAATTCGTGGATAATCGTGAAGGGACGATATATTTAAATGATTAATAAACTAAATATGAAGAGAGGATGTTATGAGAGTATCGTGTAATGTATTCATTATTTTGATTTTGTTTGCTGTCCCGTTGTTCGCACAGCAGGATGATGGTGTGATTTGCTGGTGGAAATTTGATGATATAAAAAGTATCAATGAAATGACCGATGAGGAGGAGGAGGATGAAGCAGAATTTGGTACAATCGAGTCTATTTCGGGTGAAAAATTCGCAATCCATGGATTGGCAAATCCGGTACCTGGTGTGAAGGGTCAGGCTGTAAAATTTGACGGATTTTCATCTTATATCGAAGGAACACCAAGAAAATGGATCGGAAGAAGAGGGGATGAAGAAGAAGATGATGAAGGATTTCAACGTCCACGGGATATAAGTATTGAAGCCTGGGTATCCCTAGGGGCATATCCCTGGAATTGGGCACCGATCTTAACTATTGGAAAATATAAAGTTACCGGATTTTATTTTGGTGTGGACTCCCGGGGTCGCGTCGGCTTTCATGTTTCTGACGCCACATCGGTCTGGCATGAATGCAATTCAAAATTGCTTCCAGGTAAAAAATGGAGTATGGATCTAAATAAGTGGTATCACGTGGTTGGCACCTATAGCCCAGAGGATGGATTGGCAATATATGTTAATGGGGAATTACATAATATCTATAATGACTTTGAATTCGATTATGGCATCGCTTATAGTGATCTCAGAAAAGGATTTCGGATGGGTATGAATCGTGAGATGTTGCCTCCGACCGATCCGATTCGTGATTGGGCAACCTATCCTTCCCGCTATACCCTGGATGGTATTGTTGATGAACTCAAGATACACGGAAAATCACTTACAGCCAGCGAAATAAAGAGTATTTATAACTCGGTCAAACCGGAAAACCCTCCCGAATTTCAGCCCCGGAAATTTCCAAAAGTTTCTTCTTCCGGACGTTTTTCTGCGAATTATACCCGTTTAAAATTCTATCCTGAGTGGGACTCAATCTGGCCGGTGGGAGATTTCATGGATGTGGTCGTTCAGTTTGATGAAATACCCATAAATGTGATGTTTTGGCGTGGGACACGCTATTCATCATGCTGGGTATCAGAGAACGGAAAATGGATGGCTGATCAGAGCCGGGAAACTGGAAATAACTGGTTTTTGTCCCAGGGACCACGTGAAGAGATGCCGACCGGATGTATCGAACACATGTCCGATACACAATGTCGTAGTTCACGGGTAGCTATCATTGAAAACAATGATGCCAGAAAAGTGGTTAACTGGCGTTATCTGCAGATGGATGTCAAATTCCGGCAGAAGGATTTACCGAATAATACAGGTTTTGGCGAATGGGGAAATGAGGTGTATTACATCTATCCTGATGGTGTAGGCGTACGTAAGGTACTGCCCGGACGTGGCGGTTGGCAGGAGACAATTCTGCTCAATGAACCTGGCACAAGACCGGAAGATAACATCGAATTAGAAGCCTGTACCTTATTGAACATGAAAGGGGAGAGTAAATCTTACACCTGGGAACATGGTTATCCGGTATTTGATTTGCCCGAGGCAAATATACAATATGTTCATTTCAAATCGGAATACAAACCTTTTCTGATTTTCAGAGAAGGTGGGGGATTTGATGTGTTTAATTTAGAGGTCCGGCCGGAATATTCACATTTTCCCTGGTGGAATCACTGGCCGGTTGCTCAGATTGTGTCCGACGGTCGCAGTGCTTTTGCACCTGACAGAACTGCACATTCCTCGCTTAGCTGGGGTGATCCCAATGGGGAAGCAGCTCTTTATGGTATGACCAATAAGGACCCAAAAACATTGGTTGCCTTGGCACGGTCCTGGAATTATCCTGCAGAATTGAAATTAGACGATTCCGGTTGGAAAAGCGAAGGCTATGATTACACGCAACGTGCTTATGTTTTGGAGACAACCGCAAATCCAAACAGTCTTGTATTTATACTTCAGGCTACAAAAGAATCTCCAGTGGTTAATCCTGCCTTTGTTTTGCAAAAGTGGTCAATCGGTAACCTCGCGCTGGAAGTAGATGGTAAATCTGTACTGGAAGGCAAGGATTTCCGTTATGGCGTTGAGTTTAATATTGAAGGTAATCCTGTGGTGGTGGTTTGGATTAAATATAAGTCCGAAAAACCGGTAAAAATCGTCATCAAATCCAATAAAATGAGTTAACTCAGTATAAATAAGAAGTAGGAAGTGGGAAGTGGCGGCTTACGGGCTCAATTTTTGGAATCAAGGTTTTTTTTTTTTGGGCATTGATGAGATGGATATCTATCGTCAGACGCTTGATATGGAAGAATTAGGGCAACTGTATCAACTGACAAAGACTATTTCTTCATAAAATGCACTGTGGATCTGGATAAAAGGGTATTATAATATGAGCATTTTTAGATAGGTTAAGAGGGTATTTTTTTTGTCTTTATAGCATCTTAACGATCTTTTGTGCGTAGTATTTGATACTGATTCATTGAAACTGTTTAACTTGAATTAATGAATAGCAAATATCTTAATTTGTACCTTAGTCGATCGATTCTTATATTTAATCGTAATTATTGTATATTTATTCAATTTGACCAAAATATGAATTGTTTTAAACACAAAGTTCACTAAGAAGACACAAAGATCACAAAGTTTTTAAAATTATTTTGTCTTTGTGTACTTTGTGCCTACTTTGCGTCCTTTGTGGTAAAAAATAAGGAAATATAGATTGATAATTTTAAAATTTGGTGGTTCTTCTGTAGGAAATCCACAGAGAATTAAATCTGTTATTCAAATAATCGGAGATAAATTTAAGGGTAAAGAACGTGGCGCGGTTATTCTTTCCGCTTATCAGGGTATTACTGATTCTTTGATTAAGGCAGGCCAATTGGCCGCAAAAGGAGACAAGAAGTATTTAGTTATCCTGGAGGAAATCAAAGAAAGACATTTGCAGACGGCCAAATCTTTAACAACAAAATCAAATAAAGATACTCTTATAAAAAGAATTAAATCACTTTTTAATGATCTTTCTGAAATTCTTCATGGAATTTATTTGCTCCGCGAACTCACAGCCAAAACCCAAGATTATCTGATGAGTTTTGGTGAAAGACTTTCATCCCTCTCTGTTAGTTCGGCCCTGACAGAAGATGGTATCGAAAATGATTATCTGGATGCGCGGGACATAATAATAACAGACAATTCATTTGGAAATGGAAGGATTAACTATCGAATTACGAATAAAAATATCATGGATTATTTCAAAAAGAATAAAAAACTCCAAATTGTAACCGGCTTTATAGCTTCAACAGACCAGAATGAGACAATTACACTAGGGAGAGGCGGTTCCGATTTAACCGCTTCTTTACTTGGGGCTGCTTTGGATGCAAAACGTATTGAATTATGGACCGATGTAAATGGTGTTCTAACTGTAGACCCAAGAAAGGTTAGAAATAATTTTCCAATCGATCATATGACTTATGAAGAGGCGATGGAACTATCCCACTTTGGCGCAAAGGTGATATATCCGCCGACTATTCATCCGGCATTAAGCAAAAAAATTCCGATCTTGATAAAAAACACATTAAACCCGGAGTTTATTGGCACCCATATAAGTAATAAACATACAAAATCAAAAAATCCGGTAAGGGGCATCTCATCCATCGATGACATAACCCTTATCAGGGTGCAGGGAAGTGGGATGATCGGAGCTGTGGGTATAGCTGAGAGGATATTTTCTTCTCTTGCTAAAAAAAATATAAATATCATCCTGATAACACAGGCATCCTCTGAGCATTCCGTATGTTTCGCCATACTACCCAAAACCAGTCATCATGCTGTTGAATCGCTAAAAGAGGAATTTAAATATGAGATCAAAGACGGGATTATCAGTGAAATCAGACCCGAAAATGACTTCTCGATTGTTGCTGTGGTGGGTGAAAAGATGCGCCATACACCGGGTATCGCCGGAAAAGTATTTCAGACCTTAGGCAATAACTCGATTAATATTTCTGCTATTGCCCAGGGATCATCTGAACGGATCATATCGACAGTAATTGAAAAAAAAGATGAGACAAAAGCTCTTAATGCGCTTCATGATGCCTTTTTTCTTTCAGCGACCAAATCTTTAAATTTGTACCTGGTTGGCACCGGACTTATTGGTAGCACATTTCTTCAGCAGGTTCAAAGACAATCCGATATTCTATCTAAGCGCTATCGCGTATCAATCAGATTAGTTGGACTCGCCAATAGTAAAAAAATGCATTTTGATACCAATGGGATACCACTTGATCAGTGGGAAAAGGTGCTTTCTTCTTCTAAAAGTAAAATGAACATTGAAAAGTATATAAATAATCTTCATAGTCATAATCTTCCCAATAGTATCTTTATTGATTGTACAGCTGATCAGTCAATAGCAGAAAAATACCGGGAAGTAATAAA
Source organism: Calditrichia bacterium (assembly GCA_023132435.1). Classification (GTDB taxonomy): domain Bacteria; phylum Calditrichota; class Calditrichia; order JAJRVZ01; family JAJRVZ01; genus JAGLYF01. The sequence continues at coordinate 2,704 of JAGLYF010000232.1, read as the reverse complement.
AGCAAATATTTCAATTGTAACGGCGAATAAAATCGCTAATTCATCAGCAAGTACTTATTATACAAAATTACGCCAGGACGTGGAAAATCATAATCTAAAATTTCTTTATGAGACTAATGTAGGTTCGGCAATGCCTATCATAACCACAATTCAGGATATTGTGGCAACAGGTGACAAAATTACTAAAATTGAAGGGGTTTTATCGGGGACTTTAAGCTATATTTTTAATATATTTAACGAAAATTGCTCATTCAGTGAGTCTGTTATAAATGCCGAAAATAATGGATTTACGGAACCAGATCCACGAGATGACTTAAATGGCTTAGATACAGGCCGAAAACTTCTTATATTAATCCGGGAAGCCGGTTATTTATATGATTTCAAGGATATCACGATACAAAATCTAATTCCGAAAGAAGCAAGAAACATTAAAAACATTAATGAATTTTTAAGAATTTTAAAAAAAAATGATGCTTCCATGGAGGAACTTCGTGAGGAAGCACAGGAAGAAGGCAAAGTTCTACGGTATATTGCCAGTTTTGCCAACGGTAAGGGAAAAACCGCATTGGAGAAAATTGGTAAAGAACATCCTTTTTTCGTACTTCAGGGGAATGAAAACATCGTAAGTATTTATACGAACTATTACAAGGAACATCCCCTCACTATCAGGGGGCCGGGAGCAGGTGCTGATTTAACCGCTGCCGGAGTATTGGCGGATGTATTGAGAATATCTCGTAGTTCGTAGTGCTAATATAGACTGCAATATTTAGTTCTCAACGGCCAATATGTGAAAGGATCTATACGGTGTCATCCTGTTATGGATCTTTGCAGTTGCTTGCAACAGATTTATCGACAACAGCAAAGATCCCTGCGGGATGACAAAAAATAAATTGAAAAATTGGATAATAAAATGAATACGAGTAAAAAAATATCTGTCGGAATACTCGGGGCAACAGGCAGTGTGGGGCAGAAGTTTATTCAACTCATTGATAACCATCCCTTTTTTGAAACTGTGGAAGTAATGGCATCCGACAGATCTGCCGGAAAAACTTATAAGGATGTGGTCAACTGGTTTTTACCCACTCCAATACCCAATAGTGTTGCGGATCTAATAATTGACAGGTGTATACCAAATAATAAAGTCCGGTTCGTTTTTTCCGGACTTGATTCCGGTGTTGCCGGGGAAATCGAAACTGAATACGCAAAAGCGGGATATACCGTTGTTTCCAATGCAAAAAATCACAGGTTTGATGAGGATGTTCCTTTACTTATACCTGAAGTGAATTCAGATCATCTGGACCTGGTAACCTCCCAGCAATATAATGGTGGAATGATAATAACTAATCCAAATTGTTCAACGATCGGTCTTACGCTGTCATTAAAACCTCTGGAAGATGCTTTTGGGATCGATGAGGTTAATGTCGTAACCATGCAAGCTGTATCAGGTGCAGGATTTCCGGGGGTCTCCAGTCTTTCAATAATTGATAATATCGTTCCATATATCAGCGGTGAAGAAGAAAAAATTGAAAGTGAACCTTTAAAAATACTTGGTACACTGGAAAATAATTCGGTCAAATTAAAAAATTTCAAGATGAGCGCACAATGTAATCGTGTTTCTGTTATCGACGGACATTTGGAATCGGTTCAGGTAAGACTAAAAGAAAAAACCACAAAAGAGAAAATAATTGAAGCCTGGCGTAATTTTAAAGGTGAACCACAATCTTTAAATTTACCAACGGCGCCAGAGAAGCCTATATATTACTTTGATGAACCTGATTATCCTCAACCGAGGTTACATCGGACTATTGAAAATGGTATGGCCGTATCTGTTGGCCGGCTGAAGGAATGTCCTATATTTGACTATAAATTTGTTGTTTTATCTCATAATACAATGCGTGGTGCTGCCGGTGGTGCGCTCTTATGCGCCGAGCTCCTGATAAAAAAAGGACTCTTCCCTCAAAATGGATAAACGGTCGACGGATAGTATTCATGTTTTTTCTCCCGCAACGGTTGCAAATGTTGGATGTGGATTTGATGTCTTTGCTTTTGCCCTGAATGAACCGGGTGATGAGATCAAATTAGCAATGAAATCCAGTCCCGGTGTGGAAATTACAGAAATCACCGGTAATTCCTCATTACCACTGGATATCAATAAAAATACTGTTGGTGTTTCAATATCTTCTATGCTGGATTATCTCAATGCCGATTTTGGTATAAGTATCTCTTTACATAAAGGGATGCCTATAAAAAGTGGTCTGGGTTCAAGTGCGGCCAGCGCAGTTGGAGGCATATTTGCCCTGAATCAGATGTTGAAAACAAAACTACCAAATGAAATTCTGTTAAAATTCGCTGTTGAGGGGGAGAAAATAGCGAGTGGTGATAATATTCATTTAGATAATTCTGCTGCATGTTTATACGGAGGATTTGTACTTGTAAGGAGCGAAGATCCTGTTGATATCATATCAATCCCTGTACCGGAAAGTTTATACTGTGTAATTATACACCCGCAAATTGAAATAAATACAGCAGAATCAAGAAAAATGCTTCCGGAAAAAGTGTCATTGATACAAGCAACCAACCAGTGGAGCAATACTGCTGCGGTTATCGCTGCTCTCTACGAATCAGACTTCGAATTGCTAAAAAGATCGATTTCTGATCCGATCATAGAGCCAGCCAGAGCCAAACAGATACCTGATTTTTATGG
>JAGLYF010000231.1 GCA_023132435.1 Calditrichia bacterium | reverse complement strand
ATATAATATGCGATGAAATAACCAATTATTATAATCCGAATAATATTCCGTTTGAAACATTTGTTTCTAAAATAAATAATTCCGGACCGAAAGTTCTAAAAGATTAATGCAATTCTATAGTACTAAAGATCATCAGCACCGGGTGAATTTTCGTGAAGCTGTTCTTAACGGCATCGCACCTGATGGCGGGCTATATTTACCGGTTGAACTTCCTCCTTTAAATAGATCTTATATTGATTCACTTAAGAATCTGTCATTTCAGGAAATTTCATTTGATATCGCCAGAATATTTGTAGATAATATTTCTGATAACGATCTTCAATCGATTATTGAGCGAACAATTACATTTGACGCCCCTCTGATACAGCTTTCTGAGCAATTATCTGTTCTGGAATTATTTCACGGACCGACACTGGCATTTAAAGATTTCGGAGCGCGATTTCTGGCCAATACGATGTCTTTTTTTACACGTGGAGAAGACAAAAATATTGTTATATTGGTAGCAACTTCCGGAGATACGGGTAGTGCTGTTGCACATGGGTTTTATGGGAATGAAAGAATAAAGGTTGCCTTATTATATCCCAATGGGAAGGTTAGCAAGATCCAGGAGCAACAATTGACAACACTGGAAAAAAATGTACAGGCATTTGAGATTGAGGGTACCTTTGATGAATGCCAAAGACTGGTAAAAACAGCATTTCTGGATAGTCAATTAAAAAAAGATTATATATTATCATCGGCTAATTCGATAAATATAGCCCGGTTATTACCACAGTCATTTTATTATTTTAATGCTTATGCCAAATCACCAAATCATAAGGATTCAATTTTATTTTCGGTTCCTTGTGGCAATTTTGGCAATTTGACCGCAGGTATCATCGCTTATAAACTCGGGCTTCCGGTACAAAAGTTTATCGCTGCTGTAAATGAAAATGATGTTTTCGCGCATTATCTCACTACAGGCGAATATAGCCCCAAAACAGCGGTTAAAACCCTTTCAAATGCGATGGATGTGGGAAATCCGAGTAATTTTGACAGAATCGTCGATTTATTTAATCAGGACAGGGGAGAAATACAGGAGATAATAGAGAGTTACAGTGTATCAGATGATATGATCAAAAAGGGAATAAGGGAAGTCTATAAAAAATTCGGCTACTTAATTGATCCTCATGGAGCAGTAGGATACCAGGCCTTAAAAAATGTGAGAGGGCAGTCTGAAAAAAAAAGCCATCGTATTATTCTGGAAACCGCCCATCCAGCAAAATTCCTGGATATTGTCTCCCCTGTAATCAATAAAAAGATCGATATGCCGGAACGATTGCAGGAATGCCTTGAAAAACAGAAGAAATCAATCCGGGTTTCGGATGATTACTCTGAATTCAAGTCCGAATTATTAAATTGGTTACAATAAGATCATATATCAACGGGACAAAAACAAAAAGCCATTGATTTTACTCTGTAAAGGAATTAAATTTGCTAACTGTTTTTTATGAAGTTAAGGGACGGTAGCTCAGTCTTGGTTAGAGCGCTACGTTGACATCGTAGAGGTCGTGAGTTCAAGTCTCGCTCGTCCCACCATAAACCACGGGTCAACATTTGCTCGTGGTTTGTAATATATTAACCATTATAATTGGTTGTAAAGTATGATGAGTAGTGAGAATAATAAAATAAAATTAATCTTTCCTGATGGCGTATCGAAGTCATTTCCCTATGGCATTAATGCGGAAAAAATAGCTGAAGGGATAAGTGCCGGATTGGCGAAGAACGCCGTCGCTGCACAGGTTAATGATCATCTTTTTGGTCTTCAGGAACCGATTAACGAGAGTGGACCTGTACGCATTCTCACTTTTGATGATGAAGAGGGGCGTGATGTATTTTGGCATTCATCGGCACATTTAATGGCGCAAGCGGTAAAACGTCTTTATCCCAAAGCGCAGCTGGGAATTGGTCCGCCCATCGATGATGGATTTTATTATGATATTGAACTGGATAAGATGCTAACTCCTGAGGATTTCGAGGCTATTGAAGAGGAAATGAAAAAAATAGTTGATGAAGATTTGGCCGTGACCCGAAAGGAATTAACCCGCAACAAAGCAATTAAATTATTCAAATCAATGGATGAATATTTGAAAATTGATTTGATAGAAGGTATTGAAGGCGATATAAGTGCTTACAGCCAGGGTGAATTTACGGATTTATGCCGTGGTCCTCATGTACCATCTACCGGAAAATTAGGGAAAAATTTTAAATTGCTGTCAGTGGCCGGTGCATATTGGCGTGGTGATGAGCACAATAAAATGCTGCAACGTCTTTACGCTACCGCCTATCCGGATAAAAAACGTCTGAAACAGCATTTGTTTCGAATTGAAGAAGCCAAAAAGAGAGACCATAGAAAACTAGGTAGAAAGCTTGAGCTGTTCTCAATTCAGGAAGAAGTAGGCGGGGGATTGATCCTTTGGCATCCAAAAGGAGCCCTGATCAGAAATGTTATTGAAGATTTCTGGAAACAAGAGCATTTTAAAAATGGGTATGAACTGGTATATACGCCTCATGTGGCTAAATTAGATCTCTGGGATAAGAGTGGTCACACCAGTTATTATCAGGAAAACATGTATGCACCAATTCCGGTTGAAAATGTAGAATACCAACTAAAACCGATGAATTGTCCGTTTCACATGACGATTTACAACTCAAAAATCCGCAGTTACCGGGATTTACCGGTTCGATTTGCCGAGCTGGGAACGGTTTACCGTTATGAGCGATCTGGTGTGTTACATGGATTGATGAGGGTACGAGGATTTACACAGGATGATGCACATATTTATTGTACACCAGCACAACTGACCGAAGAAATTCAGCGGGTTCTAAAGTTCACGATCTTTATGCTGCAAACGTTTGGTTTTAAAGAGTATGATGTTTACCTTTCAACCCGGCCTGAAAAATATGT
>JAGLYF010000230.1 GCA_023132435.1 Calditrichia bacterium | reverse complement strand
TGAGTGATGAAATCATTGAATTTACCGTGTATGCTACACATAAAAAATGCCCGCATCCTTTTAGAAAGATTCGCTATTATGACGCAGAGAAAGATAAAACAATCATATTCCTTTCAAATGATCTTGAGAATGATGCCCAGACAATAGCTGACATTTATAAATCGCGCTGGGACATTGAAACATTCTTTAAAAACATTAAACAAAATCTGAAAATCAAAAGATTCTTTGGAACCAGCCGTAATGCCGTAATGACTCAGGTGTGGATTGCGATGATCGCCTATCTGATGATTAGTTTCTATAAGTTCTTGCATAAAACAAAACAGTCTGTTCAAACCTTATTCAGAATAATTCAGGTGAATATTTTTGAAAGAAAATCCTTGAAAGATTTGATAAATAATAAATTTATAAAACCACCTGGTAAACCGGAAAATAACCAAATTTGTATTTTTCGATTTTAAACCGGACACTCATGATATAATATAATAAATATAAATTAAATAATAATAAGTGTTTAGGGAAATACTTATACCTGATTGGAAAATATACCAATTCAGAAGCATTCAATTTGTACCTGAATATGTTCCGGCGACAGAAGGGCATACCGCTCGGTTATTTTTAAATTTTTATGACCTAATAATCTCAAGGGCCTTGTCAACATTTTGACTTATACTCATAATCATCATTATTGATATTGATTAATTTTGTATTGAATTAAGAGATCTTAAAATAAAAGTGCCATATAAAATATATTTGAAAGTACGGGATAACCCGATTCAGAAATGGGTTGAAATCTGGGCAACAGGGAGGAATGGAGCGACCATTAACCTATTGTAAATAAACAAGTTAGAGGTGGTGGCTCCCCCGGTCTTCAAAACCGCGTGTGGCCCTGTAAACCAGGGCGAGGTGGGTTCGACTCCCACGTACTCCCGCTATTAGAGTGGTTTTCCATAGAAATGAGTACCTATGACTCACAATCGATACAGGATATTCTTGCAAGGCTGGCTAAACAAAGACCTTTAATCAGTGAATCTTATTTAAAATCACTGGTGAATGAAGAAACCTAATAATGAATCCTACGATTTTGCTCCTTTTTAATTCAAAATATTTACATATTTTTCCTGCCATAATTGCAGATTGCCACTTAATTGCCACTTTGAGGTATATCCCTCTATATTGTTAGTTTCATAAGCTTATATAAAACACATGTATGGACGTGTATAGAGGCTGACACACACGCGGTTTGATTCACCGAATGTATAAGACTTATATTTTTTTACGTTGAATTTGTATATTAAAATGTTAGGACTGAAAATCCGTGTGTTCCCAGATCGATTCTGGGAAACAGTATCTTTAAATATCTCTATAGGTTATTTTTAAAATATTATTGTACTATAAACAGTTTTAGAGATCCTTTACTAATCGAAGCACTAATTTGCATACTTTACTTAGAGGTCATGTGTTTGTGACAAATGGAAAACGAATTTTCCTAGAATAAATAGAAAAGAAATTGTGACTAAAAAAATTCATATATTATGTGAGTGGTCGCATAAATTTTGTATAGGAAATTTAATAAACTTTAAATTATGAGTTGTATACAGTTTGTGGTACAATTCTGAGAGAAAATTAAATGAAAATGTTTAAAATACTCCTATATATAAATTTATTTATGCTTAGCAGCTATTGTTTCGCCCAGAAAACACTGTCTCCTATTCTTACACAATATAAGATTACATCTAAAAATGAAAAAAAGATTTCGAATCTGCTATTAAACATTGCTAATGAGATGAAACATCTTGGATTGAATTCTCAAAATATCAGATCAACAGAATATTCTGAAAAGCATACAAATTTTCTTTTCCAGATTGATCGAAAAGCGCGTCTACGTGTGACAATATCTTATGAAGAAAAAATTGAACCAATATTAGATTTAATCAAAATAACTTCTGGTGAAATAGAATCGTTTAATAGAGAATTTAAACTAATAGTTGCCTGGATCCCTTATCAAAATATGATCACTATCGCAGAAGAAGAAACTATAGTAAATATAAAAGAAACGGAGCGGGGTCATTTGCGAACCGGATCTGTCACCTCAGAGGGAGATTCCATTCATAATGCAGATGATGTTCGCAATTTTATCGGCGCTGATGGTACTGGAATTGCAGTGGGTGTAATTTCTGATGGGTGTACTAATATTGCTTCTTCACAATCAACTGACGATTTACCATCTTCTATAAATGTTATCGATAATTCAGTGGGTGGAGATGAAGGAACAGCCATGTTAGAGATTATACATGATCTGGCTCCCGGCGCCGATCTTGCCTTCAGCGAAGGATTTGAGAGTTCGACTGAATTCATTAATTCAATTTCTGACCTGGTTTCCGCCGGATGCGATGTTATTGTGGATGACATCGGTTATTTTGGTGAACCCTGGTTTGAAGAAGGTCCTATCGCAACTGCTGCGCGTAATGCGATTGAAAACGATGGCATTGTCTATGCTTCTTCTGCAGGTAATTCAAACGATCAACATTATGAAGGGGATTATTTAAGTGAAGGCGGTTCGTATTTAGGTTTAACAGATGTTCATGATTTTGATGGTAACGGTGATTGGACCCAGCAGATTAGTGTTGGTCGTTTTACAACAGTGGCAATTTTCTTACAATGGAGTGAGCCTTTTGATGGTGCAACCAGTGAGTATGATTTACATCTCGCTAACTCAAGCGCTACCAACTTACTCGGAGTTTCTCGTTCTCGCCCCGATCCAAATGATCCTTACCTTTACATATGGTATTCGAATAACAGAAACACTATCGCGACTTGTAATTTAGTTATTGAAAAAGTTTCCGGAACAGACAGGCGCGTAGAATTGGCTTACAATTGGTCGGGTAGTATCGCTGTGGATGAGTATAACGATTTACCAGGGAGTATCAATGGTCAACCGTCAGTAAGTGAAGTTATAGCTGCTGGTGCTGTACGTTACAGTTCACCTGAAACAATAGAATATTTTAGTTCAACGGGCCCCAGTAGAATATATTCCTATCCATCGTATTCTTTTGTTGACCGTTCTAAACCGGATATTGTAGCCGTTGATGGAAATATTATTACTGGTGCAGGTGGGTTCGGCCAAGAATATCCGGAAGGCAGTGGAGAAATTAGATTTTTTGGAACATCTGCGTCAGCGCCGCATGCAGCTGCCTGTGCTGCCTTGATATGGTCTGCATACCCCGGACTAACTAATACACAGGTGAAGCAGAGAATTTTAGATAAAGCGACGGATCTTGGTTCATCAGGATTCGATTATACTTTTGGTTATGGAAGGATAGACGTTCAACAAGCCTGTGATTCACCTGAGTTCTTAGTGAATGGAATAAATGGTGGAAGTAGTGCCTTGATCAACAGCAGCATTACCCCAGGAGATGATTTTGCTGAACTAACTGGGTACACACTAATTGCTGATCAACCACCTTATCTCAGCTACTTAGATTCTATTCGCTTTACCCTAAGCGGTAGTGCTGATGCAGCTGATTTCGATAATTTTTATCTTTATATTGATAATAACGGCGACAAAGTAATTACACCAGTTATCGATGACCTATTGGGTACTCAGTCATATGCACCATTATTACATTTTGGCAATTTAAGTTATTCATTTACAGATGCAGGGAGTGATATTATCTTGGTAGCGGATGTTAATAGCAATGCTAATCCTTCACATTTTCTCGATGTTCAGCTGCAAAACAACACAGATGTCGAAGCGTATTTCGATGTTTATCCGACAACAACTAATTTCCCATTTGATCCGCCGGATATCTCTTTACCTGTTGAATTGATTTATTTTACCGCGGTATTAAACAATGATAAAATTAGTCTTGCCTGGGAAACAGCCAGTGAGATCAATTCAGCATATTTTGAGATTAAAAAAATTAATGAACAAGATACAACCACATTAACTAAAATAAATGCCGCTGGTAACAGCAGTGATGTAAATTCTTACTCATATATCGATAAAAGTATTACGTACGGTAACACCGTTACATATAGTTTATATTTAATAGAAAATAATGGACATCGAAAGAAACTTGATCAAGCCACTATTACGGTATCTTTTCCTGAAGAATGGGAATTAGCACAAAACTATCCGAATCCGTTTAATCCATCTACTAAAATCAAATTTGAATTACCCAAACCAGAATCAGTCAAAATCGAAGTCTATAACATCATCGGTCAAAAGATAGAAACGCTACTAAACCAACCCATGCCTGCAGGCTATCATGAAATTGAGTTTAATGGACAGAATTTATCTTCAGGTGTGTATCTGTATAAGATTGAGGCTGGTGAGTGGCACGATGTGAAGAAGATGATATTAATCCGATAGTGCCATTTGACCATAGGATAGTATATGGTGCTGAAATAATAAGAAGGTTTTTACCTCATTTTTTATTTATAATGATGGTCCATTATGCTTAATGTTTTATCTCTATTATTTTCAGTTGATTTTATTTGTACAGGGAATTTTAATTTAGTGACATTGGTAACAACTAGACGACAAAATCAATCGAGTTTTATTTGTAGAATAATTTTCTTGATTTGGTATGACATTTTTGCAGATTGCCACTCTATTGCCACATCGGAGAAATTCGCATAATCATGATAAATTCTCCGGATCTTCCGAATCCGATGATATTAAGTGTTTTCGCTAGTTAGCAAACGGGTTTATTTCTCTATACAGGCGGTTATTTCATCCTGATGTCTTTTGGAGTCTATCAATAATAAAATATTTTTTCTTGCATAAAATGCATGATTTATTATATTGAGATATATATCCTTATTTTATATCAGACAATATAATTGACACCTTATAATGCGGGTGTGCTATGTTTAGAGTAATTCTTGTCATTTCTATTTTTATTTCAATTTATAAGTGGTCTTTTTCACGAAGTGTTGGAACTTGGTCGGAGCAAACAAGCGGTACATCTGAAGATTTACGCGATGTTTACTTTGTTGATCAGAATAATGGATGGCTGTAGGTGATAACGGTATCATAATAAATATCAATACC
>JAGLYF010000023.1 GCA_023132435.1 Calditrichia bacterium | reverse complement strand
GTTACAAAAAGTGCTTCAGGTTATCAGGTTTGGGATATACTGACCAGGGACCGGCTAAATCTGGCGTCCTTATTTGTCGGAAGTGAAGGGACACTCGGGGTTTTTACTGAGGCGGAATTAAAAATTGTACCCTTAAGCAAAAAAAGAGGAATAATCTCTTTTTATTTCCAGGATCTTGAAGACATGGGCAAGGCGATTAAGATCCTGCGGGAACTAAATGCCTCCGCTGTCGAGTTTGTCGATCAATCGTTTATCCGTCTGGCTTTAGAATATCAGCCGGAACTCAAAAAATTCCTCCCGGAAGATGTACGTTATTTGTTATATGTCGAATTTGAGGGTCCCGATATACAATTGATTCATCATCTTTTCACTCATGCCGTGGATCAAATTGTTCAACAAAAAAAACTGGGTCAAAGCGGTGCGTATTCAACTGACGAGTCTGAGATAGAGCAAATATTACGCGTACGTAAAGCAGCAACAGTTATTCTGAATAAAATTGAAGGACAGGATAAACCACTCCCCTTTATTGAGGATGCTGCTATCCATCCCGATCAGTTTCCTGAGTTTTTGCATGACGTAGCAAAATTGCTGGAAAAATATGATTTCAAATTCGTTGTATTTGGTCATGCCGGTAATGGCAATCTTCATATTCATCCATTACTCAATTTAAAAGACCAAAAAATTGCTGATCTAATTGAGCCGTTTATGGATGAGTTCATTGATCTGGTGATTAATTACAAGGGGTCGCTGTCGGCCGAACATGGTGATGGTCGTCTTCGCACCCCCTATTTGGAAAAAAGTTTTCCGGATTTAATGCCCCTTTTCCGGGAAATCAAAAACATTTTTGACCCTTCAGGGATAATGAATCCGGATATTATTATTCCTAAAACACCCGTGCCATGGAACGCCAACTTACGCTACAATCCTGATTATACATACCATAAAACTGACTCACGAATCGATCAGGAAAAATGGCGTCTGGAGATTGAAAAGTGCCATGGCTGTGGCACCTGCCGGGAATACTGTCCTGTATTTGTCGCCACTGGTGAAGAGGAGGCTACAGCCCGTGCAAAAGCCAATATTCTGCGAGGAATTATCTCAGGAAAGACACCGGTGACGATAATAGATGATAAACATTTTTATAAAATCATGGATTATTGTCTGAATTGTGGCCAATGTTTAACGGATTGTCCGACCAGTGTAGATATTCCCGGAATGACTGTCCTGGCAAAGGAAAAATTACACCAAAAACAACCTTACAAAATAAATGAAAAGATTCTGCAGAACGGTCGATTAGTCAGCAAAATTGCATCCCTGACAGCACCATTAACGAACCGGATACTTAGTCTGGGTTTCATCCGCTATATTATGGAACTATTCACCGGTATCGATAAACGCCGCGATTTCCCAAAATTTAAAAAATATACAATAGTAAAATCAGCAGAAAAGAAAACAATTACACCTAATGAGAAAAAAGTGGTTCTGTGGAGTGGCTGTTCTGCACAGTATAATGACCCGGCAGGGGAATATGAACTGAGTATTAAACTGTTGGAAAAGTTAGGATATGATGTAATCATCCCTTCCTGGCGGTGTTGTAATATTGCAAAAATTTCCTATGGTAATTTTAAAGATGCCCGGAAAGATATGGATTTCAATATCAAATCTTTACTTCCTTACGCAGAAAAAAAAGTACCGATATTATTTACCAGCGCATCCTGTGGATACGCATTTATCAAGGAGTATGTTAATTATTTTCCCAATAATCCGGATCTTAACACCATCGCCGGGGTTTCATCTGATATTCATGATTTCCTGATGAGAGCATTCCAGCGAGGGGAATTCACGGATATATTTTCCTCCATTCCAATGCGGATCATTTATCATGACCCTTGCCATTTAAAATCTCAACAGAATGAATATGGACCAAAAGATTTACTCAGACTTATCCCAGACTTAGAATTGATAGAAATCGAGGATAGTTGCTGTGGCATTGCCGGAACCTTTGGTATGAAAAAAGAAAACTATGATTTATCGATGAAAATTGGCAATCCGCTGTTTTTACAAATAAATAAGGCTATTCCGGATAGGCTGGTTTCGGGGTGTGGTACTTGTCAGATGCAATTGAAAAAAGGTACCGACATCGAGACGATCCACCCGGTTGTGTTATTATATCAATCCTATGTAAAAAAAAGCAACTAGAAAATAATATCAAAACAGCTGCATTAAAATCAATTCCGGATAATCAGAATAGGCCTGATGCCATATATTTTTCAAACTGCAATAGCAGAACAAATTGAGATTCGTTACGATGATGATAAGGTGAAATCAGTGCAGGAAATGATCCATGATAACTAGGATTACGCTATACATTCGGCTCCATATATAATATTATTATAAACAGACGCTTTTAATGTAGGCGCAATTCTATTCCCCTCTCCTACCAGGAGAGGGGCCAGGGGTGAGGTCGTTGCCCAAAACAAAAAAAATCGGCTATAAAAAACGATTCATGATTGTTCATTTCGTAAAAAATAGAACACTGGCGGTAAAATTTTAGTTCTTTAAACTTTCTACCTCTGACATGCTCCCAGAATATTGTTTCTGCCTGGGTTTGTGTTTTTCTTAGTTTTCTGTAAAGTTCTCTTGCAGCATGATCTAATGTCATATTGTGAGTTTTAAACATAGTTTTAATGATTGTGAGATTTATATCAGTCCTTGTTTATTAATATCTAATGAGATTTGAATGCAAAAATCGTTCCTATCTCTTCATATAAAATCCTATACTTAATAAAATATTCATTAGTGAGGGATACTATTATTGAGGACCTCACCCCTTGATCCCCTCTCCTGGTAGGAGAGGGGAATTGATTTTTTCTATACTTGCTGATTTTGAATATTCTTTTTATCTTAACATTCTATATGACTAAATTATTTAAATTTATGGAATAAATATTCTTACTTAAGGACTTTAAATCATATCAATCATTTTTTATAATTCGTGTTCATCCCGTGAGATATTATTTAGCATTGTCCAGATTAATTCAAATAACCTTATTCATCTCACGGGATAAATTCGTGAAAATTCGTGGACAAAAAACTAAAACGTGAGGTAACCTATGAAGTATCTAGATTTTGTATTAATCGCATCACTATCAGTCATGATGCTCGCTTGTTCTTCGATCACGATCAAACATGATTTCGATCCGGAGTATGATTTCAGCACATTTAAAACCTACCGCTGGACATCGGCGAAAGAAATCAATCCCCAGAATGAACTGCAAAAATATCCATTGGTATATAAAAGAGTGGTTCAAGCGGTCGATAAAACGCTGGCTGAAAAGGGGATGACAAAAGTTGAGGGTGATGAGTTCGATTTTGTGGTTGTGGCCCATGCCGCTTCAAAAGAACGTATGCAGGTAACCGAGACCGGCGGAGGTTATTATCGTGGCTGGTATGATCCCTTTTGGGGACCGTATGGCGGATCAACACACGTCAGCTACTATGAAGAGGCAACCCTGGTGATCGATATTGTCTCCTGGGAAAATAAAGAACTGGCCTGGCGTGGTATGGCCACGGGTACAGTTAAAGAAAACCAGGATGCGGAAGAACAGCAGGAACGTCTGAATAAAATAGTCGCTCAGATTTTTGCCGAATATCCACCTAATAAATGAAATTCCAAATAACAAATCCCAAATAACAAACAAATACCAATTACTTAAAGATTTCTTAACGTAGGCAATAAAAATTGGAAATTAGGATTTTGTAATTATTTGTGATTTGAATATTGAAATTTGGTATTTATCATGTGTAGGGGCACGCTGCTGCGTGCCCTTGCGTAAAATAATAAAACACCCACATGTTAAAAGAAAGATCATTTAGATGTCCCAAAAGGAAAAATCACAACGTACATTATCGATTACTACCTTTATTGTTATTGTATCAATGGGTGCCGTCTTATTATTTCTAACATCATGTACCACTGAAAAAAAGCCCCAAGCGGATAAATCCCTTGAAACAATAGATCCCGGGAAACTGACCGGCCGCTGGCTACGCCCGGACGGCGGATATATCATCGAAATTATTAATGTCCATAATGAAGGCACCTTTGAAGCAAGGTATTTAAATCCAAGATCCATAAATATCTCTCGTGCAGAGTGGAAAACAGAGGATAATCGTCTAAAGATATATATTGAGTTTGATGATGTAAACTATCCGGGCTCTAATTATACCCTGGATTATTTTCC
>JAGLYF010000229.1 GCA_023132435.1 Calditrichia bacterium | reverse complement strand
ATCAATTTTATCCAAAAAAGTGGTATTGTTACCGCCATGGTAGGATTATTAAATGCGGTACCTGGAACCCGTCTTTTTAAGCGATTAAAATCTGAGAAACGAATCTTGTCTGACTTTGAAGGTAATAACATGGATGGTGCATTGAATTTCATCCCAAAAATGAATCATCAGTCTCTGATGAACGGATATAAGAACATTCTTAAGACCATTTATTCTCACAAAGAATATTACAGACGTATTAAAACATTATTAAAAGAATATAATCCCCCTTTTTATAAAAATAGTATTTCCTCAAAAAGTGAAATTGTTGCTTTTATTAAATCATTATGGATATTGGGTATTGTTGAAAAGGGAAGGCGTTATTTCTGGAGTTTGATAATAACAAGTATCGTTAAGTATCCTACAAAATTCACCCTCGCTGTAACTATGGCCATTTATGGATTTCATTTTCGCCGGGTCATTGAAGCCGTCTGAAAATCTGATTAACCGCAAAGATCACGCCTGTTGGCGTGATCATTTAGGATTTGTTAATTGTGATTTTATCTTTTCCATCTTTGCGGTTGTTATCGGGAACTTATTCACTTAAAAAGAGTTTATCCTTCTTAAAATCAGAGAGAGTTTCTGTTGGGAGGCAGCAACACATGAAAATTGAGATAGGAATAGGAAACAATCTTGACAACACGGTTAAAAGGGTTTTACGTCCTGATAGCTGCCTTAATATCTGTAAAAGTCTGTATTTTACCGGCGAACGCTGGTACGCCGAAAAACTTTTTAGAAAAGGCTTCTTCCGAAGATGAAAGATCAGTTGTTTTTAACACAAATCGTGATGGACAAAAGACAAACCAGGACCTTGACTATATATATTACAGGGATAATTATATCCCTAACTGGCATAGCCCAATAACCAATCTGCCTTCAGATTGGGTTCGATTTGCAAAAAACTCCTTTGCCGTGGATAACTGGCCTGTACTGGCCGGATTGGGTGCCCTGACCACCATTCTGATTGCCACGGACTATGAAACCTGGCAGTTTACCTCCAGATCTTATCATACATCACCAGTGTATCGTAAAGCGTCAGATATGCTTGAATTCATGGGAGATGGGAAGTTTCAATTTGGAATTGTTGGTGTTTATGCCGGTTATGGACTGATAACTGACGATACAAGGGCTTTACGAACAGCCGTTCAGATCACAGAAGCGATATTATCGACCGGAGGAGTTGTTCAATTATTAAAACATGTGAGCGGGCGTGAAAGCCCATTTGTCGCCACCGAGCCAACAGGGCTTTGGGAATGGTTTCCGAATCAGATCGAATACCTTAAACATGTTCCCCATTATGATGCCATGCCCTCAGGACATATTGCCACCGCGACGACTACTTTGATTGTAATCGCTGAAAATTACCCTGAATACAAGTGGATCAGACCGGCTGGTTATGTCCTCCTCGGTGCTATATCAACCGCATTGGTAGCGACAAGTATACATTGGTGGAGCGATATACCCCTGGGTATTGCCATTGGATATTCCTTTGGCATGATTGCCTCCCACCCCAGGGGTATAGAGCTTAATGGGTTTGGAAAAGGTGGTAGTACAGCAAATCTCAATGTATTTCCCATTTATTCAGCCGATACCAAAGGGCTTTCATTGTCATATTCATTCTAATTTAAGCAAGTAGAGGTTGATTGATGAGTGTATTTAACCGCCAAGATCACCCCGAGTACTCGGGGGATTCGCACGCCGGTAGGCGCATTTCCAACCTACCGGCGAACACAAAGATATGTCAATGTCATGCAGTAGGCATCTTTGCAGTTGCTTGCTAAAGCTGCACATACAAGTGCAAAGATCCCTTCGGGATGACATAAATATTTCATTACGTTTTTGTGATTATTATTATTTTTAGATAAAAAAAAGCGCCGCATGTGCATATACGGCGCTATATAAGTCAAATGTACATTTGTTTATTCAGCAAGAGTTAAATTGCTTGCCTCCAGACCTTTACGTCCCTGAACAACATCAAATTCGACTTTTTGACCATCTTCCAGTACACGGTAACCGTCGCCCTGGATCGCACTATAGTGGATGAATACATCCTCACCGGTTTCCCTGGTAATAAATCCGAAACCCTTCTTGGCATCAAACCACTTTACTGTGCCTTCTTCACGTTCTGACATAAAACAAACTCTCCGAAATTAAATAGATCTTGACAACTAAACTTTTCACACAATCTTTCAGATCCGGCACGTCCTCGCATCCAAAGAACCTGCAAAAAGTGAATTATTTTAAGTATTTCTGATCCTGCATACAAGTAATAAATTGTTTTTTTTCTATTTTCACAAAACCGCAAAGACGCTTAGAGAATATAATAAAAACTTTGCGTCTAGCGTCTTACCTCTTACGTCTCACGTCTGATATCCTACCAGAAAACAGTATATAATACAGCCAGAATTAATAGAATAACATAAGAACTAATATTAAAAACCGGACCTGTTTTAAATGTTTCCGCAGTTAACGGAATTCCTTTTGGATCATCAACATCTTTAGAATTTGTCATACTAACCCCGGCGATTATTACCATGGTAATAATCAGCGTATAAAACATCTGATCCATCCAGGGTAAATCAACAACAGGTAATTTTAGAAGCATGGCAACGAGAATCGATGTTATTACGCCGATAATAGCTGCCCTACTGGTTGACTTTTTCCAAAACAAACCCATCAGGAAAACGGCCAGAATTCCGGGACTAACCAGACCGGTATACTCCTGAATATACTGAAACATCTGCGGAATATTACCCATCAATGGTGCCAACACTCCGGCAATAACAAGGGCTCCGGCCGCTGTTATTCTGCCAATATTTACAGTCTTTTTTTCGGAAGCGTTTTTATTTATATAAACCTTATAGATATCCATCGTAAATATTGTCGATGTAGAGTTTAGCATGGAGGCCAGAGACGAAACAATAGCAGCAACAAGTGCCGCAATAACAACCCCTTTTAATCCAACCGGAATAAAGACACTAATCAGCCATGGATAAGCTTTATCATAATTTATCGATCCATCGACTTTTGTGAATGCCTCCTGCACTCCCGGAATTAGTGCCGTACCTTCAGGTTGAGTGTACATTACAAAGGCAATGATACCCGGTATAACGACAATAAATGGAATAATAAGCTTAAGAAAAGCAGCAAATGCCAAACCTCTTTGTGCTTCCTTTAATGATTTCGCAGCTAATGCCCGCTGAATGATATATTGGTTGAATCCCCAATAATAAAGATTTGCTACCCACATACCACCAATAAGAACAGCTATACCCGGTAAGTTAAAATATTCCGAATGACTTCTCTCAAGTATCATATGGAATTTATCATCGGCAACCTGGAATATATGACTTAAACCATTAAATATCCCCCCATCTGGTGTAACATGGTCCAATGCCAGTAAAGTGGCAATTAAACCACCTAAGACCAACATAATAACCTGTACCACATCGGTCCAGGCTACTGCCGAGAGACCGCCGTATAGGGAATAAGCGACGGCGATGAGACCTAATCCTATAATCGCATATACAATCATACTACCATCACCATTGCCAATAATTGTATCAACCGCTTTTGCACCTAAAAATAAAACCGAAGTCAAGTTCACAAAAATAAAAAGAGCGATCCAAAAAACAGCCAGTATGGTTTTTAAATTTTTATTAAATCGCACCTCTATAAATTCAGGGATGGTGTACAGTTTTTTCTCAATAAATATCGGCATGAAATATTTTGCCACAATTATCAGAGTTAAGGCCGCCATCCATTCATAGGAGGCAATCGCTAATCCAATAGCAAAACCGGATCCTGACATGCCAATAAACTGCTCCGCCGATATGTTCGCAGCAATCAGAGAAGCGCCGATTGCCCACCAGGGTAAAGACTTTCCGGCTAAAAAATAATCTTCAGTATTCTTTACATGACCCTTCTTTTCTCTGGATACCCAGAGACCTATGCTAATAATAACCACTAAGTAGAGTACAAATACAGCAATGTCTAAGAATGAAAATTGCATAATAAAATCCCTTTAAAAAAAGTTTTCCTGCCATGATAATGAAGGTAAGTGTTAAGTTACAATTTTGATTTTAAATTTCCAATACTGTTTTTGGGCGGATCTTTCGCATTGAGTTTTCGGATAATAAGCTGTTTAACCGCTAAGATCACCCCGAGTACTCGGGGGATTCGCTCCACGCTCTACAGTTTACGCTCAGAATTGAAAACCATCACCTCAAACTCGTCGCATTGGGTTTTGGCGTATTTCATCAGTTCCACGAATCGTTTTTCCTTCCGGAGAGTTTTGAAAAACGGATCATGTTCAGACATATATATATAGTTATAAAATCCCAGATCAACAGCATTCTCCAACCAGTATAAGGCCTGATCCTTCTCGTCCATGAGTGAATACCCGACGGCAGCGACGATTGAATATTGATAGTCTTGCTTTGTAGCAACAATATATTCAGGAGTAATGATCTTGTGAGCTTGCTCTACTTCACCCTTATAGGCATGAATAATGAACTGCATCTGCCGGGAATAGAAACTTCCCGGAGCTTCCTTATCGAGCGATGCTGCCGATAAAGATGCATCTTCAAAGCGTTGATGGTAAACTAATAATAAAGAATAAAAGAATCTTGCTCCCATGATGAACTGATGTAGTTTATATTCTTCAATCGTTTTCAATGCCAGGTCAAAACTACCATCCATCCAATAGAGATAACTTTTTTCCAGCAACAGTCTGGGTCGGAGGGGATCATTCTTCTCAAGTATGTCGTGTACTCGCCAGGCCGCTTCCATTTTGCCGTAGCCTGTATAGGCGACTGCCAGCCAGGCAATGGCATCACTGTTGTTGGGATCTCTTTCAAGCACCTTTAACAGATACCTGACCTGGCCTTTTGTATCCCCTCTAAAAAGTACTAACCGGGCCAGAAGCATATAACCGTGTGCTGACTCGGGCTCCAATTCAAAGATTTTTTCCACACACTCTTCGACTTTACCAGAAAATTCGTCGAATGTTTTGGCACCGATATTAATATACTGCCAATAAGCATATCCCATTGCAGAATAGATCAAGGCATTTTCACCGACAATTTGCAGACCATGATCGAGATCCTCAAGTGCGCGATCAAGAGATTCCTGGGTCTGATGAGTTATTTTCTCCAATGCCCTAAGATATAGTTCATATGCGCGACTATTATCGAGTGGGCGATCTGCGATCATCCGGTTTTCAGATGGATTTAGTTCAATTTTAAGCGCCTCAACAATTGACCGTGACACCTTTTCCTGTATGTCAAACACATCTTCCATTGTACCATTATATTCTTCAACCCAAATATGCGCATCCCCCACCGCATCAATAAGCTGAGCCGTGATTTTAAGTTCATCGCCCGCTTTGCGTACACTACCTTCAAGAACATATCTTACGTCCAGTTTCTCACCAATAGCCCTCATATCCATATCCGTTCCCTTGAGCGTCATTGCTGAAGTCCTTGAGATAACACGCAGTGAGCGGATCCTCGATAAATCGGCGATAATCTCCTCGGTCAGACCGTCGCTAAAATACTCGTTATCCCCTGCCGGGCTGATATCTTTAAACGGCAGAACTACAATCGAATTGTCTACATCGGCTTGTACCGTTCCTTCTGCAACCGGCGTCCCTATAGTCGTTGGTTCCTGATCCTCAAAAGGATTTATTATCATAACATAGATAAATCCCGCAACGATTATCACAACCAGGATAGCTGCCAAAATCCGCAAGAATCGTTTCTGAGTCATCGCTTTACCGGTTCGGACGTCAGACTCTAAATGACGATCTGAGTCACCCTTCCTGGCTTCGAGCCCGGTCAGATCATTTACGATTTCCTCTGCATTCTGGTAACGATCCTCCGGCGATCTGGCCATCACTCTATCGACGAGGTTTTGCAGCTCTGACGGTAGATCTGGTCGAAATTTAGCGAGAAGTTTGGGTTTCTCGTTTAGAATCGAATAGATGACCGCCTGCTCATAATCACCTTTAAACGGTCTTTCACCACAGAGCATCTCATACATCATCACACCCAATGACCAGATATCTGTCCTGTGGTCGACTTTTTCACCTTTAGCCTGCTCCGGTGACATATAATTTACTGTTCCAAGAGTGGAAGTTTCTTTGGTTAGATTTCCAGCGCCTTTTAACTTAGCCAATCCAAAATCAAGAATTTTGACACGACCATCGGAATCAATTAAAATATTTTCCGGTTTGATATCACGATGAACAATTCCGGCTTGATGTGCTTTTGATAGTCCCTCGCAGATTTGGGTGATGATATTAAGGGCATTAGGAACTGGGAATTCGGAATTCGGAACTGTTGATACATCTGATATCCCCCCTATCAAAGCCTGTCCCGGACTTGATCCGGGAGGGGGATAAAGGGGGGTGTTTATCATTTCCCTCAGAGTCTTTCCTTCAACATATTCCATAGCAATAAATGTCTGCATGCCCGCCGTGGCGGGGTCTTCGAATTCACCAATTTCATGAATAGTTACGATGTTTGGATGGTTGAGCGCTGCTGCCGCCTGCGCTTCTCGTTCAAATCGTTCTCTTGATTCTTTGTCTTTTGTCAGATGAGAAGGAAGAAATTTAATGGCGACTTTTCGTTTGAGTTTTGTATCTTCAGCAAGGAATACTTGTCCCATTCCGCCTTCGCCGATTTTTTCGAGGATATTGTAGTGTGATATGGTTTTATCTATCATGGGATTAGATTCATTCGTTTTAATAATTGGTCAAATCTGGGATCAGAGCGGATTTTTTCAAATCCGGGATCTACATTTAGATGTGTTATCCAAAATGATCTTTTACTTACCTGTTTTTCAAGCCAATAAAAAGCAGAATCAACTTGACCCAGTGCTGCATAATTCATTGCAAGATCGTGATTACTAAGATGCTCTGGTTCCGATATCGTATAATCAACTGCCCACTGCCTGAAACCATCAATTCCACTGGTCTGGAAAACATCCTCTACAATTACTGCCAAATCCTTTAATTCATCATCTTTAGCTAACACCTTTTGAAACTCATTGACCGCCAGTACATTTTCACCCCTGGCAAGATTTATTAGATATAAAAAATAGTGTGGTGCTCCGAAATTCTCATCCAACTCAATTATTTTTTTAAAATAAAACTCGGCCTTATCATACTCCCGGGCAAAATAATAGACTATTCCAAAATTGTGGTTTATGATCATGGATAGAGGATCCAGTTCCCTCGCAAAGTGCATTTCTTTGATCGCTTCTTCAGGGCGACCGAGTGAAGATAATAATTCAGCATACCATTGATGTGCCGTTGCATAATTCGGACTAAGTTCAATTGCCTTTTTATAGGCTTCCTCCGCCTCTTCCCAGAGCCAATCTCCCTCCAGATTAGCAGCCAAGGCAACATGTCCCGAAGAAAGATTCTCATTTAATTCCAATGCCTTTTTTGCATAAAAGTGCTCTTTTGGATTACCTTCTTTATAATCCATAAAAGACCAGGCCACCATAACAATATAGGTTTGGGCCAAACCGGCATAGGCTTCGGCGTAGTTAGGATCTATATCAATCGCTTTTTCATAGTATTTAATACTTCTTTGCAGATCTTCTTCAGATCTTTTGTTCCAGTGATATAATCCACGCAGATAGGCTTCATGAGCCTCTGGATTAAGTTGCCGAGTTGTATTTAAATTCACTTTTTCCTGCTCAGAAAGACTGACCCTGACTCCATCGACAATATCTCTTGCTACTTCTCTTTGTAATAAAAGAATGTCTTGCAGATTACGTTCATAATTCTTAGCCCATAAATGGCGATCTTCTGCCGCCTGAATTAATTGCGCGGTAATTCTGACCTGATTTCCGATACGTAAAATTGAACCCTCAACGATGGCCTCCACATTGAGTTCTTTTGCTATCTCCGGAAGTAATTTATCCGTGTTTTTATAACGCATTACTGAAGTCCTGGAGATAACTTTCAAAGCTTTGATATTTGCTAATTCTGATATAACCGCTTCCGTCATCCCATCGGAAAAGTATTCCTGTGATGGATCACCTGATAAATTAGACAGTGGTAGAACAGCTATTGAATCGATTATCTTCTTATCTTTAGTAAAATCAAATACATATATAAATAGACTAATTAAAATAATTATTATAAGACCTGAGTAAATAAGAATATTCTTAGTTCTTTTACCTGTCTTCTTTGATGGGATAAGACAGTCATCTTGATTATCTGCGATGGTTATACTGCTCAATTCCTGACGAAATTGCTCAATATTCTGATATCTTTTGTCAGGTTCCTTCATCAGTGCTTTGTTTATTATAGATTCAAGTTGAGAATTGACAAGATCATTCCCGGAGAGGATTGGACCGGGTTTATCATTCAGGATAGCATAAAGAATTGCCTGATCATAATCGCCTTTAAAAGGCACCTGACCGGTTATCAGCTCATAGAAAACAACCGCAACCGACCAGATATCCGAACGTTGATCAACATCTTCTCCCCGGACCTGCTCCGGCGACATATAACGAATTGTTCCCAGGGTTGAACTATCCTTAGTTAGATTGCTCACACCCTTTAATTTGGCCAGTCCAAAGTCTAATATCTTTACCCGTCCATCCTTATCAATAAGAATATTCTCAGGTTTGATATCGCGGTGGACAATACCTGCTTGGTGAGCTTTTGATAGCCCCTCGCAGATTTGGGTGATGATATTAAGGGCATTAGGAACTGGGAATTCGGAATTCGGAACTGTTGATACATCTGATATCCTCCCTATCAAGGGGGGATAAAGGGGGGTGTTTATCATTTCCCTCAG
>JAGLYF010000228.1 GCA_023132435.1 Calditrichia bacterium | reverse complement strand
ATGCTTCGTTCACGGACGCATCTTGCTGAAATTGAAAATACCATGCGTGAATATGGGATTCCGTTTCAGACATTAGGAGGAATTGGCTTTTATCAGGGTCAGGAAATTTATGACACATTCCATCTGCTTAAGTTTTTAGTGAATCCGGATGATGATTTAGCCCTTGTAGGACTTTTGCGTTCACCTTTTGCAAATATTTCCGATGAAGGATTATTTTTTCTTGCTGTATATGATCCGGGCGCTACCTACTGGCATAAACTGCAGCATCCTGATGAAATAGATCATTTACCCAAAGAGGATAGAGAAAAACTGAAGGTATTTCTTACGAATTCGAAACGATGGTTAAGCAGGAGGGATAGAATAGGTTATTTTGAGTTATTGTCAGATATTTTCAATGAGAGTTTTTACCGGGCCATAATGAGTTCTGATTTGAAGGGTGATCAGATCATCGCGAACATAGATAAAATACTGACCACCATGCTTGATTACGAAAAAGGCCGTTTTACCTCAATTGTTGATTTTTCTGAATCTCTGAATCGTCTGATAAACACCTATCAAAAAGAGGGCGAAGCATTTCTGGAGTTTGAGGAGGATAATTCAGTTAAAATTATGACAATTCATCAGGCAAAAGGATTGGAATATCCGGTTGTTTTTTTACCGTATTTAAATCAGAGACTGAATGCTTCTGGACGTCCATCCGTATATTTTGATGATGAATGGGGTGTCGTATCAAATGTTTCGAGTTATATACTAAATACGCAGAATCCAGTACAGAATTCATCCTATTTATTTGATCTGCTAAAACTCAAACAAAAGCGAAAAGAGATTGCAGAATTAAAACGTCTTTTCTATGTTGGTTGTACGAGGGCCAAAGATCATTTAATTCTGTGCGGGGAATTGAAAGAAGATAAAGTACCTTCGGAAACACCCCTTTCCTGGCTGATCGATTCTCTTGAACTCACTCCTGAACAACTAAAGGATGAGCAGTTTGACATCACGTCAGATATATCCATACGGGTTCACAGAGTTTATACTGAAATGGGATCAATGCAAGAAAAAAAACGCAAAAAGACTATCCAATCACTGGAAGAATTGACAAAGATTCTTATCCCGAAACGGGATCCCGTTCCGGGACCGAATGAAAAAGATGAGATAGTACAACCGACATTCCTGAAAAAAACCACCGATAAACCTGAAGGGGAAATATTTTCTGCTACGCAATTAATGACTTTTATAGAGGACCGGGAGGAATATCATAAACGTTACCATCTGGGATTTTTTGAGGACGATTATGAAAAGTTGGGTATGGGAAAAACCAGCGAAACGGATGCCTTACTTCGGGGTATGTTATTACACCAACTGATGGAAAAATATCCTGATAGAAATATCGATCAATTAATGGACGAGATCGATCTCTCTGATGATCAAATTAAAAGTACTTTAACCTTGGAAATAAACAATCTGATTAAACAAATTGATAATTCACAAGTGATTAAACCTGCCTTAGCAGCTAAAGAGTTTAAAAATGAAGTGAGTATTTTAAGACAGATTGGGTCAGATTTTATAACCGGTACTCTGGACCGGATATATAAAAGCGATAATGATAAATGGGTCGTCCTCGATTATAAAACCAACCGGATAACCGCTGGAGAAGTATCCCGGACAACACTGAAATATCAGGTACAAATCGAGACTTATGCTCTCCTTATTGCCAGTGTCTACCCGGAACAGGTGACTTTCGAGATCTGCTTGTACTTTATCTATCCGGATAAAATATATTCTGAAATCTTCGATCCCGCCCGCCTCAATTCCATAGAGGAAAAATTTGATCAGGTCATCCGGGAGATTAAACAATTTTATCCTTATACGGATCGACCGGTATCGTAGAGCCTAAGGCGTTGGCCGTAAGTCGTGCTTGAAGAATGATTTGTATTAACCACAAAGTACACCAAGTAGGCACAAAGATCACAAAGAATTAATAAAATATTAAAAACGTTGCGGTCGTTGAGTCGTCGCGCCGCTGCGAGAAAGCGATTTATAATTCAGAAAAGTCCATGATACCAAACAACCATTTAAGGAAGAAATAAAATAAATATATAAATCCTTTGTGCTCTTTGTGCCTTCTTTGTGACCTTTGTGGTTAAAGATGAGTAAATTTACTGCTTCAAATCAACTTGATTTTAGCAGGAGGGAACGGTAAATTTTTGGACTTAGTTTTTATGAAATAATGATTTAGGAGGTTGTAACAGGAATGGTTTCGACGGAAGTAGAAAAGATTTCTTCTTGTAAAGTTCAGATTCAAATTAAAATGCCGGCGGAAAATGTCGATAAGATCAGAAAAGAGCAAGAAAAAATCGTCCGGCGGGATGCCCAGATTCAGGGATTTCGAAAAGGTAAAGCACCTCTTGCCATGGTTAAAAGTGCCTATGCCGGTACAATTGAAAGAAATACCCTGGATGAAGCGATGCAACAGGCTTTTGAAGCAGGTTTAAAGGAAAATGATCTTCATCCGGTTGGCCCCCCGGTGGTTAAAATTTTCGATTTTGATGATGATAAAAATCTTAAAATAGAAGTGGAAGTAGAAACCTATCCCGATATACCTTTAAAAAAATATAAAAATTTTATCTTTGAGAAAAACATCTACAAAATTGATGATTCGGATGTAGATGAAAGCATTGAATACATTCGCAAACAAAAAGCGGTGATCACCCCAATTGATGGACAGGCTGAAATAGGAAATTTTGTTACTTTTTCTGTACAGGAAATGGATGAGAGCGGAATGCCATTAATCGGGAAGAAATATGATGACATTCGGGTTCAGTTAGGTGAAGGACGATTTGATCCTGACCTTGAAAATCAGATTATTGGTATGAAAACCGGTGAAGAGCGACGGATGGAAAAGATGTATCCAAAAAGTGCCGGTAAAGATTTGGCTGGTAAAATTGAACGTTTTAATATAACCATGCAAAAAGTTGAAGAGGAAGAATTACCTGAGCTCAACAATGAATTCGTCGAGCAACTTAATTTTGATATCAAGACTGTGGATGATTTAAAAAATAAAGTGCGTGATGAACTGGAACACCGCTGGGGACAGGAATCAGAACATCAGTTTTATCATCAGGTAGTTCAGGAATTACTCCACGAAAATCCATTTGATGTCCCGGAGGCGATGGTCAACAATTATCTGGATAAAATTCTGGAAGATATCCGGCAGAAAGATAAGAACATCGAAGAAGAAGAAGTAAGAAAACACTACCGGGCTGATGCTATGTTCAATATAAAATGGTTTCATCTTAAAGAAAAAATTGCTGAAGAGGAAAACATCAAGGCCACTGAAGAAGATTTTAAAACTTTTCTGGATAACATAAATGATGAAAATGCCCGTAAAATGTATGAAACAAACGATAAGCTAAAACAGCGGGCGCTTAATGATATATTTGAGAAAAAAACATTTGATTTTCTGGTAGATAACTCGAAAGTAAAAGAAGAAAAGAAATCGATTAAACAGCGAAAGGAATTTGAGAAGGTATGACACTAATTCCGATGGTAATAGAGCAAACAGGTCGTGGAGAGCGCGCTTATGATATTTACTCCCGCCTTTTGAAAGAAAGAATTATCTTTCTCGGAACACCAATAGATGACAATATTGCAAACCTGATTATAGCCCAGTTACTTTTTCTGGCAGCGGAAGACCCGGATAAGGATATATTTATATATATCAACAGTCCTGGTGGCATAATTTCTTCAGGGTTGGCCATACTGGATACGATGAATTATATTCAACCGGA
This sequence comes from Calditrichia bacterium, assembly GCA_023132435.1. Taxonomy (GTDB): domain Bacteria; phylum Calditrichota; class Calditrichia; order JAJRVZ01; family JAJRVZ01; genus JAGLYF01. The sequence continues at coordinate 2,049 of JAGLYF010000228.1, read as the reverse complement.
TGTGGTTACAAATTGTGTTGGACAGGCAGTGAGCATGGGCGCCGTTTTGCTTGCAGCAGGTGCAAAGGGGAAAAGATTTTCCCTTCCTAACGCCCGGGTTATGATCCACCAGCCGCTTGGTGGGGTTGAAGGTCAGGCCACTGATATAGAGATTCATACAAAGGAAATCTTACGGATACGTGAAACACTCAATGAACTTCTGGCAAAGAACACAGGTCAGACTCTCGAAAAAATTGCCAAGGATACGGACAGGAATTATTTTATGTCTGCGGAAGAAGCAAAAGAATATGGTATTATCGATGAGGTGATCATTCAAAGTCCAAAACCAAAAAAGGGTAAAAAATAGATGGCAAAAGATGATATGCAATCTTCGTCTATCTTTTGCACCTTCTGTGGCAAACCTGCCTCTGAGGTGGAAAGTTTAGTTTCAGGACCGGGTGTGCATATATGTAACGAATGTGTGCACACCGCTTTAGAAATAATTGAAAACCACACTAAAAGAACAAAATTCACTAAATCAAAACGACTGCCTATCCCGGCTGAAATTAAAGATGAACTGGATAGTTATGTGATCAGCCAGGATGATGCGAAAAAAACAATTGCTGTCGCGGTCTATAATCATTATAAGCGAATTAATTACCATAGTCGGATTGATGACATCGATATAGAAAAAAGCAATATAATGCTCATTGGTCCGACCGGAACGGGCAAAACTCTTCTGGCCCAAACACTTGCACACTTCCTGGAAGTACCATTTGCGATCGCCGATGCGACCGTCTTGACCGAGGCCGGATATGTGGGTGAGGATGTAGAAAATATTTTGGTACGGCTTTATCAGGCGGCGGATTACCGGGTGGAAGAAACAGAACGTGGTATTATCTATATCGATGAGATTGACAAAATTGCCCGAAAGGATGGAAATCCCTCAATTACAAGAGATGTCTCCGGAGAGGGTGTCCAGCAGGCGATCCTTAAAATGCTGGAAGGTACCATATCCAGCATCCCTCCTAAGGGAGGGCGCAAGCATCCGGAACAGAAAATGGTTAATATTAATACGCGGAATATTCTGTTTATTTGTGGTGGTGCTTTTGAAGGGCTTGCGGATATCATTGCCCGAAGGGTCGGCAAGAAGGCGATCGGGTTTAATTCAGAGGCCAGTGAAATGAGTAAATTATCCAAAGGAGAACTTTATGCAATGGCCGAGCCGGAAGATCTTCTTGAGTATGGACTGATCCCTGAGTTGATCGGAAGACTACCGGTGGTTAGTTCCCTGGATGAATTAGACGCGGTTGCTTTAAAATCTATTTTAACCGAACCTAAAAATGCTCTGGTTAATCAATATAAAAAATTGCTTGAAATTGATAATATCAATCTTGATTTCGAAGGCGGAGCTTTGAATACGGTTGTCGAAATGGCAAAGAAGAGAAATACGGGCGCCAGAGCTCTGCGTGCTATCATGGAAGAGGTAATGCTAGATATCATGTATAAATTACCATCGCTTCCAAATGTTGAATCCTGCACCATTACAAAATCCACTGTTGAAGATAAAAAAGATCCGTTACTCACCTTCAAGAAATCCAAGAAAACCGCGTAACTCGCTTCGCGCTTCTCGTTCCCAAGTTGTACTTGGGAACGCAATCGGTAATTAACTTTTACTTAATTTGGTGTTTTAATATCCATCTGTTTCATATGCCTCCGGCGGGTTCCTTTTTTCTTGATAAAAAAGGAACCAAAAAATCAAGACCAATTGAAATTTGCCTGAGCAGCCTCAGAAATTCCGGAAAAAAATATTTTTCTGCGGAATTTTTTCGACTGCTCTATTCCGGCAAATTTCAAAATGGCCGTTTAAAAAATTATAACATTTATCTTTGTCCTTTGCGTTCAAATCGATGATCTAATTCTTTATAGAAAAAAGGGGGTAGGGGGTTGTAGAATTGAGTATCATCCAAGATTTTACGAGCACCGGAAATAAAAAAAGCCCTCAAATAGAGGGCTTTATAATAAATTTTGTAGATTTTATTTAATACCGAGAACCGAGCAACGAGTACC
>JAGLYF010000227.1 GCA_023132435.1 Calditrichia bacterium | reverse complement strand
GACGGGCAAGTGAACCGCAGTCAGGGCACCGTGGTAATGGTTCCTGGGCTTCAAATTTGTCTAAATCAATGCTAATTTCTACCTCATCAGTGAACCATATCTTATCTGTACATGGCCTGCTGCACTGAAGATGATGGATTGATCCATGACATTCCTCTATCTGCTCCTCAGCATAGCCGGCTTTTTGAAATTGACCATCTACATTTGAGGTGAAGATAAAATAACCACCATTTTTTTGATTTGCCTGTTCGAGTATCTGGTAAAAACCCTGATGAGGTGTGGTTGATCGGTAGAGATTCAAACGATGTCCGTAAAAAGCCCAGGCTAGCTTCGGATCGTTATGAAACCACTCCGGATTGGCCATTTCATAAAAAGAAATACCCAATCGGGCTATTGGAGGGTAAGCTTTCCAGAAGCCTTCATTACCCCGAAAATCCGGTAATCCCGAATCGACCCCGATTCCGGCTCCGGCAGTTATCAACAAAGCATCACATTTTTGAATACTTTCTGCTGCTATTTGAGAATTATTATGCATTTTACCCTTGATAATTCATTTCTCGCGAGGGTTAAGTCGCTGCGCCGCTGCGAGAAATGAATTCTTCGAGTTAAATAATAAATATTTTATAATAATTCCTGATAATTCGTGGACCAATTTAATCATTTATCTGAACCCATGAGAAATATAAGTGTATTAAAAATTAAATAACATCTATTTGTCGAGATAAAAGGGTGATACGATGAAAAAATTTACGATCATAATATTTACCATTTTCTTGTCTTTAAATCTTCTAATATCTGCCGCACCAATACAAAAACCTGAAAAAGTATATCGTTTTGTTTATGTGCAGAAACCACACGACTGGTATATTGAACAAGCTAAATTATGGAAAAAAGAAATAGAAAGTAGACCAGATGATCCGGCGATATGGGGAAACTATTTCATGGCAATTAAATATTCACATTGGAGGGGAGACCCTAATATTTACAAACACATAACGGATTCGATATTGACAGAAATGGGAAAACAAATTTCCGATTCATACGAATATAACTATCTTAGATTTTATAATGGGGAAAGAGATGTGAGTTTATTAGAAAAAGCCTATCGAATTGATCCTGAGAGAGCGGATGCCTTATATGAACTTGTTATGTATTATGAAAGTCAGGGAGATAAAGAAAAACTGGAAAAATTCTGTAAAGATTTATATCAAACCAGGGATATTTCTCCGGGATTATTGAATTACAATTATAATGTATTGGTCTCGACCGAAAAGAATGGTATTTTATTTACCAATGGTGATAACGATACCTATCCGGGATGGGTTCTTCAGAATGCCCTCGGCATCAGAAAAGATGTTACAATCCTTAATCTTCATCTAACATTTGTTAACCGAGATTATTTGAAAAGAAAATTAGCTTCAAAGGGGATTAATTTAGATGTAGATTCATTTTCAAAAGATAAAATGAACGTATTTATTGAAGAATTTGCACAGCAATTATCTGCTAATTATCCGAAGATAGCAGTACACGTAGCACTCACAGTCTATAAGGGAAGTATAAAAAATGTGGAGGAGAACCTCTATCTTGTGGGACTCACCTTTAAATATAGTATGAAACGATTTGACAATGTGCTGAGTATAAAGAATAACATTTACAACACGTTACGTCTTGATTACCTCGATTACGACTGGTATAGTGAGCAGTACCTGGCAACTTCACTCCTGGACAATCTTCATGTAAACTATGTCGTCATATTCTTAAAGCTAGCTGAAGATCTGCATGAATCAGGAAATTCTGAAGAGGCAGAAAAATGGAAGATTAAAGCATTGAAACTGGCTAAAAAAGCCAATAATGAGCAGTTTGTCAAACATATCAGTGAGCTGGACTGGTAATAAGTAAAAAGTTAAAAGGAAAAAGTAAAAAGTAAAAAAACAAGCAAACAGGTTTTTTATACTTTTTACTTTTACATTTTTATGAGAGAAGAAACTATTCGGATGCGATCAAACAAAGTTGTAGTCCATCTCTGAGATGGACTACAACTCATTTTTAATTTTGAGTTATAATCTATACTGACAGTGCTGAATTAACATAATAATATATGAAGTGGTCATTTTCCTATAAAAAATACTCCGATGAAGAGTTAATGTCTTTGATCGGTAATGGGAATATTACATATCTGAAGGAATTGTATAACCGGTATAGTAATAAACTTCTTTTTTATTTTTATCGTATGCTCGGAGGTGATGAAGAAAAAGCACAGGATTTTTTGCAAGATGTATTTTTAAAAATTATCGAAAAGCCGTATCAGTTCAATGAAAAGATGAAGTTTTCCACCTGGATTTTCACCATTGCCTCAAATTTGTGTAAAAATGAATACCGTCGTATGAAAGTGAGAGAAACAACCAGGAATGAGCCGGATATGGATTATCATCAACAAGTTAACACTATAGACCAGATCCATAAAATAGAACATGATGATTTTGAGAAAGCGATTCAAGATGAATTAAGAAAAATGGATCCTGAACAAAGAAGTACCTTTATATTACGCTTTCAGGAAAACCTCTCAATCAAAGAAATTGGTGAGATCCTGAATTGTTCACCCGGAACGGTCAAATCACGGATTTTTTATACAACGAAAAAATTAGCTTCATGTTTAAAAGAATATAATCCTTATACCAAAGAGGAATTATCGCATGGATAGAAAAGACAAATCACAGAATGACAATTGCTGGAGTTTTCAGGAGAAAATATTCGAGTTATTTAATGATGGTATTTCGGTTAACAGCGATTCATCGGTGAATAACCATATAAACAATTGTCTAAACTGTCAAAACTACCTGGAAAACTTAAATATACTGAAAAACCATATGCTGGAATCGCCGTCGAAAGATTTAAAACCTAACCCCCGGATCAT
>JAGLYF010000226.1 GCA_023132435.1 Calditrichia bacterium | reverse complement strand
CGTCGGAACAAGAATTTTATTCAATCCCCCTTATTTTTTCCATAAATTGCGCTCTGAGATATACTTCCGGATCATATTCAGGCGAAAAACCAACCTGCCCTTTAAAATCCTCAATTCTTTCAAGATGATAGGTCGTCATCCATTGAGTAATTTCCTTGGCCATTTCCTTTATGACCGTGAGCCCTTTTTGGTATAAAACAGAGGCTAGTTGCACTGTAGATGCACCGGCAAGAAGGAGTTTGATAATACCTTCAGCAGTATGAATGCCGGTAGTTGCAGAAATGTCAGAGGAAATATCCGGAGAAACCAGAGCAATCCATCTAAGAAGGGTGTGGATTTCCTCCTGGGAGCTGAAAGAAAAAGTTGTACGCATTTTTAGATTATGAATATCAATATCCGGTTCAGTGAAACGATTAAACATTACGACACCGTCTAAACCACGCTTGTCCAGTTGTGCTAATAGATATGGTAAAGAGGTGAAATTCCTTCCAATCTTCATAGCGATTGGGATTTTGATTTTCGCCTTTACACTTTCAAGCACATCGTAATATACTTTTTCGCGGGTGGCGCTTTCTTCTTGAGGATTTGTTGGAATACTGAATATATTTAATTCAAGTGCATCAGCTCCTGCATTTTCAACTTTTAAAGCGAATTCTGCCCACCATTTAGCTGATATACAGTTTATACTTGCGATGACAGGAATCTTAACTTTTGACTTCGCCTTTGAAATCAGATCGCAGTAATCATTCGGTCCATATTGTAGCTGTATCTCGGCATTAAGATAATCATGTGCTTCAGGGTGATAGGGGGCGGCTTCAGTGAGTCCCCAGTCATCTTTTGCTAATACTTCTTCAAACAAACTTTTTATAACAACAGCTCCGGCACCGGCATCTTCACAGGCTAAAATTTTGTCTACAGAATTGGTTAATCCACTACTGGCGACAATTATTGGATTTTTTAAATTAAGATTCATATACCTTGTTTCAAGGCTAGGCATAGTATTCTCCGTTGAGATAAATCGGAAATGTATTTATTAACCTCAGAGTAGAAATCGTCTCTTGTCGCTCGCTACTCGTTGCTGGTTAACGATTGTGAATAACGAAGTACGAGGGACGAGCTGCGAGAAACGAGTAACGAGTTTTGCTCTGAGTACTCTGTGGTTTAATTTCTCTAACAAAATTTGGCAGTTTTCGAGATTAAATGCAAGTGGGTGGTGTTCTTTTTTGCAGCACACTTTCCATTTCCTTCTTCCCCATGGCCACAATTTCTATTTTTTCAGCAATCAGATTTGCCTCACCAGGCAGGCGTGATTGTACTTTTCCGGTAATGATATACGGTCCGTGGGTTCGTATCAAGTGACCGAACCGGGCATATGCTTCAGAAAAAAGGACAACTTCGCAAAGTCCGAATCGATCTTCGATTGTTAAAAATTTCATATACTGGTTTTTGCTGGTGCGTACCCGTCGGGATGTTACAAGCCACCCGCAAACCCGGACAGTTTTATTTTTATAGTTCTCAATTTGTGTAGAAGGTGTTATTTGATCCCAGTCTATATAATCATTAAAAAGGGTTAACGGATGGTCATTTACAGCAAAATCGAGCATCTCTAATTCGTTAAGTATTTTTTGGTAAAGTGTATAGGAAGAGAGAGCAAGATTACCCGTAACGAATTCTGTGACAGTTTTTTTCCTGTTATTTTTAAAAAATACTTTATTCTGGACCAACAACTGGGGAGCGCTGGGATGAATTGACTGCAAAGCCCCCGCTTTAATTAAATGAACTGTCTCTTTCTCACCGGCACGGGTCCGTGTTAAGAAATCATACAGGTCGGTAAACGGGCGTATCTTTTTTTCCTTGAGAATCCGCTCAATTGTGTTCTCTGTTAGTTCAAAAACCGGGCTCAGGCCGGTGCGAATGGCGTCGGTCTCACAGGTAAAATAACGGTCGGAATAATTGATGTCCGGTGGTAAAAGTGATATTCCAATGCGCCTTGCTTCTTCAATGTACGCCATACGGGAATAAAATCCCCCCTGGTTGTTAAGCACCGCGCACATGTATTCTACGGGGAAATAGTATTTAAGGAATGCTGTCTGGTAGGCAATCGTACCATATGTTGCCGAATGGGCTTTGTTGAATCCATAGCCAACGAATTGGGAGAGAAATTTCCACACAGTCTCTGCCTGTTCTTTGCTGAGACCACGATTGAGTGCCCCGTCAATAAACTCCTGGTGGATTGACATAAATTCCTTTTTTGTTCGGGATTTTGTCATAGCCCGGCGTAATATATCTGCCTGGCCAAGGGAAAGCCCGGCAACGAAATGAGCCACCTGCAAAACCTGTTCCTGATAAATGATGACGCCGTATGTATCATCAAGAGCAGGTGCCAGGGATGGATGTACATAGGTTGTTTTTTCCAGACCTGCACGTCGCTGGATGTAAACATCTTTCATTCCACTTCCGGCGGCGCCCGGGCGAATTAAAGCCACAGCCGCGATTACATCGTCCACATTCTGGATCTGCATTTTTTTTAACAATCCGCGCATTGCAGGGCTTTCCAGTTGGAAACATCCCATTGTGTTTCCATTACGAATAAAACCGGTAACCCGGATATCATCTTCCGGAATGGTTTGTAAATCAAGGGGGGAAAGTTCTTCGGCATTTTTTAGCAAAAAATTCAAATCAGGAAGATTTTCAATTTCACGATTTGATGAATTCTTTCCCCGCAGTTCTCCCATGTTTAGCGGATTTGATTTCGATTGGCGCATTTTAACTGATCTCATACATTCCGTGATTACACTTAAGGAACGTATGCCCAGAAGGTCCATCTTAACCAAACCTAGTTTTTCGATCGAATACATGTCATATTGTGATATAATGATCCCTTTGCCGGCAACTTCGAGGGGTGTGTAATAAGTGATTTTATCCGGCGCGATAATCACTCCACCCGAATGAATGGAAAGATGCCGTGGAAAATCAGCGATTCTTTGGGCTAGACGCATGATTTCTTCGTAGACAGGTAAATTGTACCGAATTTCGCGTAGTTCCGGAAGCGAATTGATAACTGATTCCAGCTGATCAATGGCATGATGGGGAAGATGTTTAGTGATTTTAGATATTTCGTCCTCCGGGAGGCCATAAGTTTTGGCAATGTCGCGAATGGCAGAGCGGTTTTGAAAAGTATTGTATGTACAAATCATCGCTACACGGTCGGACCCGAATCTCTCGTATACAAATTCAAGAACCCGGTCACGGTTCCTCCAGCATAAATCAAGATCTATATCCGGAGGTTCCTTCCGTTGTGGATTCAGAAATCTCTCGAAATATAAATTATGACGTAGTGGATCGACCTGGGTAATGCCAAGAACATAAGACACCAAACTGTCTGCAGCAGATCCCCGGCCCACACAGGGTATATTTTTCTGACGACAAAAAGTGATAATTTCTTCGACAATCAAAAAGTATTCGCTAAAACCCAGATTGTGAATGGTTTTTAA
>JAGLYF010000225.1 GCA_023132435.1 Calditrichia bacterium | reverse complement strand
CGATCGACAAACGTTTCCTCTATCGCTTTGCCAACATTACTAAAAAATTCAAAAGAGCTAAAAAGATAAAAAACCTGGTTGATAGCTTCCCAGCGCAAATTTGGTGTTTTAGCCATGATGCGATAGCGTGCACGCAGAGCAAAATCCGAATTGCCATCCTGGGTGTGGAATGTGATGCGCTGCTCCAGACGTACATACTGACTGATGATAAAGTACTTTGTCCGCGGCCAGATAAAACGAATACCCTGCCAGGGTCTGATTTCAAAAGTATTGCTGGTGGTGATTTCATGGGTATAAATAAAACGCATTCCGCCGCGAAGAACCGTACTGATATTCAGGTTATAGACAGCTGATGGATTGATGTAAAGCTGTTGCCAGTCTTCACCGGAGATGATTCCCCGTACGCCGTAATCACCATCATAGGTCCAGTCATCATTGATGATATAATATGCCCTGAAATCAAACCAGGATTGGGTGTCGATTTCATCCATTTCCTGACCATAGCCAAAAATGATATGGAAAAGAAATATGAAACAGAAGATCTTTATCTGAATAAAATTTTTTATCATTAAAAATCTGATCCGAGTAAAAACGAAAATTAATCTATTCTTTTTTATTAAAATAATCAATACAGGTTATAGGTGAAAACTGAAGGGTCTCATTATAAAATACTGTTGAAATATATAATTTCCTCCAAATCCGGAAGGAGCATTAGCTATGAGTGATTTTTTACGTTTGCCGGAATGAAATGAAGGTCCCTTAAGAATGATCAGAATAAATTGAAGACCCCGTTTTAGGAACCCTCGGTTCTTAAAAAAATCCCAAGTCTTCGCGGTTTTTTTCAGGGGGAATGCAGAACTGTGGATATGGCGTCGATTATATCTTCGACAAAATCTAAAAACTCATCGTTCATAAATATTCGACCTCGTTCAAGATGCGTCGACCTATACGCTTTCTTAAATTTCTTTTAATAGCGAGGTCTACTTTAATTCCTAATAATTCTGTTAGATAATCTTCTAATTCAACTAATCCGGTGGGCTGATAAAATGTGGTGTTGTTTAGATGGGCGACCGGTCTGCCAATGAGGACAACTCGGTCCGGGCACTGGGATCCCTGGTTACGGACTTAGCTTTGAGTTACCGGTTGCCCCATATAGAAATGTATTTTAGGGTCGAAAACATTCTTAATATTGAATGGAATGAGGCGCAGTTCGATACGGAATCACGGTTGCGCGGACCGGATGAGAATGGAAAATTTATGGGCACACTCGAAACCGAATCGATCTCAGAATTAAACTATACACCGGGTTCTCCTCGATTTTTTCGCGGTGGTCTGGTCTTTCATTTATAATTTGGTCATATACCCGATGTTTGGGATCATTGTATCGTTGTTTATCGGGTCAAGGCCGGATTATGCAGCACATACCCGCTGGGTTCCATACGGTATTTTTTTCTCAGTTCGATAGTTTCAGCCGGGAGAATGGTCGTAAACCCAAATTTTTCACGCAGTTGATCAATGATGCTGTTTAATGATTCCTGCCGGTTTTTATTATTAAACAGGGAGACCTGCCAGTTTAGAGGGCTTATCTGGGTTACCGCCACTCCAACGTGCCGGATGCGGACACGTCTTAAACGGATCTCATCAAACAGGGTCTCAGCCAATTTGAAAAGTGTTCCACTGTCATTACTTGGGTACGGCAAAGAGCGGGACCGGTTGTTGTTGCCAAAATCTGAATAACGGATTTTCACCTGTACAGTCTGTCCCACAAGTTCGTTCTGGCGGAGTTTTTTGGCCAGACGTTCGGTCAGATACTGCAGAGTTCCCTTGATGATCGCCATATCGGCGGTGTCTTCCTCAAAACTGGTCTCCCGGCTTATTTGTCTTGGGATAATTCTTTGTTTTACTTCGCGTGGATCATTGCCATTAGCCAGGTCCCAGAGTTTTTTTCCGTTTTTGCCAAACAGCTGTTCAAGAAGTAATTTTGAAAATAATGCCAGCTGCCCGACGGTAAAAATGCCAAGGTCTGTCAGTTTCTCTTTTGCCATCCGACCTACCCCCGGCAAGGCATCCACCGGAAGGGGAGAGAGAAACTCCTTCTCCTTTCCCGCCGGGACATTAACGATTCCTTTTGGTTTTTCCAGATCGGAGGCAATGTTTGCGATTGCTTTGTTGATTCCGATGCCCATGGAAAGACCAACCCCTGTTTTTTCCCACACTTCAGTCTGAATATCACGGGCAATTTGTTCCGGTGAGGGGTGCAGATGAAGTGTACCGGTAAGGTCCAGATAGGCATCATCGAGAGAGGTGAATTCGACAATCGGTGTATATTTTGTATAGGTTTCCTGTAAAAGCAGGGATATTGCCTGATAATGTTCGTAATGGCCTTTTAGAAAAACCGCATTTGGACATATCTGCTTGGCACGGACCAGGGCCATGCCGGTTCGCACCCCACGGGAACGAGCCTCATAGCTGGCGGTGTGTACCACTCCCCGCTGGTTTTCCGTGCCGCCGACAATAACCGGTCGGTTACGTAATTGCGGGTTAAACCCCTGTTCCACCGAGGCAAAAAAAGCATCGGCGTCTATGTGCATGATGGTTCGCATACTCGTTACTCGGTACTCGGTTCTCGTCCCTCGTTTCTCACTTCTCCATGCGAGACATCGGATGTATGATCCTTGAAAATTGATAATTCCTTGTTGGATATTGAATATTCAATTCACATCACATTTGATGTCTCACGTCTTGCATCTTATATCCAATATCTAATATCGATAAACCAGAAACGAGTAACGAGGGACGAGAATCGAGTATCCCCGATAAAAAATGTCTCCTTCCAGTCGACTTATCGGGGCCAAATCATCCACGATTTGGCCAGCATCCAATTCCAAGTTCCTAATTCCTAATTCATCATTCGATATTCGTTATTCAATCCCTTATACCCTATACCTTTATACCTTATACCTCTTTCCATCTCTGAATAGCTCTTCGACGGTTTTCAAAACGGGTTGGTGTGTGGTCATAATTTCCGCCAGCATCTCCATGGTTATCACTTTTCCTTTGAACATTCCGTCTGTTGGATCTACCAGTCCTTCATTGACAAACCAAAAATTTGTTTGCAGGACATCACTGTAAACATTTAAACAGGAACGCCTTCCCAGAATAACTTCACTGAGTTTCCGTTTCAACGACCGCTGTTTTTGCAGGCCTGAACGTTTGCGTTCTTCTTTTTTTGTTTGTGGAAACAAATCAATCATTTCCGGCACCTGTGACTCTGAATTGTTGATTATCATATCTATCCCTCCAAACAAACACGGGCGATCTGCCATTCAAAATTTGATGTGTCAAACATGATCTCAAAATAATCATAGGTATCGGCCATCAAAGAAAAATGATACTGCTTGGTATATCCTTGCGGACTTACCCAGTGCCCGTTTAGTCTGTTTATTTTATATACGCGGCCATTCCATTTAAAACGGAGCGGCTTGATTTTTCCGTCTTTAAAAAGTGATATCACTTCTATGGGCTCAAAAATGTCTTCATAAATCATTCTCGTTACTCGCTTCTCGGTCCTCGTTGCTCGTTTCTCGCTTTTCCATGCGAGACATCGGATGTATAATCCTTGAAAATTGATAATTCCTTGTTGGATATTGAATATTCAATTCACATCACATTGGGCACGGCCCGCCATGCCCCTACGCGTATTAAATATCCAACATCCAATTCCAAGTTTCAAATTCCTACTTCCTATTTCATAATTCGTCATTCGATATTCGTTATTCAAGACGTTTCGCGAAATGCCCCTACATAACAACGTGGTTTGTGTTACATGGGCGGCCCATCGGCCCGCCCCTACATTTCACGTTTGACGTCTCACGTCTCGCATCTAGTCATTTATACTCGAAAACCGTGTCAATTGTTTATCGATTCTTCCACTTTTTGTCATATTCAACACAATTTTTGTATAAAAAGTGTACAAGCGTACACCTAATATAGTAAATTTTGTACAATAATCAAGGGAAAAATGAGGAAAGATTTAAAAAAAACTTAACCGCTAAGACGCCAAGAAATTATATAATTATTTCGCCACAGAGCATAATACGCTACTCGTCACTCGTCTCTCGCTTCTCGTTGCAGGTATTTGATTGCAAATAACAAATAAAGAGAAACGAGTATCGAGCTGCGAGAAACGAGTAACGGGTTTTGCTTTGCGTTTTTGCGGTTAGAAAGAGAAACTAGAATTTCCGTGAAAGAGAAGTTACTTTACCAATAATCTGAAATCCGGGGGTGTTATCTTCGATGACGAGGGAGGAAGGATATTCGTCAGCAGTTACGAGGCGGATCAGATGTTCCTGGAGATAGAACCTGCGAATGAAAAAACGTTCACCCAATTTTACGACGACAATATCACCATCCTGTGGTCTGGACCGGATATCAATGGTTAGATAATCACCTTTAAGAATGCCTGCTTTATACATGGCGTCATCAAGAACCTCGAGTGTTATAGAATACAGATCGGTATTCTGAAAATTGGATACAAGTTCACTTAAATTATAATCTCCTGAAGAGTGGGATAACATGCTGGTGCGCACCATACCCAGAAGTGGGATATTAAAAAAATCCCGGGTAACAGGTTGAGAACGTTCAAATGGATTTGGCTTGAGATTATCAATCTTTCTCATTAATATCATTTCTCGCAAGGATACAGCAATTATCCAAAAATTAGTCCACGAATTTCACGAATTTTTTAAATATCTATTACTAATTCGTGTTAATTAGTGTAATTCGTGGATAAATCAAATAGAGATTAGTTAAATTTCTCTCTGACTAGTCCAACAACTTTCCCCTGAATTGCAAAAGATTCCATGGGATGAAGATCCTCATAGGCCGGATTCTCAGCTTTCAGATATTTCAAATTGTCCTTATTGACAAAACGTTTTACTGTAACTTCACCATCGATTAGGGCGACAACAATGTCATTATTGATTGCCATATCAGCTGCTTTAACGATTACCAGATCATCCTCCAGAATACCTGCGTTCACCATACTATCTCCACGAACGCGTAGGGCATAATACCGACCTTCCGTTTTGATCAGATGTCTTGGAACGGGAACATATCTTTCTACATTTTCTTCGGCCAGAATGGGAAAACCGGCAGCGATTTGACCGATCAAGGGAACGGTGGATTCTTCTGATCCCCAGGGTTTGTACTCAGGATCAATGATGCGAATCCCCCTGGGAGAGGAATCCTTCTCCAAATAACCTTTTGCCACCAGGGCATCGATGTGTTTTTTTACCCCATTTTTTGAGCTAAAACCGAGCGTATCACACATTTGCTGATAGGTAGGTGGATAGCCAAATTTTTCTACAGAACCAGCAATTAGCCGGAGAATAACTTTTTGTTGCTTTGTCAATTCCCGCATTTAAACTCTCCTTTAATCAGGGACATAAGAAAGTGTACAAATGTACACTACTATGTACTAATTTGTCAAGTAAAAATGGAATATTTTCAGAAAATTAATCCTGGGCAGGGAAAAGGTATAGGGTATAAGGGTATAGGGTATATGGTATATGGCATAGGGTAGAAGGGATTGGATAACGAATATCGAATGACGAATTATGAAATAGGAATTGGGAATTCGGAACTTGGAATTGGATACTCGATACTCGTCCATCGGTACTCGTTTCTGGTTTATCGATATTAGATGTTGGATATTGGATGTAAGATGCAAGACGTGAGACATCAAATGTAATTGTAGGGGCATCCCGAGTACTCGAGATGCCCAATGTGATGCGAATTGAATTTTCAATATCCAACAAGGAATTATCAATTTTCAAGGATCATACATCCGATGTCTCGCATGGAGAAACGAGGAACGAGTATCGAGTAACGAGCATCGAGTAAGGATTAAAATTCTTTGCGATCTTTGCGTTATTATTGATCCATGTCGTGGTCATCATCAAACAAATCTTCAATACCCGGATCATATTTTTTATTGGTTTTATCTAACATTACATATACTTCCCGCATAAGCTCTTTTATATCGAGACATTCTGTGGCAAGATTGAGATCAGATACCCATTTGTCAATCAAATCATATCCTTTATGATTTAGTTCTATAAAAGTCGAATCTTTTGACCGATTTATAGAATTCATCTTCTCTAAAATATTATTCAAATCCTTTATAAACTTTTTTGTAGTACGTATTGTTTTTTCCCCGGCCTGACAGTATTCAATAAAACCGATGTTTACATAACCCATAATTTTTCCCGCTTTTGATTAATAACCATGATCTAACTAAATCACTATTCTTCAAATTGATTAAACTTGAGAATTGTACTCTCAAGACTAGAAAAAGTTCATTGATACTCGTTACTCGCTTCTTGTTATTCGGTTCTCGGCTCTCGCTTCTCGTTTCTTGTTGCTCGTGAAATCGTGGACGATTTCATCCCGACAAAATGTGAGATTAACATTGACCAATATCCAAAATAAATTAACTTATTTTAAGTACCGAGTACCGAGTACCGAGCTGTTTTTTCTCCTCGAAATTGTGCATTTTTCTTGAAGTTTGTATATATTAGCTGTGTTCCCACTCAACTGGTTTGGTCCAATCACGCCATTCGGCGGATTGAGCGATATTCTCGTCTGGCCATGGTTTATCATTCAATTGTTTAAAATTTACCATATATGATCTATATATGAATGTTGTAATGCAATGAGCCATTCACTTGTTAAACATAATAATATTAGTGACTTGACTAAGCAACATCGTGATATTCATAAGAGGCTTTCATACAAAACCGCCTCCGGATGAAAACGAAATTATTTTTATTTTTGAACGGCAACATTTGAATGATTTTGTCTCAATTATTAACCTTATTAAATCATAAACTACTGAGGATTTTCGGTTCTCGGTACTCGATAGTCGTCACTCGTTACAATTTATAAATATCGGAGTCCGAGTAGCAAGCATCCCGAATCCAGTATTCCCGATTGAAGCGTTTTCCTTTGGCAAACACATCGAAACTAATCTTCCAGGATTTAGCCAGCGCGAGAGTCAAGTTCCGAGCAACGAGAACCGAGTATCGAGTACCGAGCAACGAGTACCGAGCAACGAGTACCGAGAACCGAGCAACGAGAACCGAGTATCGAGAAACGAGAACCGAGTACCGAGTA
>JAGLYF010000224.1 GCA_023132435.1 Calditrichia bacterium | reverse complement strand
GCTGATATGGATAACGACGGTCATCAGGAAATTGTGGCCATTGTCCCCTGGACCGGTGATAATCCTGTTCCTAACTTGCGTGGGTTGTATGTATTTGAATTTGAGAAGACCTCGGCTGCTCCTGATGGCGACAACACGAATATTGGTCTGGCCTGGCACGAAGCCTCTGATGAGGAGTTTGTGCGCGGCTATGTGCTGACCGCTGGTGTCGATGTTGATAATGACGGTTGGGGCGAAATTCTGACCTACGACGGCGACGGTGGAGAACGCAAAGTCTACTTATTTGAAGCCGATGGCGACAACAGCTATAGTGAAGCCTGGTCTTATCAATTCTCCGATGGCACCGCCGGTATTGTCGGTGGTGAAAGAGGCTGTGTCGTGGCAGATCTGGATCATGATGGACGTCAGGAAGTCACGGTGATTATGGATTCCTACTCACCAGATTCCACGGCGTTGGGTGGTTTCAATGCCGGTCACATCTTTGAGACTGATGGCACCAATGATGGTCTACCCAGTGCACCAACGCTCACATTTGATCCTCCGCGAGATGATGTGGGACAGGTTCGCCTGGAGTATAACACCACCATTCGCCAGATGGATAATGACGGCAATCCTGAGATCGTAATGACCCATCGTGGCGGTCATGGCATGTGGTTGTCCATTATGGAATTGCAGAACTCTGACCTGGCTGACCCCAGTTGGAAAGTGGAATTTGCGGAAAGATTCTCAGTGACTGGTATATTTTCTGAATTTTCTGATAATCTACCCAGGGTTTTCTCTTTGAAACAAAATTATCCCAATCCTTTTAATCCGGTTACGGTAATTGCTTACGACATTCCTAAAGCAGGACATGTTAAGTTGGAAGTCATAAATATTATGGGTCAAAAGGTGAAAACGCTGGTGGACAAATACCAGGGAATCGGCTCTTATAGTACTCTCTGGAATTCCACTAATTATAATGGAGATTCTGTCGCCAATGGAATTTATTTCTACAGAATAAAATCCGGCGATTTTATAATGACTAAAAAGATGCTGCTCATAAAATAATTTTTAGAAATTAGTGAGTCGATCTTTTGAAGTGAAAGAGCCCCGCCTACTTGAGTTGAACGGGGCTCTTTTTTAAACAATTCACTTTTTAGAAGACACGCCAATTTTAAGGGGAGCCGAAATGAGAAAATATACGATAGCAGTATTAGTATTAATTCCTTTGATGTCGCAAGTCGTTATCTCCCAGACCGCTCCTATAATCACAAAAGGACCCTACCTATCTAGCGTGACCCAAACCTCGATGGTTATTAGCTGGCAGACGGATATAGCGAGCGATTCGGAAGTAGACTATGGGTTAACGGAAAACCATGGTTCAATAATAAGAGATACCTCGAAAGTGACCATCCACAGCCTTGAATTGACAGGTCTTACCCCTTCAACCACTTACCACTATCAAGTGAAATCCGGGGAGACAACCAGCGAGGACAATAACTTCCAGACAGCAGTTACTCCAAATGAGGATTTCATTTTTGTTGCCTATGGCGATACCAGGACAAATGCGAGTGATCATCTGAGTGTAGTCAATAGGATTATCGCATTAAATCCTAAACTGGTCTTAAATACAGGGGATCTGGTTGAGGAGGGTAACTCGCAATATCAGTGGGATATCTACTTTGATACCATAAAAGACTTAGCCAACAATACTCCCATATATTCTTCCGCTGGAAACCACGAAGCAGAGAGCCCACTCTACTATAATCAATTTTTCTTACCTCATAACAACCCAGATAGCACAGAGAAATATTACTCGTTCGATTACGGTAACTCCCATTTTATCGCTTTAAATACCAACATCTCTTACCAGGTGGGGAGTGCTCAATATACCTGGCTGGAAAGCGATCTTGATGCGGCGTCTTCAGCAGCCTTTACTTTTGTTTTCTTCCATCATCCGCCATATTGCTCCGGAACATCTCACGGAAGTGACTTAAATGTGCGACGCACACTTTGTCCCCTCTTTGAAACTTATGGCGTCGATATGGTTTTCAATGGTCACGAACATATCTATGAAAGAACGATTCCCATTAACGGTATAACTTATGTTGTCACTGGTGGTGGAGGGGCTCCGCTCAGCAGTGTAGGTTCGAGGGGCAGTTGGTCAGCGTATGCAGAAAGAACCCTTCATTGTATAAAAGTATTCGTAACTGAAGCAGCAGTGAAATTTTGGATGATAAAGCCTAACGGTACAGTGGCGGATAGTGCTACTGTTTTAGGCCCCAGGGCAACCAGAACAAAAACCATATCGGAAGAACATACCTTTGATTCTATAACTGTATTTGCACCCTATGTTGGCGATGTAGATACCGATGGCAGCGCAACTTTGGAGCACAAGCTTTCCCCGGAAAGCACCTGGACTGATGATGGTAATATGGAAAGAGAAAATGGCAGCTATATCCTTACTATCTCCGATTTGACGCCTGACACGGATTATGACGTCCGAGTTACCTATAGTGACCCGGATGAGGTCTGGATGACTAATCCCCAGACCATAACTAATATTCGTACTCTGCCGGTGGTCTGTACTGTTGGTGCTGTTTATGCGGGCTATTCCTCGCAGGGAATCGCTATTTTGGCTTTTTATGCCGGCGATGCTAATGCTAATGGTTCTGCAAATCTGGAGCATAAGCTTTCGTCGGCGGATTCATGGATAGACGATGGTTCGATGATAAAAGAAAGTACAACATTCCACTATGGGTATCTAATTTCTGATATAATGGTTGGTGAGAACTATGATGTTCGGGTAACCTATTCTGATCCGGACGGTGTAGTGGGCGACAATGTACAGATGTTAACCGACGTTCAAACTACAATCCCTACTCTATGTCGTCACCCAATACCTATAATTCTCGATGAGAACCTGGATGACTGGCGGGGAACGCCTTCTTTATTAGATGATACCGGAATTTTAGATCATAATGAAAATGAATATATTTGGAGGGATGCCACTCATGACGACCTTGGTGATGGTGGAGATACCCCCAACGCCTCGGATAATCCCGAACCATATTCCTATCCCACAGGGAGTGGTTTCCTTGGCACCGAAGCCGACATTGAAGAATTTAGAATTGCTTATGATGATGATAATCTTTACTTCCTGGTGGATTTGGCTGGTAGTGCTAAATCAAGCAGCGTTCCATTTTCAATAATCTTGATAGATAAAGATGGATCAGCCGGCGGCAGCCAAAGTGTAGAAAGCAAAACCGAAGTCACCTTAAATGCCGATCACGCCTGGGATTACAAAATAACCGCCAATAATAAAAAAATAACTGTTACTGACACTCTGGGAACAGATGTTTCTACCGGATCATTGCTTGCCCAGAACTTAGACCAAGACTTCTTTGAGATTTCTGTGCCGCTTTCTACCATAGGTCCTCCTGCCGGGAGTACCTGGAGTTTTGCCTTACTTCAGACTTTGGGTTCGGTTGATCGTGTTATTGAAATTAAATATTCAGCTACGAGCTCAAGAGGAGGTGGAGGAATTGATGGAATCTCAGATCCGGATATCTATGATCTCATTGGTGCCAGTGGTGAATCTCAGTATGCAGATTTGAATAACTATACCGATACTTCCTATACGGTACTCAGCAGTTCCTGGATTGAAGTGACGTTTTCTACTGTCACGGAAGTGGAGGCACTTCAAAGACAGATTGTAAGCCTGCCAAAAGCATTTAGTTTATCACAAAACTACCCTAATCCGTTTAATCCGATTACGGTAATCGCTTACGAACTTCCTAAAGCAGGACATGTTACGTTGGAAGTCATAAATGTTATTGGTCAAAAGGTGAAAACTCTGGTGGACAAACACCAGGGAATCGGTTCTTATAGTACTTACTGGAATTCCACTAATTATAATGGAAATTCTGTTGCCAATGGAATTTATTTCTACAGAATAAAAGCTGGCGATTTTATAATGACTAAAAAAATGCTATTGATCAGGTAAAGAACCGGACAAACATATAATAAAAGTCTCATACCTGCGAAAGCAGGTATCCATTTATATATTTAAATCGTTCCCAAGTTGTACTTGGGAACGCACCATAAAATCTTTTATGATTTTAGAAGTACTTAGTTTTAAAGAAAAATGCCGATATGCATTTTCGTAATTTAACCTCAAAATACATTTATTTAATAAGTTGGCTTCCCGCACTCTTTTTTTTATGGGTCAATGTCTCGGGTTTCACCTTGATTGAACTAAACATTGATCTCAATCCTGGTGATATGTCTGATACGGTTCAATTTGATCTTAGTGCGCAGAGTGAAGTGATTCTTCACTTAGAGATGAATTCGAATACCAACTGGGCCGTCTCAGGAATGGAATCCGCCGTATTAACCCTCTTTATCGACGAAAACTATGAAGATAGAAATCAAGATATTGTCTTGTTTAACGGGGAACAACCTTTTATTTATCAAGTATCCATTGGACGGTTTGATTTAGGAACTCATACTCTTCAATTTTACTTCGATGGGGAAAAGTCTTCCCCTAATGCCGATCATATCCATATTGAGAAATGGGATATTATCACGATTAAATCTGACGATGAAAATTATGACATAGTCAGATTTTCGCCTATTTTATATGGCAGAGACGATAATTATTACACCGACACGCCACTTCTGATGTGGCATGAGATTGAAATTGCAGATAAATATAGATGGCTAAAGTATAGCATAATTTGGACCAATGAAGATGGTGGCACCAGTTCCAGTAATTTAATGTCTCGTTGGGGTCGAACGACTGATATTGAATGGATTTATTGGGTAAGAATTGATTCTACAGGAAATATCTTAGAGGACTATTATCAAGGTTCGGGTCACACTACTTCAACCTTTCATGGAGAGAAGGTTGATGATCATCCAATTTTAAAAACTGTCACTCTCAATAATATGGTAAGTGATGAAGGAATATCGGATTACAAGTTCTTCCTCTCACCGCAAAGAAGCAAAGGCGAAGATTATTCAAGAGAAATTTTAATGGATAATAATCCCTGGACCTATAAAATAATGACCGAGGAAATGATCAATGAGGGGAAATATGAAAGCCCGGCCGATCCCTTTACCGTGGATGTCAGCGACACCCGGAATTATCTCTACCTGGAATTTAATAGCCAGATGCAAGGAATAGATTTAAGATTAACTTTTGGGGTGAAACTGAAAGATGATTTAAGCTGGTACTATTCAGATCACAACGATCCTGCTGTTCAATCTGTGAATAAAACAGGATGGCGGCGCACTACTATTGAATTGCCAGAGGGAACTTTTAATGACAATTTGGACAGCTTAAAAATAATCGGTTATAGTGACGACGATTTTTCAATAATCATTACAGATTTATCTAAAATTTTTATGATTAGTAACGATTTTACATTAATGAAGTTTCCCTTAGTTTGGAAAGAAAATGTTGTTTTAGATGAAATCAATAGTATGGCTCTATTCGCCTTTGATGGATTGACAGCTATTGCTGAAAGTCAGTTTGCGATGACGCCGGATAACTTTTCTCTGGTGCAGAACTATCCCAATCCATTCAATGCATCAACCAGTTTTCGTTATCAACTGTCGAATCCCTGTAAGGTAGTTCTCAAAATCTACAACATTGAGGGGCAAGAGATTAAAACTTTAATAAATAAATATCATTATAGCCCTGGCTTATATACAATCCGTTGGGATGGGCGAAATAATGCTGCCAGAGTTGTTTCATCAGGATTATATTTCTATCGAATAACCGCTGGGAAATTCACCCAGACCAGAAAGATGACAATAATAAAATGATAAATTACTAGGGAAATATCATGAAAAAAATAGTTTTAATTTTATTACAGATTATTTTGTTTGCAGGGTTTATTTTTTTAATAATAACTCATACAGCTGCAACTCAAAATCTTCAATACGCTGTGAATAACGGAATTGACAGCGACGGCGATGGTCTATCTGATTCCTTAGAAACGGCATTGTCAATACAATTCGCACCCAAAATATGGTTTCATACTAATGAGGGCTTCTGCTTCGGCAGCATGGCTGATGACTCTATCCCCACATTTGACACTTGCGATGGTTCGGTTTATACGCATATTTATCCCCGAAGCGATCACATTGAAATTCAGTACTGGTTTATTTATCCCCAAGAAAGCGATCATTTTTGGGATACTGAGCACATTAGTCTGAAAGTGAAGGATGGAGCGGTTGAGTATGCCTACTATGCTGCGCATGCGCAAGGCAATCCGCAGCATTTTCATTCTGCAATGGCTATGGAATGGGATGGAGACCATCCTGTGGTATATATAGAAAAGAATAAACACGGCAGCTATCCTACAATTGAGGCTTGCACCGAGGAACGGGGACCAGGTCTTGCGGAACAAGGTTCGGTGGCTTATTCTTATGATGGTACTAATCCACCCATTAATCTGGGCGAGGTGGGCATGACCGACTTTCCCTGGCTTGATTATTCAACTCCCTGGCCTAATAGCGCCTATTATGGCCCGGCCTGGGGTGATCACGAGGACGAATGGTTTAATGGTGCCTTTTCGGTTTATCCATATAGCGGACTCATCGATATTTTTCACAATGAACTGCCCAGCACACCAGACACCATAAATAGCTATATTGTATCAACTTATATATACTCAGTAAAACCTATAACTGAAGATTCCCTGTTTGTTTTTTATGCCACCAACGGTTCATACACACCTTTGCTACTACTGCCAACAGACAACCCCTTTGAATTTTTAGCCGCAATTCCGGCTCAGCCGCCATTTACTACAGTTAATTATTATCTTTCTGCTATTAATGTTGAAGGCAATGCAGAAAAGCTGCCCGCAGGTGCACCAACTACGAGTACTTTCACTTTCTATGTCGGTCTGGATTGGATTTCTCCCATCATCACGGTGACGGATACTATACCCAACACTATTAATCAGGTGGGTCCTTACAGGGCAACTATTTTTGTCAGCGATAACTATGGCGATTTAGCCGTGGATACTAATTCCGTCTACCTGCATTTTGACTTAAACGGTGTACAAATGGATAGCTCCATAATGAAACATACGGTAAGCCCCGGCGAGTATAATGGGGAGATATCTTTTGCTGAAATACTCTCTACCGGGGATATAATCAACTATTACTTCACTGCCAGTGATACTTCACTCAGCCGCAATAGAGCCTATTCGGATCATTTTCAATTTGAGATTGTGGCGGAGATGGTGATTGATGACTTCGAGGCGGGCACTGAAAAGTGGGATTTGGGCCCAGGCTGGGGCTTGATTGGCTTTGGTCACAATAGTACGCATTCAATAAAAAATAATCCTGCAGGACAATATGTCAATAATACCGATGATCCGCTTTCGCTGTTACAATCTCTAAACCTGTCGACTTACAGTAGCGATGATAGCTTAGTCTTGAGCTTTTGGACGAGTTATCGCATCGAAGCGGATAAAGACTTCTGTTACGTGGAAGCCAGTGCGGATGATATCAATTGGACAATATTGGGGAGTTACACCGGCCAGCAGACTTCCTGGATTCAGGGGATGCACTCACTGGGTGATTTTACCGGATCCGGGAACGAAAATGTACGCATCAGATTTCGTCTAGTTTCGGATTCCACGGGAACTGACAAAGGAATTCGTATTGATGATGTGGAAATTATGGTACAAAATATAACTTCAGTTGAAAAAGGTTCTTACACCGAGATTGGAATACCAAAGAATTTCAGTCTTTCCCAAAATTATCCCAATCCATTCAATGCATCAACCAGTTTTTGCTACCAATTGTCTAATCCCTGTAAGGTAGTTCTCAAAATCTACGACATTAAGGGGCAAGAGATTAAAACTTTAATAAGTAAATATCATCATAGCCCTGGCTTATATACAATCCGTTGGGATGGGCGAAATAATGCTGCCAGAGTTGTTTCATCAGGATTATATTTCTATCGAATAACCGCTGGGAAATTCACCCAGACCAGAAAGATGACAGTGATAAGATGATAAATTACTAGCGAATTAAATTACCCAGGAGGTATCTTTCACAAATGAAACTATTACGCCATAAAGTAAATCCTATTCTAAAACCGCGGGGGGTTGACTGGGAATCTATTGCTGTATTTAACCCGGCTGCTGTGTACAGTGAAGGTAAGATTCATGTACTATATCGTGCGGTTGGCGAATATTATCCTTATATTTCGCGACTGGGTTATGCCATCTTTGACAAGAATCTCAATCTGGTGGAACGATTTCAGCAGCCTTGTTTTGTCCCTGATTTTAAAGTATGGGAGGAGTCGATTGAGGACCCAAGATTGATCGCGCTTGACGGCAAACTTTATTTAACCTATGTTACCACACCCACGCCGGGTCCCCCTGGCGCTGTTCGTAGACGTCTGGGCATCCCCATGCCGACAAGAAGCGCCATGCCGCGTACTGCACTGGCAGAAGTGCAAGATTTTCACAATTATAATCGAATGGGAATAATTACTCCATTCGGAGCTGATGAACGAGATGTGGTACTTTTTCCGGAAAAGATTAATGGACGTTACGCTATTTTGCACCGCGCTGCTAACTGGATTGGCGCCGATTACCATACCTCCGGTCCTGCCATCTGGTTCGCCTGGATGGATAGTCTGGATGGGAAAATGCAGGGGCATAAACTGGTGATGCAAGGAGAAACAGAATGGGAAGGGAATAAATTGGGCGCAGGTCCCCCGCCTATTAAAACAGATGCCGGCTGGCTGTTAATCTATCATGGCGTGGATGAAAACACGGTCTATCGGGCCGGCGCAGCGCTGCTGGACCTGGAACAACCATGGAAGGTGATAGCCCGTTCGTCAGAACCGATTCTGGAACCTGAGGAAGATTACGAAAAATTTGGCGATGTCCCAAATGTTGTATTTCCGGAAGGAATAGTGAGGATCGATGACGAACTTATAATTTTTTACGGCGCGGCTGATAAAGTTTGCTGCGTGGCTAAAATAGGGTTAAATGAAATTATTGATGATCTATTAAAATAAGACATTTATACACTTTACTCGTCTTTTAATCAGATAATACTTTATAAGAACAGATCAGAATTCCGATTTAAAACAAAGGTTAACTGTAATATGAAACTAACACGCTACCAGGGAAATCCTGTCTTAAAACCGAGGAAAGAGAGCAAGTGGGAGTCTAAGGCAGTTTTTAATAGTGCTGCCGTGTATGATGGGGGATACGTCCATCTATTATATCGCGCTATTGGTGAATATGAAAACTATATTTCCAAATTAGGCCATGCTGTTAGCAAAGACGGTTATAATTTTAAACAATTTGATGAACCGGTTTTCGAGCCCCGGGAAGATTATGAACCGTTTGGCTGTGAAGACCCAAGGATTACCAAAATCGAAAATAAATTTTATATTACATATACGGCACTTTCAAAACGGGCCTTTTCCGGTTCAGGAAATCGAGTCGCCTTAGCCTCAACAAAAGATTTTAAAACTTTTCAGCGACATGGAATTATTTTACCTGGTATGGAAGATAAAAATGCCGTGCTTTTTCCGGAAAGAATTAATGGCAAATACGTCATGTTTCATCGATTCATGCCGGATATATTAATCTCCTACTCTGATGATCTTATCCACTGGAATGATCATAAAATTATCATGCAGCCCAGAAAAAATTCCTGGGATTGCAGTAAAATTGGCGCCGGCGCACCTCCCATAAAAACCGAAGATGGCTGGCTGATGTTTTATCATGGGGTCGATGAAAAAAAAGTATACCGGCTGGGAGTGACGTTATTTGATTTAAACGATCCGGCAAAATTATTAGCCCGCCAGGACGAGCCAATTCTCGAACCCGAGGAAGATTACGAATTATATGGCGATATCTCTAATGTGGTATTCGTTTGTGGCGTTATTGAGAAAGATGATTCTTATTATGTGTATTATGGCGGTGCGGATACGGTGATTGCGGTGGCGACAGTAAACAAAGATGACGCGCTTGACTTTGTCTAACTTGATAGGAAGTCCTATGTCGCTTAATTTATCGCCGGCGAAAATGTAGCATGATTAATTAGCTATACACTCATATAAAAATCTGATGAGATGAGAAATCAAAGAAAAATATTCGTTGCGGTGCTTTCCGCTTTGGTGGTTGCTAATATGTCTTGCAGTTCTTCCAATGATACAAGTAATGCAGCAAAAATAGTCTACTGGACCGCCCCTAGTGTTGAAGTTACCGAATTTGAAAGAGAAATTGTGGCGGAATGGAACTCCACTCACCCGGACATCCAGATCGACTGGAAAACGATACCGGCTGGCAGAAGTTCGGAAGAAGTAATCTTAACCGCTATTGCCACCAAAACCGGCCCTGATATTTGTTCTAACATCTTCGGTGGATTCGCCGCTCAACTGGCTGATGCCAAAGTCATTGTTGCTTTGGATACTTTGCCCGGCTTCCGGGAGATAGTTGAAAAGAGAAAAATGACGAATATCATCAACAAAAATTGGTTCTATAAAGGCCATGTTTATGTATTGCCGGTATATATAAATCCGACTATGATGTGGTATAATAAAAAGATACTCAATGAGTTGGGCGTCAGCAAATTGCCAAAAACCTATAGCGAGTTTTTAAAATTAGCAGAAAAAGCCTTGATCCCTGAAAAACGTTATGTGTTACTGACTGATCCCACTTCAAGATGGTTTCGGAGGTGGTTCGATTATATAACCATGTATTGCGCTGCTGCCGGAGGCGCTCCTTACCTGGATATAGAAAATAATAACGCTTATTTTGACAGCGAAGCCGGTATCGCGGTAACCGAGTTTTATTATCAAATTTTTAAAAACGGATATGCTTCTCGGTTTGAGTATATTGACGGATTTAAAAAAGGCAAATTTCTGGCGGCCATTAAAGGTACTGGCGAAATAGTACGAACAAAAAAAATGTATCCTGATCTGGAGTATGTTATTACACCGATGTTAATTCCCGATTTCTACCCAGATGATCAACCGGTCTATACCCTGGGCGAATCGAAAGGCATGGTTCTTTATAGTAACTCTAAAAATAAAAAGCAAGCATGGGAATTTATGAAATGGTTTCTAAGTGACAAACACGATCTGCTATGGATGCAAAAGACAAACCTGCTGCCGACAAGGGAAGATTTGTTAACAAATTCAATTTTTAAAGAATACTTTGAGGAAAATCCGAAACTTAAATTATATGCGAATATGGTAAACTACTCAGCACCATTAGCCTTAACACCTCATACTGTCGAGATTCAGATGATTCTCAATCGAGAGTTGTGGCAGCCCATTATTTTTGGCAAAAAGAACCCCTTAGAGGCAGCCCGGGACGCCAATAAAACCATCGAAAAATTCATGAAATCGGGTCCCTGATTTGAAGGTATAAGGGGAATAGGGGACTCATCAATAGAAATAATAATCGTGAACAAAATTCATAATTTTATATGCCTAAGCGACTAAATTGAACATCTTTAAAAAAAATGAAAAAAGGAAACTAACCGGTTATTGGTTAGTTTTGCCTTATATAATTTTTACGGCTGTGTTGTGGGTCTATCCTTTCTTCTGGGGGCTGGTAATCGCCTTTAAGAAATGGAATATCATTTCCCCTGTAAAAGAGTTTGTTGGTTTTGACAATTTCTTGAGAGTATCTCAGGATCCACTATTTTGGACATCCATTAAGAATGTTTTGTTTTTTATGGTGGCGTTTGTGCCGCTATCAATAATTGCCTCGTTAACTGTTGCCTGGATGTTGCATCGTATTAAGTTTTTAAGAGCTTTTTTTTCAATCGGTTATCTGATGTCTTATGTTTCGGCCGGGGTCGCCTATTCCATTGTTTTTATGATATTGTTTTCCGGGGACGGTCTGATTAATACCTGGCTGGAAAAAATAGGCGTAACGATCCCCTGGTTTTCAGATGCCCGCATTGCTATGTTCTCAATCGCTCTTATTGTTGTCTGGAAATATTTAGGTTATTATGCTTTAATTTTCCTTGCCGGGTTACAATCAATTCCTAAAACAATGTATGAAGCGGCAGAGATCGATGGCGCTAATAAATGGACTCAGTTTTGGCGCATTACAGTACCTATGCTCAATCCCTGTTTTACGATTATTCTGGTTTTTGCAGTAATGATGTCCTTTAATGTTTTTACAGAGCCTTATCTAATAACCGGTGGCGGACCATTAGACAGTACACAAACACCGGTAATGCAAATTTACTATCAAACTTTTGAAGCATTACACGCTGGATACGGCTCCAGCTTTGCTCTTATGATAGCAGCCATTAGCTTTGCTTTTGTTTTTATAGTAAGAAAATCGGTGGAGAGAGAGGCGGCTTAAAAGAATTATGAGAAAAAAATCGGAAGTAAAAGGGCTGGTGATTATTTACGTTATATTAAGTGTGGGTTTAATATTTATGGCCTTCCCCTATGTTTGGATGGTATTAGCTTCGTTTAAAATACCATCGGAAATTTACAGCCGGTTTTTCCCGACACGTTTTACGCTGGAACATTATAAGATGGTATTTGCCGGCGGAACTTCAGGCTTACAGAATCCATTTATAAAATCAATCTTCAATAGCCTTGTCGTGTCTACAACCGCTACTGTCTCGGTCGTCTTTTTTGGTGCGATTACCGGCTATGCCCTGGCTCGATTACAATTCAGGGGAAGAAATTTTTTAAACCATTTCATTTTATTTCAAATGCTTTTCCCGGCGATATTGTTTTTAATTCCCCGGTTCTTGCTTATGCTTAGTCTTCAAAGTATTAACACCTATCAAGGAATGTTTTTACCATTTCTGATGAACGCCTGGGCAATCTTTTTGTTTACACAATTTTTTAAAGCTATTCCACAAGAACTAATTGATGCCGCAAGGATAGATGGGTGTTCCGAATTGAGAATAGTTTTTAGAATAATGGTGCCGTTGTCGAAATCGGTAACCGCTATTGTAGCTATTTTTACTTTCATGACCATGTGGGATGAATTTTTATGGTACCTTATTGTTACCAAGGACTACGATCTAATGCCGCTTAGCGTTTTATTAGGTTTATTTACCAAAGGAGAATATAGCAGCTATCCGGGGATCCAGACCGCTGGAGCTACCCTGTTAACTTTACCTATCTTAGCCCTATTCTTTCTTTTTCGAAGATATTTCAGCGAAGGAATAACCATGACGGGTCTAAAAGGTTAAAGAACTAACTTTATAAACTTGAAAATTTATATCCTTCAGCAAATTAATCAGTGCGGGATAAATCCATTCCTTTCTTTAAAAACTTACACTTTAGTAAAAATATCTTGACAATTCGGCCTTATATATGTATAATTGTCTATACAATTATACAATAAGGTCATAAGTTGATTTTAGACAAAAACAGCCCAATCCCTCAATACTTTCAATTACAAACCTGGTTGATTGAACAAATTGAACAGGGCGTTTTTAAACCGAATGATAAAATACCAACTGAAGCAGAATTTGTGCAATTAACCGAATTATCCCGTGCGACAATACGTCAGGCGGTGCAAAACCTGGTTAACATGGGTTATTTAGAGCGCAAAAAAAGATTGGGGACATTCGTAATTAACCGAAAAATCGATTCTAATAAGAATACCATTGTAGGAATACTCATACCCGATATTCGAAGCGGTTACGCACCCGAATTAGCCCGTGGTGCAGAGGACGAAGCAGCAAAAAATAAACATAGTCTTATATTGTGCAATACGGATGATCTTTTTACCAGTGCCGAATTTCATGCAAACCGTCTTACTGATCATCATGTGAGTGGTGTGATTTTTGTCCCTACAGCCGCTTCAGATGCAAAAAATAGATTGATCATCGAAAAGTTTACGCGGAATGATATACCAGTTGTACTGGCGGACCGAACCATTCCTGATCTAAAAGTAGATCACATCACCACAGATAACTTCCAGGGTGCTTATACCCTTACTGAGTATTTAATTCGTAAAGGACATAATAAAATCGCAATGATACTGAGTACACTCTTTAGTACCGAAAGAGAGAGGCTGCGTGGTTATAAGCAGGCTCTGACTGACCATGGTATCCCTGTAGACGAATCCATTATACTGACAGATAATTCTCCCTTTATTGAAATGCGCTATCTTAATTATGCAAAAAAATTATTAAAAAGACCAAATGATTTAACGGCAATATTTGCTGGTCATGACCGGATCGCCTTGCAGTTTTATTTGGCAGCAAATGATCTGAATATCAAGATTCCGGATCATATTTCACTCGTCGGATACGATGATTTGCATTTCAACACAATTTCATTAACCACCATGCATCAACCCATATATGAAATGGGTGTCGAGAGCATGAAACTTATTTTGGCAAGAATTCGGGGAGAAAAAAAAGAACCGCAAAAGATCAAGTTAAAGTCCTACCTGGTTGAAAGGTCGTCCGTTAAACAGGTGGGTACATAAAGATAAAAATGTTGAAGGGAATCATTACAGAAATGGAGGAACCATAATGAGAACTGTGAATCTTGTCGCAGATTGGGATCCAAAACCCGATTTTAAATTGGGCTCAAAAGATATTGATGGAAAACTGACCTATCTGGGGAGTAAGGTTTGGCGGAATCCACATTGCGAAATTATCGAGAAAGACGTCCCGAAACCGGGTCCAACAGAAGTGCTAATCGAAGTACAGGCATGTGGCATCTGTGGCAGTGATGTACATATGCGTCAGAGTGACGATGATGGGTATATATTTTATCCGGGCCTGACTGCATTTCCTGCCACCTTAGGACATGAGTTTTCTGGTAAAGTCGTAGAATGTGGACCCCAGGCCATTAATAAAAGATCCGGTAAAAGATACGAACCTGGCGAGGCCGTATGTGCTGAGGAAATGATCTGGTGTGGAAATTGTAAACCCTGTGCTGACGGATTTCCTAACCACTGTGAAAATCTTCAGGAACTTGGCTTTTCGATTGATGGAGCCTATGCCAAATATATCAAAGTCGATGCACGTTATCTCTGGAGTCTTGAAGGCTTGCGGGATACTTATGGCGAGGAGAAAATGTTTTTGCTAGGAAGTCTTGTCGAACCGACTTCTGTGGCCTATAATGCAGTGATTGAAAGAGGTGGTGGGATCAGAGCCGGAGAAAATGTTGTGATCCTCGGTGGGGGCCCTATAGGCGCTGCGGCCTGTGCTGTTTTAGGTAAATCCGGAGCCACATCGGTTATCCTTTCAGAGCCTTCAGTTCCAAGAAGAGAAATGGCTTTATCGATGGGAGCTACCCACGCGATCGATCCGATGCAAGTTGACGTGGCAGAGGCTGTACTCGATATTACTAATGGGATGGGAGCAGGAATTATCCTGGAAGCAACGGGTTTACCCAGTATCGTATGGAAGGACGTTGAAAAGATCATCTGGGAAGGTCGGGCTGTGAACACGACGGTCGTTCTTGTCGCCCGTGCAGATGACAGAATCCCGTTAAACGGGGAAGTCCTTCAGGTGAGACGTGCAAGTGTTGTCGGAGCGCAGGGACATTCGGGCCATGGTACTTTTGCCAATGTCATCAGTGCTATGTCTGCAGGAATGGATGTTTCCCCTCTGATTACAAAAAAAATTAGTATAGATAAAGCAGAGGAAAACTGTATTCTCCTGCAAACAGACAGGGATGAAGTTAAAATCACAATAACAGATTTTGAATAAT
>JAGLYF010000223.1 GCA_023132435.1 Calditrichia bacterium | reverse complement strand
TTTGAATAATAAATAAGGAGGATAAAATGTCGAAATGGCTGAAAACCGACCGGGAGGATCTGTTTTTTGAGGACACTTCTGTTGGTCGATTAAAAAAGAAAATCTGGGAAGCGTCGGATGATGAAATCTCAAATATATTAGATGATTACAGTGTTCCGAGTCCATCTGAACTGGCGAAACCGGGATCATATATTCAAACGACCATACGCAAAAATGTGGTCGAAAACAGAAAAAAGAATGATATACTTTTTATTCCAATTGGATGTACTGAACTCCATGGCCTTCATACCGTGACCGCCCTGGATACGTTTATGGTTACACAAATACTCGAAGGTGTTCGTAGATTCACCGCTAAAAGGGGTACACCTGTAAATCTTACCTGGACACCTTTAAACTTTGGAGGACACCCGCATCACCATATTGGTATGCCGGGAACGATCCATCTGGAAGATGAAGTCGTCAAGCGAATATTAATCGATGTTATGATCGGATTTTGGAATGATGGCTTTCGTAAAATGATCCTTATTAATAATCATGGTCATCAATGGCTACTTGAAGCTGCTATCCAGGAATTGCAAAAAACCTGGAATTTGCCCGGTATTTTTCGCGTAATTGACTGGCACCGGTCTGTAAGAGAATTTTTCCGGACAAAAGACCGTGGCGGAGATTGGGATGACAATTTTGTTCATGCCGATGAAGCCGAAACTTCGGTAATGCTATTATTAGAGCCTGATTATGTGGAAATGCATTATGCTGAAGAAACCAAAGTGGAAGGATATCTGCCAGATGGACATTTTGATAAAGCCGTCGATCCTTTTGCCCGGCCAAGTAAATGGTCTGAAGGCCAGGGACATTTCCCAACAGAAATGGGATCAATACCGGAAGGTGTTGTGGGGCGTCCTACACTTGGTGATGCAAAAAAAGCCAGACGAACCATTGCAGCTATTTTATCATATTTAACCCTTGTCCATGATGAAATATTAGAAGCATTTCCTTCCGGAAAAGTTCCGCCGATTGAGGAAACCACAATGAGGACAGAAAAGGAAATGGAACCTTATTTGAAGGAACCATTTACCGATGGCTGGCGCCCTATATATGCGGTAAGAAAAATGGGTCTGTAATAAAATGAAATTAAGTATTGTTGTGTCCACACAGCCCGCCTCTTTTTCTGCGCTTGCCTATAAAGGCCGGGTGGCAGAAAACATCAAAAAGATAAAAGATCTGGGATATGACGGCGTAGAATTGGCAGTACGTGATCCCGGATTGTTGAATTTGAATGAGTTACATAATATCCTGTCGGAAAATGATCTTCCGGTCCCTGCAATAGGGACCGGGCAGGCATTTGGAGAGGAGGGATTGTCTTTCAGCAGTAAAGACGCCGGTAAAAGAGAAAAAGCGATTGATCGGATAAAATCCCAGATCAGTCTGGCAAAGTCGTTTAA
Organism: Calditrichia bacterium; assembly: GCA_023132435.1. Classification (GTDB taxonomy): domain Bacteria; phylum Calditrichota; class Calditrichia; order JAJRVZ01; family JAJRVZ01; genus JAGLYF01. The sequence continues at coordinate 42,479 of JAGLYF010000223.1, read as the reverse complement.
CGCTATTGTTATCATTGGGCTTATACGCGGGAAACGGGAAGATGAAATTGATGAACAACAAACAGAATCGTGGCTGATCGATGCTTTAAGAATTTGTGCGGAAGAAAACGATACTGTAAAATTAGCGATAGAACCGGTCAATCGATATGAATCTAATTTGGTAAATACGGTATCTGAAGGACTGCGATTAATTGAGAAATTGGACCGAAAAAACGTCGGACTTCTTCTTGACACGTTTCATATGAATATCGAAGAACCATCGATCGTTGAGAGTATTCGTATGAGTAAAGATCATCTTTTTCATTTTCATATCGCTGATTCAAATCGCTGGTATCCTGGAGCGGGTCATCTTGAATTTAGTGATGTAATTGAAGTTTTGAAAAGAATTAAATATAAAGGTTTTTTGTCAGCGGAAATCTTGCCGCTACCTGATCCGGATACGGCAGCTGAAATGACCATTAAACACATGCGTCATTTTATGTCATAGTCATAATCGATATCCGTATAGGGAAAGGTATTGATAGTCAAACAATCTAAATCTGCAGAGAAAGACCCGGTTCTCGAAATGCGGAATATCAGGAAAACTTTTCCTGGTGTTGTCGCTCTGGATGATGTGAACTTTACACTGTTATCAGGTGAAGTACATATTCTTCTTGGGGAGAACGGGGCTGGAAAATCAACGCTGGTAAAAATACTCAGCGGTGCCTATCAAAAGTCCGGTGGTAACATAGTTCTTTTTGGTAAAGATGTGGAAATTAAAAATCCCCGACAGGCACAGCAATTGGGGATTAGTATTATTTATCAGGAATTTAACCTGATCTCGCAATTATCAGCGGCTGAGAATATATTTTTAGGAAGAGAATTTCTCTTATCTCCTACCATTATTGATCAGAAAAGGATACTGGATTCAGCTCAAAGTCTTTTGAATGATCTTGGCGTAAATATTGATGCACGTCAGCTTGTTGGAGAACTGGGTGTGGCCCAACAACAGATGGTGGAAGTGGCAAAAGCGCTCTCACTGAATGCAAAAATTCTCATTATGGATGAGCCGACCTCGGCTTTAACGAAGAATGAGATTATTGAACTTTTTGCAATCATTAGAAAACTGAAAAACAGGGGCGTATCGGTTATCTATATTTCTCATCGCCTGGAAGAGTTGTCAGAAATTGGTGATCGAATTACGGTTTTACGCGATGGCAAATATATCGGTACACACCAGATATCTGAGATGACTCAACATGATCTGATCAGGATGATGGTAAACCGCGAATTAAAAGAGCAGTTTCCTAAACAAAAGCAGCAGATAGGGGATGAAATTCTTCGGATTGAGAGATTGAACCGCCAAGGAAGCCTGAATAATATCAATTTTACGCTATATCGGGGTGAAATTCTTGGCGTTGCCGGTTTGCTCGGTTCCGGAAGGACAGAACTTGCCCGGGCGATATTCGGAGCAGATAAGATAGATAGTGGGATGATCTATGTTGATGGAAAATTACAAATTATCAATAAACCAAGAAATGCGATAAATCTGGATATTGGATATCTAAGTGAGGATCGAAAGGCGGAAGGACTTGTTTTAGATCTATCGGTGCAGTCGAATATATGTTTAGCCAGTCTGGGTCGGTTTTCAAAATTTGGTGTGGTTAGTAATAAACAAGAAAAAGATGCAGCCTCTGAGTATGTAAAGGATTTAAGGATAAAAACACCCGGCCTGAATCAGAAAGTGTTGTTTCTGAGTGGTGGAAATCAGCAAAAAGTAGTCGTAAGTAAATGGTTGTGTTCTAATGCAAAAGTCCTGATCTTCGATGAACCGACGCGTGGTATCGATGTGGGATCAAAAGTAGAAATCTATCAGTTGATGAATCGACTCACAGCAGAAGGTGCTGCTATTATGATGATATCATCTGAGTTGCCCGAGATTCTCGGTATGAGTAACAGGGTGATGATTATGCGGGAAGGAAGTATTGCCGGGATTTATGATACAGATAACGTAACACAGGAAAAAATTTTGCAGAATGCGTTAGGAGCGGCTTGAAATGAAGTCTAAAGAGTTTCTTCTACATAATGCTCGTCAATTTGGGACTCTTTTTGGGCTTTTTGTTCTGGTAATTCTATTATGGATTCTGACACCACATTTTCTGACAATTTCCAACTTGTTGAATGTTGCCCAACAAACTTCTATAAATGCGATCATTGCTGTGGGAATGACTTTTGTAATTATTACTGCTGGCATTGACCTTTCCGTTGGATCAATTATGGCATTTTCAGGTGTCGTTCTTGCCAGTGCCCTGGATGCGGGATTACCTCTGCCACTTGCCTTACTGATAGGGTTGGCCATTGGGATGGCCTGTGGGCTGTTCAATGGTTTGTTAATAACATATGGTCATTTACCCCCGTTTATTTCAACTTTAGGTATGATGAGTGTTGCCAGAGGAGCTGCTCTTCTTTATACCCGGGGCAGACCGATTTCTGGTTTTGGAGAAAACTTTCGTTCTCTCGCCACGGGTGAAATAATTGGTCTTCCGGCACCTGTTATTATTATGATCTTTATTTATATAATTGCCCATTTTGTCCTCACCCGGACAAAATTGGGCCGGTATACATATGCCATTGGTGGCAATGAAGAAGCAGCTGTTCTTTCTGGTATTAATGTAAAATTTTTTAAAACGATGGTATATGGTCTTTGTGGAATGCTCAGTGGATTGGCTGCGATCATCCTCACTGCACGGTTGAATTCTGCGCAGCCAATCGCCGGTATTATGTATGAATTAGACGCTATAGCTGCAACAGTCATTGGTGGTACAAGCCTGATGGGCGGCGAGGGCAGAATTGTCGGCACATTGATCGGCGCGCTTATCATGGGTGTGCTCCGGAACGGACTTAATCTGCTCGGCATTTCTTCTTTCATACAACAAATTGTTATTGGATCGGTGATCATTATAGCCGTACTGATTGATATGGTTTTAAAAAGACACAAGAAATAGAAAGAGAGACATGAATAATTTTCGATACTTATTTACGGCTGTTTTACTAATTCTATCCGTTTTTCTGTTGTTATCAGGTTGCCAGCGGGGTGAAAAGAAAGATGCGGAGGGACCTTTGATAGCATTGGTTATGAAGACTCTCAACAATCCATTTTTTATAGATATGCAGAGAGGGGCGGAAGATGCAGCAAAAAAACTTGGTGTCACATTGCTGGTTCAGGCAGCAGAAAGAGAAGTTGATGTAGAAAAACAAATGCAGATCATTGAAAACCTGATTCAGAGAGGGGTCGATGTTCTCTGCATAACGCCAAGCGGTTCAAAAGAAATTATTCCTGCTATTGTAAAAGCGAATAAAGCAGACATTCCTGTTCTAATTGTTGATACCCGGGTGGATTCAATCTCTCTGATTGAGGCAGGTGGAAAAATTACCACTTTTATTGGTTCTGATAATTTTGATGGGGGAAGAATAGCCGGCGAGTATATCGTCAACTCTCTCGACGGAAAAGGGGAAGTAGCCATTTTGGAAGGAATCCCTGGTCACGAAACCGGTGATGCCAGAATGAGTGGGTTTCACAAAGCCCTGGAAGGTAAGAAAAGTATTAAAATTGTAACATCTCAGACGGCTAATTGGGAGCGAGACCAGGGATTTAATGTATTTCAAAATATTATGCAGTCGTACCCTTCTGTCCAGGCACTTTTCTCCTGTAATGATATGATGGCTCTTGGTGCTGTCGAGGCGATCGCTGCCGCCGGGAAAACGGGACAGATAATTGTTGTTGGCTTTGATGCAATTAAGGATGGAAGGGATGCCATTAAAAAGGGAACAATGACGGGGTCAGTGGCACAGCACCCTTATGAGATGGGCAAAATTGCCGTAGAAGAAGCAGTAAAAGTAATAAATGGAGAAAAACTTCCCGGCTATATCCCTGTAAAAATTGAATTAATCATCAGAGAAAATCTGAATTAACAGCACCACCATTATCAAGAATGATATGTCAATGCTTTTTGAACGTATTGAATAAGGAGATTGACTTGGATAAAACGAAAAACTTAAAATTCGGTGTGATTGGTGTCGGACGGATCGGCAAAATCCATATTGAGAATTTGGCCCATCGTATACCTGGAAATGAGGTGACAGCAATTGCAGATGTGTTTGAAGATGAATTACAAAATGTTGCCCGACAGTATAATATCTCTATGGCCGTGCAGGATTACAAGGAAATAATTGAAAATCCCGAAATCGATGCAGTGGTAATCTGTTCCCCAACCGACACCCATTCACAAATCATTCAACAATCTGCCATAGCAGGAAAAAATGTGTTTTGTGAAAAACCGGTTGATCTGTCTCTGGAAAAAATTGCCAAAACCATAAAGGTCACAGAAGATGCCTGCGTGAAATTTCAAGTTGGTTTTAACCGACGCTTTGATCCGAATTTTTTTCAAGTATATAAGACAGTGAAAGCAGGCAAAATTGGCAAGCCTCAGGTCCTTAAAATTACCAGTCGTGATCCGGCTCCACCTCCTCTGGACTATTTGAAAATATCAGGCGGCATGTTTCTCGACATGACCATTCATGATTTTGATATGGCACGCTATCTTATGGATTCGGAGGTGGTCGAGGTCTATACAAGTGGAAAGGTTCTTGTTGATCCTGTCTTTGAGCAGGCGGGAGATGTGGATACGGCTATAACTATTCTCAAATTCGAAACAGGAGCGATCGGTACGATTGATAACAGCCGTCAGGCCGTATATGGTTACGACCAGAGGGTAGAAGTCTTCGGCTCTGAAGGAATGGTGACTGTAAAAAATAACACACCGGATAACCATATATATCTAAACAGGGAAGGTACACATAGCGCACTACCGCTCAATTTTTTTATGGATAGATATACGGAGTCGTATTTGAAAGAAATGGAGGCGTTTATTGATTGTATTAGAAATGATCAACTTCCAAGTGTCTCAGGCAGGGATGGTCTTTTATCTGTGATTATCGGTATGGCGGCCAAACAATCTTGTCAGGAAAACCGTCCGGTAAAACTGAGTGAAATATATGATTTCAAAAATTGACACGTTAGTGTCAGCAAGGTTTTTAGGGTTATCTGGCAGCAAAAAAGAAATTAGATAAGGGAGAAATCAACATACGGGCTATTTTTGTTAAAGTCTCTCCAAAATATTCTGGTAGGTGCGATCAAGGGGGCCTTCTTTTTCCAACTTCAAAGTCGTCGCAGCAGCAGCGAATTTACATGATTGTTCCGGAGACATTGTAAGCCGGCCCGCCAGATAAGTGGAAATACAGGTATCTCCCCGCCCGGTGCGGCCTTCCAGAGAACGGGGTGTAAAGGGTGCTTCAAAAACTTCGCCCTCGGCATATACCAATAAGCCGTCTTTGTGTGTGATGACCACTTCCCGGGGACCCCATCCGGCAATAATTTGTGCGGCTTTTGTGAGGTTTTTTTCACCGGTAATAACTTTCGATTCCACCGAATCGGCTTTAACGGTATGGATTCCTCTTAAACCGTCTTCTTTATCAGACCAATCCTCGAATCTTAATTGTTTACCTTTTCTAACCCGCAAAAACCCCTGAAGGTCGAGGGATACTTTATCAAATTTAAATGTGATATATTCAATAAGTTCACGGGAAACCTCTCCCGCCATTAGCGACCCTATATGAAAAACTTTGGTTGTAAAGTTCGAAATATGCTCAGTTTTAAATTCCCCGGCAAATGCGATCGGCTCACAGACCCTTTCGTTCAGATTATTTTCTGAAAAATAGGTGTTTTTGATGCCGCTGGTGTTTGCGGCTTCATAGGCAAAAACTTCTACACCGTTCTTTTTAAAAATATCTAGATAGGGGAAATCTTCACGGGCAAGAAGGGTGATAATCCCGGTGCGAAAATTCATTTTCGATAACGCCAGAGCGCCATAATAAACAGCGCCCCCCAGGCTATCTTTTTCTACTCCCCGGATCACTATTTTATCTTTCGCAAAGTGTCCCAATATAACGATATCAAAGTTCATTTCATTATTTACCATACTAAGCTTCCATTTCCAGCCCATCATAGGCAACGATCATATTTTTATACGGTCTCACTTCCTCAACTAGTTCTTCGTGGGAAAAATTTTTATGCCCGATGTGGGTAATCACAAAACGAATAGTGGGATGTCTTTTAGCGATCTTCATTACATTTACCACATCAATGTGATCCGTACCACCGTCAAAACCCGGGGTGTGGAAAATGGCTATATTCGATTTTCTCAAAATCCTTCTCTCGAACTCCTCTAATTTTAATCCCAGTTTATCGTTGAAATGAACAATGCGTCTTTCCTTTTGATTAAACAGTAGCCCAAAAGTGGGGACTTTGTGTGAAACTTCGAAAGGAGTAACTTTTATTTGACCGACTTTAAGGGTTTCTCTGTCGTGCAAGACATTAAACTTACATTGTTCATATAATTTGTCGGTAATTTCAAAATTCCCCAGAACCGACATATTTCCGTAAACAGCAATTTTTTTCGGCCAATATTCAAATTCTGTGATACCACCGATGTGATCGAAGTGTTTATGGGAAAGAAAAATGGCCGTTATATCAAATATTCGCTCCCGGTTTAACATTTCTCCAATTGTAGGTGGCGTGTCAAACAAAATGGTTTCGGTTCCATTCCGTAGCAGAATCGAAACTCGCCTGCGGTGGTTTTTCCCGCCTTCTTCTCTTGCTCTGGTGCACAGTTTGCACTTACAACCAACGGCAGGAATTCCCCGCCCATCTCCTGTTCCGGTAAATTTTATCCTCATAGCTTCACCCTTAGCAATCAACAATTAATATTGTTAAATGTCATTTTTAAAGCATCCGGGAACTTTTTCGAATAATGCCGGATATCCAGTCTTTATCGGATATCCGAGGATCGTTACAAATTAAAACTCTCAATTTAAAAAACGCAATGTTAGCGAAAAAAAATGTTAATTGCAATTAAAGATAAAGCAAGGAAGATTCCCAGGTAGCCTACTCTTTTTGAATCGACAACCAGTAATCCCTTCAAATTTATCTTTTGTCCGGGTGAAAAATATGATACAGCGGCAAGTACACCATAACATAAAACAATCACCCAACCGGTCCGGTTCAGGTAGTTCATTTCAGCAAATATGATATATTTGAATGCAAGCGATATGAACGCACTTCCAATAAAAACATAAGCAACCACTTTTTTAGGAGCATTAGTGCAGAATACTGCTGCCAAAATTAAAATAGTAAAACCAGCTTTGATATGATAGGAAATCTCGTTGGTCAGGTGGGAAAGCGGAAAATCCAGTCCATGGTATTTGATATAAATGAGAGAGAATGCAAACAAAATTCCGGCGATCGTGGAGACACCAATGGTATTTTTTCCTATCCGGATCAGATGTTCTTCCGAAACATCTTTATTGATGTGTCGCTTATAAATATCAAAAGAATACAAAGTGCTGACCGAATTGATAATGGAATCAACGGTACTCATCAGGGAGGCAAAAAGCCCTACCAGCACCAGGCCGCGAATGCCCGGAGAGAGAAGTGTGTTGACTAATACAATGTAAGCCTGATCGGGATCTTCCAGGGTTTTATAAAAGCCAACCAGGGCGATAGGGGGAATAATGATTAATGCCGCCACAATGTATTTTAAAAAACCACCCAGGACCAATCCCAACTGTGCATCTTTAAGAGAGCGCGCCGCAAGGGCTCTTTGTAGGATCACCTGGTTTGCTCCCCAGTATTGGATATGCATCAGGGCCATTCCGAAGAATACAGCGGTCCAGGGAATCTTTTCGTGATCGGCACTCAGGAACAAATGCATCAAATGGTCCTTGCCGGTCTGAATGCTACTGTATAGATCGGGATTATATAATTCTGAAACACCGCCAAGGGTATTTATGGCTAAAACCAAAACGATAGTGGAGCCCCCCACTAATGTGATCATCTGGATCACATCGGTGCGAACTACTGCCGCCAGACCGCCGAAATAAACATACACAGCGGAAAACAACCCCATCAGAACAACCAGAATGTAAAGCCTGGTCACCGGGTCGGAATGCAGAATATTTAACTGATCACCAAAAATCCCGTTGATGGCATAACTCCCCCAGTATAGAGCGCCTCCCAGGTAGATAATTCCGAACAGAACAATGGAAAAAACTGCATAACTGGTTGCCAGGAAAGGACCAAATCTATCCTCAAAAAATTGCGTCAGGGTAAATATTTTCAGACGTAAATAGAGGGGAACAAAAAAGAAAGCGGCCAGAAGGATACCAAAAACAGCGCCGATTTCAAAATTTGCCTGCGCCAATCCATAAGCATATGCAGCGCCGCCCATGCCGATAAAATGACCGGCTTGAATATTAGTGGCAATGGTGGACATAGCAATAGAAGGCCAGCGCAGTTTACGCCCGCTCAGGAAGTAATTCTCAGCGCTCTTTTTCTGGGTACCGCTTTTATACACACCGATGAGAAAAATAATGATGAAATAAGCAACAACCATGAGCAGGTCAATATTCATTCTGTGTAGGCCTCTTATGTGCCATCCCAGGAAACGCTATAGCGAACGACAGGTTGCACCTCATTATTAATCGCTGATGAAGCTGACAAATAAATACTTAAATTTATTGTCCAATATATTTTAGAATTAACAAAGTTTCAAGTGATTTGTATTTTTTCCCATAGCTGTTTCTCTGATAAAGTTTTATTTTGCTTTTGTGGTTAAAACAATATAAAACAAATACTTATTAGAAGAAACAGCTATTTTTATGAATAATTCAGGCTAAAAATGAATGGCAAATTAATAATTTATTCTTCCAGTGTCGTTAAATCACCTTCATAAACTATGCGAAATATAAATTCATGTGGATAATTACCTGTGGTCATACTATATTGATAAATATCTCGCGCAAAGGCGCTAAGACGTAAAGTTTTTTATCCACGAATTACACTAATTAGTACGAATTACACGAATTTTTAATAGATATTCGAGAAAATTCGTGAAATTCGTGGACCCAATCACTTTATATTTTTGCGAGAGGTGAATTATCCAGGTTAGTTAAATATTAGGAAAGCTATTAGTCGATGGGTACTGAAATTGAGCGTAAATTTCTTTTAAAAAATAACCAGTGGCGCAAACTGGGCGAAGGGGAATTATACCAGCAAGGATATTTGTCAACAGATATCGAAAGAACTGTTCGTATTCGGACTGTCGGGAAAAAAGGATTTTTAACAATAAAAGGGATCTCGCAAAACACCCGGCGAGAAGAATTTGAGTACGAAATTCCTTTTGAAGAAGCAAAATGGATGTTGGATGTATTATGTAAACGTCCCTTGATAGAAAAAACACGGTATAAAATTGCCGATAAAGATCTGGTCTGGGAAATTGATGAATTTTGGGGAGAAAACGAAGGACTAATTATTGCTGAGGTAGAGCTAAGGGATGTCAATAGAACTATATCAGTTCCTGACTGGATAGGTAAGGAAGTTACGGAGGATCCGGCTTATTATAATGCCAATTTGGTCAAACACCCCTATTCACAGTGGAAAAATGATAAAAAATAACCGCAACGACGCAAAGTAAATGGGTTCACGAATTCCACGAATTTTCACTAATTTAAAAAATATGACTGAATATTAACACCTTCAATTTCTTGTATCTATAAAAAATTCGTGTTAATTAGTGTAATTCGTGGATAAAAACCTTTGCATTTTTGCGGTTAGGGAAAATAATTAGTTAAAACGAGGTTTATAATGGCAATATTGTTCAAAACAAACAAACAATTAGAATCTCATATTGAAGAGTTTCTCAATTCTGTCAGTGAAGGGGCGATTGTATTTGAGCAGGGTGTTAAGTGTTATATAGAAAATGATTCAGAAAATTTTTCAGCGCACTTGAAAAATATCAATGAACTTGAAAACAAAGCGGATGATTTGAGACGAACTATTGAAAGTATGTTATATACACACACATTAATCCCGGAACATAGGGGAGATGTCCTGGGCCTACTTGAGAATACGGATAATGTCATTGACACGATGAAGGAAACATTATATCAGTTCGATATTGAAACGCCGGATATCCCGAATGCCCTCGAGAAAGATTTCCTCAATCTGACTTCTGTTTCAATAAAATCTGCTGAAATGCTGGTGCATGCGATACGGGCTTTTTTTGTGGAGGCAAGAGCTGTAAAAGACCATCTGCACAAAGTGTTATTTTTCGAAAATGAAGCAGACCGGATTGGAAACAACCTGAAACGAAAGGTTTTTCAGATGGATCTGGACCTGAGCAAAAAAATTCATCTCCGTTATTTTACGCTGCACATTCAAAATGTATCAGACCGGGCTGAGGAAGTAGCTGACAGGCTGGCCATTTATACGATAAAACGAACAATATGACAGGAAATAATCTATGCTCCTGATTTATCTCTCCAGTGGTCTGTTTTTAGGCTGGTCCCTCGGGGCCAACGACGCAGCCAATATATTTGGTACAGCTGTTGGAACAAAAATGGTTCGCTTTAAAACGGCTGCGATAATTTGTGGTGTCTTTATTATTATTGGTGCGGTGGTCGGTGGCGCGGGTACCACCCATACCCTGGGAAAATTAGGGGCTGTAAACGCCATTGCCGGTGCTTTTATGGTGGCAACAGCCGCCGGAGTTACTGTTTTCTGGATGACAAAACTCAAGATGCCTGTTTCAACATCTCAGGCAATCGTTGGTGCGATTATTGGCTGGAATTTATTTACAGGATCTCCGACCGATTATGATTCCCTGAAAAAAATTATCTTTACCTGGATTTTCTGTCCGATCCTTGCCGCTCTTTTTTCCATGGTATTATTTTCAGTCGTAAGGTTTATAATGAATCGTACCCGTATGCATCTTCTTACGGTAGACAAATATACCAGAATCGGATTAATTATTGTCGGGGCATTTGGCGCTTATAGTCTGGGCGCAAATAATATTGCCAATGTAATGGGCGTTTTTGTACCAGTGGCGCCGTTTGATGATTTGAATGTGGCAAATCTCTTTATCCTGACCGGAACACAGCAGTTATTTTTCCTCGGCGGATTGGCGATTGCCATTGGCGCCTACACTTACTCCCGGCGTGTAATGGAAACAGTCGGGGGAAATTTGCTAAAACTGTCACCAGAAACCGCTCTGATCATCGTTCTGGCACAAGCCCTGGTCCTTTTTGTTTTCTCTTCACAAGGGCTTGAACAATGGTTAATTTCTCATGGATTACCAGCTTTTCCGCTTGTGCCCGTTTCCAGCTCACAAGCGGTAATTGGAGCAATCATAGGTGTTGGAATCATAAAAGGGATCCGCGGATTAAAATATCATACATTAGGCGGAATTGCCATCGGCTGGGTAACCACGCCATTAGTTGCCTGTGTAATTACTTTCATTTCACTATTCTTTTTACAAAATGTTTTTAATCAGCAGGTGAGTCAGAATATGAGTTATTTAATGGATAATGTGCGACTAATTGTAGAGACGTTGTATGCAACGTCTCTACATAAATTTCCAATATAGGAATAGTATTAGAAAAACGGGATGTTTAAAATGATTGAGATTATCGATACAGTTATTGATAAAAAATTATTAGAAAAAACAGCCAAACACTTTGCCGAAAAGAAAATTATTTTACCAACATTTGAACAATTAAAAAATCCTCAAACGATTCCGAATAATATTAAAGATCAATTAAAATCTATCGGATTATGGGATTTACACCCTTTAAACCTGTTCCGAATCAATTGGAAAAATGAACCGGTAGAAAAAGGTGGTTTATTCTCCGGGGTGAATGTGATGGAATTGCCACCGGAATTTACCGGCGTAGAAGCACGTATCCTTGTCTTAATCGGAAAATGGTTCCCGACAGGATCACATAAGGTGGGTGCTGCCTACGGCTGTCTGGCGCCGAGAATCATCACGGGAAGATTTGATCCTAGTTATCATAAAGCCGTATGGCCGTCAACCGGTAATTACTGCCGCGGTGGTGCTTTTGATTCATATTTAATGGGATGCGAAGCAGTTGCCATCTTACCGGAAGAAATGAGTCAGGAACGATTTGACTGGCTTACCGAGATAGGGGCGAAAATTATTAAAACACCGGGATGTGAATCAAACGTAAAAGAGATCTATGATAAATGCTGGGAGATTCGTGAGACTCGTGAAGATGCCATAATCTTCAACCAATTCGATGAATTTGGCAATAGTGTCTGGCACTATGCAATAACCGGAGCAGCAATCGAGGAAGTCGTTAATAACTATAAAACAGATGAGGATAGGATTGCTGCTTATGTATCGGCTACGGGATCGGCTGGCACGATTGCCGCCGGTGATTATTTACGCACTGTAGTTCCGGAAATAAAAGTTGTCGCTTCTGAGGCACTGCAATGTCCAACCCTGTTGATGAATGGCTTCGGCGGGCATCGCATTGAGGGAATTGGTGATAAACATGTTCCCTGGATTCATAATGTGAAGAACACAGATGTGGTAATCGCTATTGATGATAACGATTGTATGTCTCTGCTACGCTTGATCAATGAAAAACCGGGAATAGAATATCTCAAACAACAAGGTCTTGATTCCGGTTTTGTCGAAAATCTTCACCTGATTGGTATTTCAGGAATTGCAAATATTCTTTCGGCAATAAAAACGGCAAAATATTTTGAACTGACTTCCGATGATATCATCATTACGATGGCTACAGATTCAGCTGATATGTACCGTTCCCGATTGAAAGAACTCAATGAGGAATACGGCGCATATACAACTTCTCAGGCAGGTAAGGATCAGGAAAGGTATTTATTCGGAGTAAGCACAGATTATATGAAGGAACTAACCTATCGGGATAAGAAGACCATCCATAATCTGAAATACTTTACCTGGGTAGAACAACAACAAAAAGATGTTTCCGACCTGAATCAGTTATGGTATGATAGAAAATTCTGGCCGCAAATTTTTAATCAACATAAAAAATGGGATGAACTGATCAAAGAATTTAACTCGATGACAGGACTTGTGTAACCCTCCCCCTTAAATCCCCCTCCGAACCCCCCTGAGGCGGGCAGGTCTGATTAGGGAGGGGGAAAGAGGGGGTGGGTTATTAATATAACTCTATGTTATTTATATACATTACGGTAAGCGGAGACTAATTGGATTTAAAGGAGATCCTTCTCAGTCGAAGGCTGTTTAAGACAACAGAAACACTACTAAAGGCCATGGCAGCGGCTGCCAGTACCGGGTGGAGACTGCGTAAAAATTCCGGTATCGCAGAGATGGGGTATAAAATACCAGCAGCAACAGGAATTAAAATTAAATTGTAGATAAAGGCCCAGAACAAATTTTGCCTGATCACGGTCATCGTTGATTTGCTCAGCTGCAGGGCGTGCAAAACATCATTGAGATTATTTCTGACCAAAGTTATATCAGAGGCTTCCATAGCTACGTCGGTTCCTGATCCCAGGGCAATTCCCACATCAGCCTGGGCAAGAGCCGGTGCATCATTTATTCCATCACCGACCATCCCAGTCAATCCGTCATGATTTTCTTGATATCTTTTAATATATTGTGATTTATCTTGCGGTAATACTCCAGACATGATTTCGGTTATTCCTATCTGCCTGGCAACCATTTCAGTTGTCCTTTTATTATCTCCACTAATAATAGATAGATTAATATGATGTTTTTCCAGAAATCGCATGACATTTGATGCTTCTTCCCGAACCGTATCAGCGACGGCAATCAGACCGATCACCAGGTCTGCGGCAGCCACCCATACTACGGTTTTGGCTTCCTGTTCAAGTTTTTCAGCTTTGGGCAATAGTGTCTTAACACTATATCCTTTTTCAATCATAAATTTTTCTGTACCAATCACCGTATCAATTTCATTGTATTTTGCAACTACACCCCTGCCTGGATATGCATAAAAGTCTTTCGGATCACTAAGGGTGAGATCCTTCTCCCTTGCTTTATTAACAATGGCTTCTGCCAGAGGATGTTCGGAAACGCGTTCGACCGACGCGGCCAGCTTTAATATTTCATCAGAATCATGGAATGAAGAGTACTGGGATTGCTCCACCTGAGGATTTAAAATAATTTGGTGCACTACTGGCCGGCCATGTGTTATCGTACCCGTTTTATCAAAAACAAGATGTTTTATCTTCCCGGCTTGTTCGAGTGTTTCTCCATTTTTAAAAAGAATACCATGTGTTGCGCCCATACCGGTTCCAACCATGATCGCGGTTGGTGTTGCTAAACCAAGAGCACAAGGACAAGCAATAACCAGGACAGCAATCAGCCGCATTAGCGCTGATGTCACTTCACCCTCGGTCACCATCCATACTGCAAAGACAATGATAGCGACGGCAATGACAATGGGGACAAAATAACCGGCAACCTGATCAGCTATTCTCTGAATCGATGGTTTACTTCCCTGTGCTTGCTGAACAAGTCTGATAATCTGAGCCAATACCGTATCTTTTCCAACTTTGGTTGCCCGGATAGTCAATGTCCCCTGCATGTTGATCGTAGCGCCTACTACAGCATCTCCTATGTTCTTTTCAACAGGGATGCTTTCACCACTTAACATGCTTTCATCAACACTGGAATGACCGTCGATAATCGTACCATCTACCGGAATTTTTTCACCAGGTTTGATCAATAACTTATTACCAACCTTGATATCCTCAATCGGAATATCCAGATCGCCATCAGGTCTGATAAGACATGCGGTTTTGGCTTGTAAACCGATTAGTTTTTTTAAGGCACTACCTGTTTTGCCCTTGGCCTTTAATTCCAGCAATTTTCCTAATTTAATCAGGGTGATAATCATTGCTGAGGTTTCAAAGTACACATGTTCACCCAATGATATATTGTCTGTGGTAAGATAGATGGTAACGATGAGACTGAAGAAATAGGCCACAGATGAGCCCATCGCTACCAAAACATCCATATTGGCCGCTCGGTTACGAAGAGACTGAAATCCATGTATATAATAGTCAGCGCCTACATAAAATTGCACTGGTGTGGCCAGAAGTAACATCAGCCAAGGCGCCCACCATTGATGAGCCCATTGGCCTAGCAAATCAAAATCACGTGCCATACTGAAAATAAAAAGAGGGAGTGTAAAAACCACACCGGTCCAGAATTTCCTCGATTGTTTTTTTATTTCTGCTTCCCGCGCAATGTCTACAGC
Source organism: Calditrichia bacterium (assembly GCA_023132435.1). Lineage (GTDB taxonomy): Bacteria > Calditrichota > Calditrichia > JAJRVZ01 > JAJRVZ01 > JAGLYF01. Next base: position 27,290 of record JAGLYF010000223.1, on the reverse strand, counting down.
TTCTTCTCCACTTACCCCAGGTATATCAATACGGGCAATACCGTAACCGGCATTTTCAATTGCGGTAGTTATATCTTTATCGGATATAAGGGAGGGTATAAACCGGATATGGGCATTTTCATTGGCATAATTTACGCTAATATCCTGCACACCATCTTTTTTTCTGAGTACACGGTCAATGGTGGCAGCGCAATTAGCACAAGTCATGCCTGTTATCGGTAAGTCAATTTCTTTATAATTCATTTTGTTTAAAATCACATCCCGCAGATGCGGGACCAAATTACAAATAATGATCAATTATCATAACTAAATTAGTTTTCCAATTGTTCCTTAATTTCCCGCAATATATTTTCTAAGGGTGGGGTAGAGAACCATTCTTTACCGGTAATCTCATTACAGGTACTCTGATAGAGGTAGGCTATCAATTCAAATAGCCTGACCGGAAGTTTAGGTGGCGGGGAAGAGATGCGTGATTTCCAATTAGCACGATCCTCTTTTTTTGCTTTTTCAACTTCATTATACCAGTCTGTTTTGCGGTAATGTATCCGTGCCACTTCCTTACTGACCGGAATTCCATCGTATGTGAACCTGCATTCATCCGGTGTACCGAGGATATCTAGCAGGATTAAATTTCTGTTTTGATCATATCCATATTCAACTTTCCCATCTTCGTTTACGAGCCCTGCCTCAGATGCGTGTTTGGTGATCAGATCATTAATCCTGCTGGTTACTTCCTTTATTTCACGGATTTCGTTATCTGTCAATCCTGATATTTCCTGCGCTTCCTGCCAGGAGAGGTAACGATCGGTAATTTCAAGTTTTGTCGAAGCATCGAGAATTGGTTCAGTTAGAACATCATTTGGTTCGGGCATCTCAGATAATCCTATCTCATCCAGTCGAAGATTTCCTTCTTTGAGGCGTCTAAAAACACTGGATCCGGCCGGCAACGAGTTGCGATAGATGATTTCTAAGGGAATGAGAAAATTAGAAGAGACATTTTTGTAAATTGCGTAGTTATACGTGTCACCCTGACTCTCCGGTTTTAAGACACGGACCAGATCAACTTCCATTGTATCCACCGGTGTATCGAGATCAGCCAGCCGATAAGTCGTCTTCCCGGATACAAGTCCCCGATAATGGGTAGATACTCCCATTTCTTCTAGTTTTTCAAAAAAATAGGCTCCTATCATACAGAGCGCCTTTCCTTTACCGGTAATCAAATCAGGCATTTCACCCCAGTCGAATACTGAATACCGGTCGGAAAAGTGAAAATGGCCGATACCCATTTTATCTGTCTCAGCCGGTGTTATAATCTTCAGGTCTTTTACGCTCCCCATAGTTATTCCTTTACAATGTTCTGTATCAAATTTTTGAATTTAACATGATGGAAAATATAATCAATTTTCTCGATTAATAGAACAGGGTACATATGAAACATTTTTTAAGAATATGACGTAAAGATCAGGTAAAGAAAAAGGAGACTATCGTGATTAAGGAAGTTATCATAGGATTGGTTGTACTTGCATACGTAATACCCTTCGCATACATTCTGATAGCAGATATTGCTGATGTATCTAAGAGACTGGCCAATGTTTTTTCGCTTAAGGTGAAGCCGGCATTAATTGTCTTATCCAAAACCATCATGGATTAAGGATATCGACTGATAATACTCTATTAAATATATACTACCTCCAAACCGGAAATACTTTTGTGCTTCCGGTTTTTTTTGATCTGTTTATGAATTATCGATTTGATGATGATTTAGTGAGTTGGATTGTGGTATTTTTTGCAACATATAGGGGAGCAAAATGATTCAAATTTGCAACATTTTGCTAAAAATAGTTGCGAGCATTCAGCAGATGGGATATATTTGATTATCTTTTAGTATGTTGAATATTTGACGTTGACTTCCCACCCAACCAAGAGGTGCCGGAAACATGTCAGGAACTGTCATTAATCGATTTAAACGACCGTTAGTGATCCGCCTGATAATTTCTCTTTTTCTTGCCGGAGCCTGTACTTATCTGCTGACAAAATTCTTTTTACCATATGAATTTATTGTACTGAAAAGTATAACCGATTCCGACGAATTCAATATCTATCACGATTTTGATAATGATGGTTTCAGTGAAACTATGGAGTTCCGGAACAGGGGTCCTACGAATCACTATATCTATATCAGAAACTGGAATGGCGGTATTATCGATCAAACCAATTATTTTGAACTTGTTGTTCCTTTCTACATGTTATACAAAGATATAACCGGAGATCGCTATGACGAAATTGTTACGGTTACCCAGAAAGAGGATTCACTTTTCCTGTACGTACACGATATTATCCAAAAAAAGTCCCCCATCAACAGATTGCTTTTATTAAAAACCGATCAATACCCGATAAAAAAACGGCGTATCATGCACCTTAGACCTGTCTGTATTGCTGATCCCGGTGTCTACGACCAAAGGGTGTTCATCTTTGCCATTCGGAGTAATTCTGTTCCCTCTTTCCTGCCAAGATCTGTTTATGCCTATGATCTGGACGACAATAAACTTATCAGACAATTTGAAACGCATTCCGCTCTTACCGACCTTATTACCTATGATCTTACCGGAAACGGCATCGATGAGATTATCGTCTCCGGAGCAGCCTACGGGAATATCCATTATCCTGCAAAATACCGTGATGATCGATGCTGGCTGTTTGTCCTGGACCAGCAGCTGAATCCCATCTTCGAACCGCTGAGTTTTTTGGAATACCCCGCCGAAGTGACCTGTGTTCCGGTTGAAATACGTTCTGAGAGATTTTTATTGGTCATGGGTGATTACATTGGTGATAAGAACATTACCTCGATGATGTACTTGATCGATGCGCAGGGGAAAATTCATCTTCACAAGCCGAATCCATTTCTCAATGCAAATCTTTCTAAACCGGTTGTGGATTACAGCATCAATCCCTCGGAGATATACGGCTGGAAAGGTAAACATTCTCTGATCAAACTCAATCATCAACTGGAAACGATACTTGAAGTCGAAACACCATTTCAAGATTTAAGGACGCTGTTTATCGAAGATTTGGATGCCGATGGCGATCAGGAGATATTCTGTCAATCTGGTGACCTTTTGCTGGCATTTAACGGAGAATTGGATTTACTAGGCAGTTTTCTAAAAGCTGCACCAGGGGCAAATCATACTTTCAGGTTTACCGGTCCGGATAATCCTATTGAACTTGGTGTTCAATCGGGTCAGAATTTTTATCATCTTGAATTTTCCCATAACAAACTGCATTCTTATCTTCCGCTTTTCTTTGTCGGCTTATTCGTTTTTATTTTTCTTATATTTACTGCCGGGAACCGGTTTTTCCTCACCCTGAACATCTATCTTAAATTTTTCAGGTTCTTTTTCTATGATTTATCAGACAGTATATTAATTATTGATTTTCAGGGGAAAATTCGCTATACGAACGCTAACTTTAAACGTTTACTCGATCTTCCCCACCAGCCGGCAAGGGGTGAAAATTTTACTTCCGTTCTAAAACCATACCCAAAGATCCTTTTGCTTATCAATAAGAGCTTTGAAAACAACGAGGCATTCGAGCAGACAGTACTTATTGATAATCAGGAATCCAGACGTGAAGTAAATATCATTGTGGAACCTTTCCGTTTTTTTCTTAAGAGTGGAGTCAGTTACCTGGTTAAGTTTTCGGATGCCTCTTTCGGCTCAACTTCACAGAAGATCCAGACCTGGAGCCGGGCGGTTCAGAAAATGGCCCATGATATCAAAACACCTCTGTCCACCGTTAGCCTGAATCTTAAAGTTTTGCAAACCAGCCTGGAAAAAATTCCAATGTCGGATAGTGAACAGAAGGAATTATCGGACGACATCACGATGATAAGGACAGAGCTTGAGAATATCCAGAAGATGACCCGAAATTTTATCAAGTTCTCAAATCTTGACAGCCCGCATTTTCAGATATTTGATCTCAGGGATACGATTAAGGAAGCGGTCAGCAAATATCAGGCTTATTTGTCGGATGACCTGGATATTCAGATATCCATCGACGAGGATATAAAACCCGTATGGGCAGATCCACAGCAGGTAGAATTTATTCTACATATTCTGCTTGAAAATGCCCTGGCGGCGATAAAAGGAAAAGGATTGATCAGCATCAATATTTCTTTGGCACAATATTTGGATGAACAATTTGCAGAGTATCTTGAAATTGAAATCGCCGACAGCGGTCCCGGAATCCCTGAAAAAGAGAAAAACAGAATCTTTGAACCATATTTTACAACTAAAAGTAACGGGACAGGTATGGGCCTGGCTATCGCTAAAAAAATAATTGAGGATCATCACGGTTCTATAGAAGTCCATAGCAAATCCGGATTTGGGGCGGTATTCAGGTTCTCATTACCCGTCGCGAAGGAAGAAGAACTAAATGTCTGACAGTATACTGGTTATCGATGATGACCAAAATCTGCTAAAATCCTTAAAAAAGTTTTTAACTCTCGAAAATTATTCGGTTGATACTCTGGTAAATGCGGTAAAGGCGGAAGAATTGTTGGAACATAAGCCTTACCGCTGTCTGTTACTTGATGTAAAAATGCCCGTCATTAGCGGGATGGATATATTAAAAAATGTAATTCAGAAACATCCCTCATTACCGGTGATCATGATATCCGGTCAGAGCGGTATCGAGATAGCAGTTCAGGCGATCAAGGCCGGTGCGTTTGATTTCATTGAAAAACCGATTAATCCCGAGCGGTTGATTATCACAGTCAGAAATGCGCTTCGACGTTATGAATTACAGGAAATGAATGAATCGATCTTCAAGGCTCTGCAGGAAAAATATCGTCTGATAGGGCAAAGTAACGCGATCAAATCGATCTTCAAACAAATTGAAGACGTTGCCGACACACCGGCCAAAGTCCTGATTATGGGGGAGAGCGGGACAGGCAAAGAACTGGTGGCCTGGGCGATCCACCATAACAGCGCACGCAGGGGAAAACCCTATATCAAACTCAATTGTGCGGCCATTCCTTCTGAACTGCTGGAAAGCGAAATTTTTGGTCACCGGAAAGGCTCTTTTACCGGTGCTGTTTCTGACCGCAGAGGAAAGTTTATCGAAGCCCATCAGGGGACCCTGTTTTTGGATGAAATTGGCGATATGAGTCTGCAACTACAGGCCAAGTTATTGCGTGCCCTGGAAGAGAACGAGGTGGAAGTAATTGGAGAGAATCTTCCGGTTAAGGTGGATATACGGATTATCGCCGCTACAAACCAGAATCTGCAACAATTAATTGCTGACGGAAAATTCCGTGAAGATCTGTACTACCGCTTGAATGTAGTGAAGATCCTTATTCCTCCATTACGTGAAAGACCGGAAGATATCCTGCCATTGACCCATCACTTTCTGAATGAATTCAGTGATGTGTACAATAAACCGATCATGTTTGTAAAGAGCCAGGCGGAAGCGCTACTGATCAATTATGACTGGCCTGGTAATGTACGCCAGTTGCGTAATGTGATTGAAAAAATCATGATATTCTGTCACTCACCGGAGATAGGGCATGATGACGTCAGAAAAGCGTTAGATCTGGGTTTTTCCCCACATGATAACAATGAAAATATGGAGGAACTCAATAATCTGACACTCAAAATAGCCAACGAAAGTTTTGAAAAAAAATATATCCTGGCCATATTACAGAAATATAACTGGAAAATCGGCGAAACCGCCCGCAACCTGGGTATCGACCGCTCCAATCTGTTTAAAAAAATGCGCAAGCATGGATTACATTCGTGAACCCTCGTATTTTTATCTGATATGTATACACTCCCTGCTTTAACTATCGATGAACTCTACAAATACCGTTGGAGAATTGAGATTGCAAGAGGATTTTCCAGAATAACAAGTTTACCGAACAAGCCCAGATCAGCAAAATCTTTATTTGTTGGATTGGTTACAAATTTGGGTTAATTTATAGGGATTTAAATGAAAAAATTAGTCAACATAGAGGAATAAATATCTTTATCAATTAGTTTTTTTTATTAATCTGATCTATTCATAGCGCTGTACGAAGCGATAAACAAAGAAAAAAAGTCCACGAATTACACGAATTTTCACAGAACATAAATGAACCACCGAGAACACCGAAGATAATTAATTATAATAAAAACTCGGTGTCTTCGGTGCTTTCGGTGGTTAAAAAATAATAATTCGTTGCGTCGTTGCTGAGAAATGAATTATCCAGGTGAGTAAACACCCTAACTTTAATCCAATATACAGTTGTAGTCCATCTTGAAGATGGACTACAACTACATTAACTTTAATCCAACATATAATTTACAAAGCAAAGATTTTGATATGTCAGAGAAGAAGGAAGAAATATATTTTGGTCCAAATGTTTGGCTCATCGATGAAATGTATCGTCAATTTTTAGAGTCACCCGATTCGGTTGGTGATAGTTGGCGCGATTTTTTTACTGATTATAAACCAACCACTTTGATTGCTGAAGTAGCAGAAAAAGATGAAAAAGTTGAAGCAAAACCGGAAAAACAGGACCTTGGTCTTGATGTGGAACTGTTGCGGGGATTTGCGGCGCGGATTGTGGAAAATATGGAAAGCAGTCTCACTGTCCCGACGGCCACCTCGACCCGAATTATTCCGGTAAAAGTGCTTGAAGAAAACCGCAGGATTATCAATCAACATCTGGCAGCTACTCAGGGTGGTAAAGTAAGTTTTACACATATCATTGCCTGGACCATCCTCGTTTCTTTAAAGAAAATGCCGGCATTGACAATAGCTTATATGGAAATCGATGGTCAACCCCACAAAGTGCGGCAAAAACACATCAATTTCGGATTAGCTGTTGATGTTGAACGAAAAGACGGCACCCGTTCACTACTGGTTCCCAATATAAAAGAATCTGAGGCTCTTGATTTTAAGGGTTTTTTTGCTGCCTATAATGAAATGCTTCGGAAAGTGAAATCCAATACGATCGAACCTGATGATTTTATGGGAACCACAGCCTCACTTACAAATCCCGGAACTATCGGTACGGTGCATTCGATTCCTCGTCTGATGCCGGGCCAGAGTTGTATAATTGCTACCGGGGCTATCGATTATCCAATAGAATATCAATCTGCTGATCCACAGATTATTGCCCGTCTGGGAATCAGTAAAGTAATGACGATGACATGTACTTATGATCATCGTGTCATTCAGGGTGCGGAAAGTGGTTTGTTTTTACAAAATATCCATAAACTGCTCTCGGGTGAAGAAGATTTTTATGATGATATTTTCAAGAGTCTTTCTATCCCGCAACGATCTCTCAAACTTAAAAGGGATATCAATCCCCTGTTCGATTCGGATGGCGAAGGTAAAGCCATGTTCGATAAACAGGCGGATGTATTGCGACTGATAAACATGGCACGGGTGCGGGGACATTTGATCGCTGATATAAATCCATTGAATCAGGAAGTAAGAACCCATTCTGAACTGGATCCGGAAAAATATGGTCTGAGTATCTGGGATTATGATCGCGTGTTTAATACGCAGGGATTAGCCGGTCATACACGTCTGACTCTCCGGGAGATTTTAGATATTCTGCGTGATGCCTACTTTCGTTCCATAGGTGTTGAATACATGCATATACAGGAGCCCGATCAGAAACAATGGATTCAGAGTCGTATTGAAGGTGTTCCGCGAACAAAATGGCTGAAAAATGATGATAAACGGATGATCCTGGTTATGTTGAATGCGGCAGAGGCATTCGAAAATTTTTTACATACAAAATATATCGGTCATAAACGATTCAGTCTTGAAGGCGCGGAGACCCTGATCCCTATCCTCAATCATTTGCTTAATAAATCTGCGGAAAATAACATACAGGAAGTTATGCTCGGAATGTCTCACCGGGGCCGGCTAAATGTTCTGGCCAATATATTGAAAAAAAGTTACAAAAAGATTTTTCGTGAATTTGAAGGTGATATCGATCCGAGTACGGAACATGGTTCCGGAGATGTCAAATACCATCTTGGAGCGGAAGGGATCCACGAAAATCCGAATGGTCGAAAGGTTAAAGTTGCAATGGCTTCTAATCCAAGTCATCTGGAAGCAGCGGATCCTGTGGTGGAAGGCATGGCACGTGCACGACAGGATGATATGGGAGATACGAGTCATAATCGTGTCATGGCTGTTCTTGTTCATGGAGATGCAGCCTTTGCCGGGCAGGGGGTAGTGGCAGAAACTTTTAATTTAAGTGCCTTATATGGTTATCATACGGGAGGTACGATACATATAGTGGTGAATAACAGCATCGGCTTTACAACTTCACCAAGTGCTGCGCGATCCAGTATCTATGCGACCGATGTAGCGAGAATGGTCCAGGCACCAATATTTCATGTGAATGGAGAGGATCCGGAAGCATGCATACATGTTACAGAATTAGCACTGGATTTCAGGAGGAAATTTAAAAAAGACGTCGTCATCGATATGATCTGTTATAGGCGGCATGGTCACAATGAAGGAGATGAGCCTAGCTACACACAGCCTCAGATGTATGCTCAGATAAAGGATAAGCGATCAATCCGAAAACTATATACAGAATCACTGGTTAACAGAGGTGATTTGACACTCAAGGAAGCAGAGGATGCACTAAATCAATATAAAACCATGTTGGATACTGCTTTTGAAGAAACCCGGGAAAGTGCTCCTCCTGAAATACAAATTCCGGAAGAAATTACACTGGTAAAACCGGATAAACCGCTCTCTACAGGAATTTCTGCAGAAACAATAGAGAAATTAATTACGGCTCTTACGACATTTCCGGAGGATTTTACCGTACATCCAAAATTGATCAAACAAATCATGTTACGCCGCGAGATGCTTGAAAAGGATGCCATAGACTGGTCCCTTGCTGAAGCACTGGCTTTTGGATCTCTTTTAATGGAGAAGATTCCAATCAGATTAGCCGGTCAGGATTCCCGTCGGGGAACGTTCAGTCAGCGTCACTCGGTCTTGGTCGATTATAATACCAGTGATGAGTTTGTGCCTCTTAATCACATTGAAGAAGGTCAGGAGACGGCTATGATCTATGATAGTCTGTTGAGTGAATATGCCGCTCTTGGTTTTGAGTATGGGTATTCTGTCACCCGGAAAAATGCTCTGGTGCTTTGGGAAGCACAATTTGGGGATTTTATCAATGGAGCGCAGATTATAATTGATCAGTTTATTTCTTCTGCAGAAGATAAATGGGGACAGACGGCCAGGCTGGTTATTTTACTGCCACATGGATTCGAAGGTCAGGGACCTGAGCATTCAAGTTCACGCGTCGAACGATTTCTGACACTATGCGCAGAAGAAAATTTGCGTGTAACAGTTCCAACCACCTCGGCTCAATATTTTCATCTATTACGAAATCAGGCCAAACGTGAAAAAGAAAAACCACTTGTTATTATTACACCAAAAAGCCTTCTCAGGGCCGATGTCGCAAAAAGCAGACAGGATGAAATTTTAAAAGGAGCCTTCCAGGTACTTTTACCAGATACAGAACCTCCGAAGGATGTTAAACAATTAATATTTTGTACCGGCAAGATCTTTCATGAACTTTTTGAAATACGGAAGAAGAAAAAAATCAGTAATACAATGATCATCCGGTTAGAGCAATTATATCCGTTTCCATTTGATCAGGTTTCTGAAATTTTCACTCAATACAAGGATGTCAAAGACATTCGTTGGGTACAGGAAGAACCAAGAAATATGGGGGCATGGAATTTTGCTTTGGAGAGATTCCAGAAGATATTACCAAAAACCAAACAAATACATTTTGTTGGAAGATTGCCAAGTGCCAGCCCTGCTGCCGGAAGTTATCAGATGCATCTTGCCGAACATGAATTGATGCTAAGACAGGCTTTTGAATAGGTAAAGATTGATCCTCACTTCTTCTTCCAGATGTTCCCGAGAGCCAGTTTGGATTCCGGGTAGAATAAAATCTGTAAGGAGAAAGCGAGAAGAAAAAAATCCTCAACAATTCTCTTCCAGTCGGCAGAAATTCCTGAACCATAACAGCCACACTCAATATCCAATCCTCTGAAAATTGCCGAAGAAATAGCAATGATGAAGACAATTATCAAAAAGGTGATTATCAGCGATGCGGAGCGATGCAAGACACCTGTCAGTAATAATACCCCACAGAGTAATTCCAGCCAGGGTAAGGTGATGGCAACAATATTTATTATCGACACAGGAATGAGCTGATAATTCTGGATAGTTCCTGCAAAGTAGGCGGGATCAGCAATTTTATCAATGCTGGCGTAGATAAATACCAGCCCAACCATTGTCCTAAATAGGGTCGTAAGCCAGGGTGATGATAACATCGGTTTAATACATTGCCAGATATTAATCTCCTTAAGGCTAAATTGTCATCCCCGCGCAATTTGTCATTCCCCCGAGTACTCGGGGGAATCCAGCATTAAACGTCAACAAGAATCCTTGGATCCCCTCTTTCGAGGGGATGACATTTTTGCAATTTGCATCAGCTTTTCATTCAGGAATTCTTCAATTTTCAATTGGAAAATTCCTAACTTTCCACTCTTTAAATCCCTCCTGGTAAATAAGGACCTTTTTATATCCCAGATAGGTAAGGAAACCAGCAAGTCGTCTGCTCGAATTACAGGCAGGGCTGCCACAATAAGTTACGATTTGTCGATCTTTTGGTACAGACTCGAAAAATTTCATTATTTCTTCGCGGGTGGCATTACCGGGTAAGTTTTTTGCATTTTTTATGTGTGCCTGCTCATATTCATCATCATATCGTGTATCGATAAATAAGGCACGTCCTTCAGTCAGAAGAGACCTGGTTTGCACAATTGTAAGATATGAACCGGAATCGAGATTCAGAGGCTTATGAACTAGAGAAATCCCGGTTTTTGAGATGGAATTGTAAATCAGTCCACATAAAACAGAGAGAATAACAATAATCGCTGTCTGTAGTGTTAGGCTTTTTGGATTCATTATTACTTTATTACTTTTGATTTTGTCATCCCGAAGGGATCTTTGCAGTTGTCGATCAAGCTTTTGCAAGCAACTGCAAAGATCCTTACAGGATGACCTTAGAATTAAAATATCAAAAAGATGTAGTCCATCTTAGAGATGGACTACATCTCTAAACATCAGCTATTCATTTTGGTTGGTAATATTCTTCCAATAACCTCCCCAAATCCAACCCGGTAATCTTCTCCCTGGCACGCTGTTTTTTTGTGATATGGTTCTTTTGTTTTGCGCTAAAAATATAAGAAAAAAAATAACTCAATGAGATGAAAAATGGATGAATGATTTAGAAGATAGGGAAATATAGCATTTATGGGGAAATAGGTATAGAGGTATAAAGGTATAAGGTAATAGAAAGATGTAAGTTAGATCTGATTGAAAAAAGAATAATTTTCTTTGATAACCATAAATCTATTGCTATCTTCTAGTAGTTTAAAATAAAAGGTTATTTGTAAAGATTAAAAGCTTCCACGAATCTTGTGAATCATTTCTGCCTCTTTCGGAATGATGATTTAAGTATAGATGATTATAGAAATTCGAATTTATATTCATAATTCAACTGTATCCTCAACTCCTTCTTCTTTCTGTTAACTGGTCTTTCAGGATAATTTATCTATAGCAACGACGCAAAGGTTTATTAAGTATATTTTCATTTGTTGTTTTGTCATCCCGAAGGGATCTTTGCAGTTGTCGGCACGGCTGTCACATGCAAGTGCAAAGATCCTTACAGGATGACTCAATAAAGAAGTTTAGCATCTTTAAGAGAGATATGATCGAATAGATCAGGTTAATTAACCATAACATATATAAGGAGAGCTATCCATGTGTAATTATTTGATGGTATTTTTATTCGTGTTGGTTAATTATTTGGTTGCGCAGGAGCAAGTTTTTATCAAAAATGTTCCTGACTATTCTCAGCCACCGGATTCAAGTATTAAATCCACCCGGGACCGAAGTAATTATTGTGCCCCGATGTCTTTTGCAAATATTGTTGCTTACTGGGATAGTGTACAAAACCATGCCTTTGCCCGGAATGTCATGGGCGGCCTGCCCGGTAAGGAAGTTGCCGAATATATCGGCTGGTTTATGGACACCAATGATCAGGGTAATCCGGGTCGGGAGAATGGAACCGGGCGTCTTTCAGCAAAGGGTACTTATGGCCATGATCAATGGATGGGGGCTGAAGAGTATGTCCATTTTGATTCGGTAAATACCTCTGGTTATCCTGATACAATCCCGAAAGATAAGGTCGGTTATGGTTGGGATATACAACAAGTGCCTGTTGCTGATTTTATAATTCTGAAAGAAGAACTTGACAAGCAATCACCTGTCAAGGCTGATTTTCTTTATTGGAACATACTACCAACCGGTACCTATATAGCTGATTCTTTTTTTGCTGATGATACAGTTTACATATACGAATGGGGTTTAATGGTGAACCAATCCGGTAGTGCTGATGAGCGAGATCCTCTGGAACAATGGAACCTTTCTGAGGACCAATTGGGTAATATTGGTCATGCTGTTACAGTGGTGGGTTATCTGGAAAATTACAAAGCAGATACCAGCTATGTGATCGTTCATGATAATTGGCCCAATACACCGAAGAATATTGCCATCCCCTGGTTGCAAAATAAGGTATCTTCCTGGATGTTTGTCCATCTGCCAGAACTTCCCGATTTAACCATTGCCGGAATATATACACTTATCGACACGACGAAGGGTTATGCGGACAGTCTGTGGGTCGATCGACCAGTGACGGTGGATTTAAAAATCCGTAATCTGGGCAGCGGTGGCGCTGGAGCTTATATTGTTGAAGTGGCAGTCGATGATCCAGGTGGTAACCGGATAGAATTTGAGACAAGACATATAACGGAAGTACTCGAAGCACATGGATGGGGCAGGGACAGTATTAATGTCACTTTTGACAGTCTGTTCACACCTTCTCAAAGCGGTATATATACCATAAGCAGTGTGATCTATTGGGATCAGGATAATGATGGAAATATCAATGATCCGCACGATAACGATGTCTCAAATGATACTTTATCGGTCAAGGTTAATGTTTATGTGGAATCAACAAGCCTTGATGAACAGGGGTTATCAATTGAAGATTTTCACCTTTTTCAGAATCGCCCCAATCCTTTTAATCCCAGCACAGTCATCAGTTGGCAGCTGCCGGTTCACAGTCGGATCGAACTGAGTATCTATAATATTTTAGGTGAAAAGGTTACGACATTAGTTTCAGAGAAAAAGGTGGCGGGATATCACTCGATTGAATGGGATGCCAGCAATTTTGCTGGTGGAATTTATTATTATCAAATAAAGGCCGGTGAATTTCGGGATGTGAAGAAGATGGTATTGATTAAATAACTCGATACTTGATGCTCGATGAGCAAAATCTAGTTCCCTCTTCGCCGGCAGGTTGGAAATGCGCCTACCGGCGTGCGAATCCCCGAGTACTCGGGGCGTGATTAGAAAAGAGCCCGTCCTGAGCGAAGTCTAAGGAGGGGTAGGGGGTTGTAATAGACCACGGATGACACGGATTGAACGGATCTCCGCGGATAATTAAAATATAATATATTTAATACATGTAAATCTGTCCAATCCAATATATCCGAAGTATATTACAATCGAGTATCGAGTCACGAGGAACGAAAAAAAGCCCAAAAGGATGAAATATTTATAGCTTTTCATGAAACACTTGGGTTTATACATCATCCCACACTCAAAGGAAAAGCCCTGTAAGGGCGACCTCAGACTAGCCCCGGACGGAAGTCCGGGGTAAAATGAATCCCCCACCAACCAGAAGTCCCTTCGGGACGACCTATCTATCATTAAAGGAGAAGCAGGCAACCCCCACGGGCCGAATGATGTTTTGTATTCATTCCCGGGAGTTCCGGCCGGGGATAGTTTAAGGTCATTTCTAGTGTGCTAGTGGATTTTCCATAGATTTTTCATGTCGTTCCTACGCGACTCTTTACATTATCAAAGAACATGATTGCTACAAAAATTTTATCCCTCACAGGACAAATCCAATTTATTGAACTTTAAAAATTCTTGATAGGATACTGAGGGAATACCGGCACACCCAAATAATGGGTTTTAATCCTTCATATGTTCTATCTGCCTCCAGCGGACTTTTATATGTCCTTTTTGCCCGCCAAAAATATAGGCGGATCTTCGACTTGATCAAAAAGGACTAAAAAAATCAAGGCCCCTTGAAATTTGCCTAAGCAGCCTCAGAAATTCCGGAAAAAAACATTTTTCTGCGGAATTTCTTCGTCCGCTCTAATCGACAAATTTCAAAATGGCCGATCTTTTTATATTAAATATTTTTTCTTTTCGTCTTTGCGGTTAGAGTACGCTGCGTTGCTGCGAGAAATTAAAAATAACATTCTGTGTCTTGACGGTTGGATGGTACTATCTGAGGAGAATCATTTTCTTAATAATTGCATTAGAACCTACTCTAACGCGATAAAGATACATTCCTGATGGTGCTGCTACCCCAAGATTTGTCTCTCCTCGCCAAATCATTGTTCTGTATCCGGCGTATTGGTTTGATGATTCTTCATAAACTTTTTCGCCCAGGACATTGAATATTTCAAGGGTTACTTTACCGTCCTCCGGCAATAAGATGTCGATATAGGTCTCGGGATTAAACGGATTTGGATAATTTTGAGTCACACTGAATTCTACCGGTGGTTCATTCAGGTCACCTTCGACAGAGGAGACACTTAAATTCTTCAGAACCCAGTTATCGGGATCGATTTCTAAATTTTCCGGTTTCTGATCTGTGGTAAAATGAAATTTTTGGGTTGAGAGGTATTGCATCCCATCTGTTAACATAATTATGATATGCATTTTTACCATTTATATGCTCAAACCATAAAGCTTCTGCATAGGAAGCAAATCCTTCATTAAGCCAGATGTGGGACCAGTGTCGCATGGTGATGCAATCACCAAACCACTGGTGAGCTAATTCATGGGCATTGATAAAATCATACCTGTGGTTACCCCAGATCAGACCATATCCGTAGGAGGTAATTGTCTGGTGTTCCATTCCGCCACTCCAGGGAAATATGGCCATACCGTATTTTTCATCTATAAAAGGGTATTCACCAAATATCGATGCATAAAATTCGAGCATCTCAACAGTTATACTCAAATTCTCTTTAGCAGCGTTCAGATGTTCCGGATAAACAAAATATGTCACTTCCATTGAATCATCGGATGAATAGGAATACCAGTCAGAAAATTGTTCATAATTCGAGATGGCCAGAGAAACCAGGTAGGTACTAATCGGATAATGGGTCTTCCAATGATAGGTAAATCCCTCCCGGTTCCGCGAAACGCCGCTGAGGAGACCGTTTGAAGCGACAATAAGATCCGGAGGAACAGTAACGTTGATATATACAGAATCTGCTTTGTCTTTTGGATCATCTTTACAGGGCCACCATACCGGGGAGCCATAAGGTTCGCTCAACGTCCAAATGATCGGTGTGTTAAAACTGCCGTGATCACTCCAACCAAAACTTTGATAGCGCCCCTCTTCCGGATCACCATGATAATAGATAATGACAGAAAAAGACTCATCAATATTAATCACGTTATTAAGAATAATATCTATTATGCCATTTTTATGATTTACAGGAAGAGTAGATCTGCCTTGCAGAATGGAATCGACAGAAAGAACATGGTAAAAGTCTATTTCAATGTGATCAAGTTCGTTTGTCAGACTTTTCCCATTTATAGTAACAGCACCTCTCAGCAGAAATTGATCGGGATAAAGATCGAGATCCAATTGATAGGAGGTAATATCAAAAAGACGTTGGTTGGGTGTTGGTGCATTAATAAAAGCAGACTTTTCGAAATTAAAACGGGATTTTTCGGACTCACGCAGATCTTGTCTCGATTTAATGGGCTGAGCCAGTAGCGGAGCAGCCAATAAAAGTATAATTAGAATTTTATAATAAATGTTTGTCATAATAACCACTTCTTTTTAAAAACCCAGGTAAGCAGATAAAGATTAGGAATTCCAAATCCAACATCCAACATCAAAATAGCAACAACCCCCTTAATCCCCCTTTGCTAAGGGGGAACAGATTTGTATCATCCAACATCCAATATCTCACATCAACTATCCAGCATCAAGTATCCCTTTAACAATATATATGCGCAGAAGGTTCAAAAATTATCAGTAAAAACGCATATAATCAAACTTGCAACGAGTGTCATAATTAAGTAAAATTAATGTTCTTATAAATTTTTTTATTTGATATGATTAGAGTTCTGCAAAATGACGTTTTTTGTCATTCCGGGCTTGACCCGGAATCCAGAAAACTCTTTATTTTCAATGGATTCCCGCTTTCGCGGGAATGACAATGAGGCAAAAAGCCTTATTTTGCAGAAGTCTATGATATGATAGGAGTGGAGGTTTAAGCATGTCTCAAAATAAACGTATGGCGATTCTTGTCGGCGGTGGGCCGGCGCCGGGTATAAATAGTGTGATCGGGGCAGCTACTATCAGAGGGGTTCTATCCGGTGCGGATATTATAGGTATCCGGGACGGTTTTAAATGGTTAATGCGGGGAAATATTGATAATGTTACACCCTTAACCATTGATCGGATAAGTCGTATTCATTTCCGCGGTGGATCCTATATCGGGATTGCCAGAGATAATCCAACTAAAGAGAAAAAAAATCTTGAAAACACAATAACTTCTTTGTTGCGTTTAAATGTTGATAAATTGATAACCATCGGTGGTGACGATACGGCTTATTCCGCATATCGTCTTCAGCAGGTTGGTGAAAACCGCATTAGTGTTGCTCATGTGCCGAAAACGATCGATAACGATCTGGATTTACCACATGGAAGCTGCACCTTTGGATTTCAAACTGCACGACATATTGGTGTGGATATACTTAAAAATATCATGGTTGATGCCAAGACCACTACCCGTTGGTATTTTGTAATTACGATGGGGCGTAAGGCAGGTCATCTGGCGCTTGGCATCGGGAAGGCAGCCGGGGCTACTCTGACACTTATTCCGGAGGAATTTAAAGAGAAAAAAATCCCGATGAAGAAGATCGTTGATATTCTGGTCGGATCGATAATTAAACGGATTAGTTACGGTCGGCCTGATGGAGTGGCAATTGTGGCAGAAGGTCTGGTTGAAAGGCTCGATGAAAAAGATTTAAATCAGATAGTGAATGTGGAAAGAGATGAACACGATAATATTCGTATCGCCGAGATAAATTTTGGGGAAATCCTGAAGTATAAAGTGCAGGAGCGCTTACAGGAGTTCGGTGTGAAAATGACCATCGTGGCTAAAAATATTGGCTATGAACTTCGTTGTGCTGATCCGATCCCATTTGACATGGAATATTGCCGTGATCTGGGTTTTATGGCGGCAAAATTTCTTTTCGATGGCGGCAGCGGAGCGCTCATATCCTTCCAGGACGGAAGATTTGTTCCCATGTACTTTAAAGATATACTCGATCCAAAAACAAAGCGTATGAAAGTTCGAATGGTCGATCCGTCATCAGAGTCATATTACGTAGCAAACCGGTATATGATCCGCTTGCGTAAGGATGATTTTGATGATCCGCATGAACTTGCCAAATACGCTGCAACAGCGAATCTTCCATTGGAAAAATTCCGCGAACAATTCTATTATCTTGTTGCAGATGTGGCTGAGAATGGTCAAAATACGGATGGATTCGTGGTCCAGGAAGCGCAGAGTGATCATGAAAATTTACGTTTAGCAAAAGAAAAGGTAGAAAAATAACTGAAAGCCTCCGAATGGAGGCTTTATTATTTATAGGATTTAAGAGTGAGTAGACAACGAATAGCAAGTGTCATATTGGCAGCCGGTGATTCCCGGCGAATGGGAAAACCAAAGGCGCTTTTAAAGATCGGACCTTTGGTCTTTCTTGAGACAATATTTAATCTTCTGGAAGAAGCAAAATATGATCCACTGATTACTGTTTTGGGAAACGATTTTAAGGAGATTTTTCAGTCGATCCAGAAAAAAAGGAAAATCTTATTCCTACGCAACCAATTTTCTGAAAAAGGTCAGCTCTACTCCTTGCAATGCGGCCTTAAACACGTTCCGGGCGATGTTCCAGGATGTCTTGTCGTACTGGTCGATCATCCCCTTGTTTCACTCACTACGTATCTTTCTGTTTTCGAAGCCGCTCAAAAATTTCCCTATAAGATTATTATTCCTGTTTATGAGGGAAAACGCGGACATCCTGTCTATTTTGGAAAAAAATACTTTAACGATCTCCTGACTGCGCCCCTCTCCGAAGGTGCACGATATGTCGTTCAGAAGTATGAGAAAAGCATACTTGAATTACCTGTAGATGATGCCGGTATTCTTGTGGATATTGATACACCCGAAGAATATTCCCGCTATCTGGAAACGCTGGCTGGGTTTTAATGCAAATACGGTTTGTCATTCCTGCTCCTTTTGTCATTCCCCCGAGTACTCGGGGGAATCCAGAGAATGGAAGTGTAGATTAAAAATATTCATATTGTCAACCCCTCTTAGAAGAGGATCCATTATAATTCGACAATATTCTGGATCCCCGCTTTCGCGGGGATGACAATTTGGAGATGTATTTATAAAAGAAAGTGACGATATATGATTGATATATACGATCAACTCAATCAATTGCGGGATAAAAATGTACCGGCTGCATTGGTAACGGTTATCGCTAAAAAAGGACCGACACCTCGGGATACAGGTACAAAGATGATCGTCTGCGGTGATGGAAAAGTATTCGGCACGATTGGTGGTTCAGCAGTTGAAGCGATGGTTATTGAGGAGGCCAGGGAATGTCTTAAAAATAATCTGACTAAAAAAGTATGGCATGATCTTGATGATCAGGAAAAAGCGGATACGGGGATGATTTGTGGAGGAAAAATGGAATTTTTTATCGAACCGGTAACCACATCTCCTCATCTCTATGTCTTTGGAGGCGGGCATGTGGCGTTACCACTGGCACGTTTCGCATCAATGATTGGATTCAGCTATACAATTGTTGAAGATCGTCAGGAGTTTGCCTCAAATGAACGTTTTCCGGATGCTAAAGAAATTATCCTGGCAACATCAGATGAAATTAACCAGAAAATAGAAATATCGGCCTCAGATTTTATTGCCATCGTCACCCGTTCCCATGAACTGGATTACCAGGCTCTAAAAAAAATCTTAAAACACGATGTAAAATACATTGGTTTGATTGCCAGTAAAGTTAAGAAAAAACAGGTATTTGAGCAGTTAAAAAAAGAAGGTTTTAAAGAAGCTGATATTAATCAGATTCACTCTCCTATTGGTCTTGATATTGCTGCTCAAACACCGGAAGAAATCGCTATTAGTATCGTCGCCGAATTGATTCAGGTAAAAAATAGCTCAGGAAAGTAGGGACCAATTTTCTCTATATATTCCTTAATTTCTATGATTTGTTCTTTCGTGATCAGCCTTCTCACATAAGATTTTCTGACCCAACTTTTAGTTTCCTCTAATGAGCCTCTCGCATAGTAGCCAAATTTTTGCTTGTCCTTATAATGGAATCTCCCATGACATTCTGCAATATTTGCAGAAATAGAATCCGCTGCTTTGACGAGTTGTTTCCCAACTGTACCTCTTTCAAAATAATTCCAGCGTTTAACAATATCCCATATTTTATTAGACAATTCCTCAGCAAGAATATAAACTTCAAAATCTGTTAACTTTTTTATCATACAGTTAACATAGCAAAAAGCAAGCCAACTCCAAGCTCCGAATTCCCAGTTCCCAATTCCAAGTTCCAAATTCCCAGTTCCGAATTTCCAAATTAAATAAATTAGTCGTATTTTAATGATACAATGATCTGGATCGCTGTCATACTATATGCGGTTATTGCCATTTATCTTGGTTGGCGTGCTCACAAGTTGACCGAAGATGGGGCAACATTCTGGACAGCAGGGCGGAGTCTCAGCGCCACATCTGTCGGTTTATCCATCTCGGCCGGTTTTATGTCGGTTTCCTGGTCCTGTGTCTATGCGGTTCAGCTTTTTTACTGGTACGGATTGGCGGCGATGTGGTTGATAACAATTCCATGGTTGTTAGCATTGACCGGTATTTATTTTCTTGCTAATAAATACCATGCTCTTCCTGCTTTTAGTCAGCCGGAAATGGTTGGTGACCGGTTTGGACCAAACGCTAAACGAATTGTCGCTTTTGCCCTGGCTTTTGTTTTTCTGGTCTGGGGAGGGGCAGAAATCTATGTAGCCGCAAACTTACTGGCACCACAACTTAGCGTTTCTGTCTTATGGACTATCATCGGTCTTTGTGTTGTCGTTGGGATTTATGCCACTCTGGGTGGATTCCGGGCGGTTATTGCCACCGACAAACTTCAATATATAATCGTGGCCTTCTATATACTGGTCATGGCCTTTTTTGCCGTGCAGGGATTAGGGGATCAGGGAAAAGGTATTCTGCCACCGACCAGCACACTAACCCTTAAATCAAACAGATCCTGGACTGATTTAGCAGGGCCGGGAGTTTTGACAATTTTAGTCGGTTTGGTTGCTTATCTACCCGGGTGGTTATTTGAAACCGATCTCTGGGTACGGGTTCAGGCCGCGCGAAATGATCATGCCGCCCGACGCGGAATGATTATTGCCGGGGGAAATGCTTTTTTATTTGTTGGAATTCTGCCCTTTATTATTGGAGTCGCTGCTCTGTCTCTGTTTCCCCCTGTAGCCGGAGATGCTCCGGCCATTGTCGGTAACGAGGGTGATGCTATTTTTGTTGCTCTGGTGCACTACTATGCTCCAGGCTGGCTGACTTTGCTGGTCGCGGTGGGGTTGGTTGCCGCTGCCATGAGCACGATCGATACCTGTGTCAATGTGATGGCTCTCAGTATAGCCTACGATATGTTTCAGTTACATAAAAAACCCAATGGGCGGAAATTATCCCAATATATTACCGCCGTGGTGATGGTAGTAGCCGGTATTTTTGCCCTGAATACCGAGAGTCTCTGGGATATTTTTTATCTTTCCGGGGGGATTTTGACAACGGCGGTTGCCTTCCCGGTTGCTGCAATTTTTATCCCCGGGGTAAACAGGCGTGGCGTAACATGGTCGGCATTTTTTGGTTTGACCGGAACCACCGTTGCGTATTTTTTACAGGCAGGTGGTGTTTTACAGATGTTACAACCTGTTTGGTTAAACTCAACCGATCTTGCTTATATCTTATGGGGTATCACCTCGGCAGCTGTAGGCTATCTTCTAGGATCTGTTTTTAAACGAAGTTAAAGGATGATTAGATTTTTGATAAGATTAAAATTCTTCCCTGCCCACAAACCAGTGTGACCTCACTAACTGTGTGATGAGGGGAATGGAAAGGTCGTCGCGCAACTAAGGCCTTAAGGACCCGTCCAGGGCCAGTTCACCGAGGATAACAATATCCTCCCCAGTTTTTCTTCACTGATATATCCCTGTGCGCTGAGGATACCAACCGCGATAGGCAGATCATTGGATGATCCCGCCTTTTTCAGATCGGCCGGAGCCAGATTGATAGTGATCCGGCGATTAAGCGAAAATGTAAAGCCTGAGTTTTTTATCGCTGAGATTACCCGCTGGCGGCTCTCTCTAACTACACTATCCGGCAAACCAACCAATTGAAATGAAGGTACGTTTCCCTCCATGTGCGTTTCCACCTCAACCGGGAAGGCATCGATACAATGCACTGCGCTACTTTGTACTTTTGATAGCATTCTATAATCCACTCTAAACGCCACACCAAAATTAAGTCTATTATACAAAAGGGGTATTTCTTTTTGCTTTTCAAAACTCATGTTTTTCATTGATAATTCATAGGCAAGGATTTCTTCATAAACAGATTCCAGCAATCCAGGTCCTAATCTTCGATGAATTATAAAACAACAATCCAGGATGATTTCCGAAATTTCATTTTCCACCATTTTGAAATCCTTAATATTCTCGCTGCGTCTTTGCGCCGCTGCGAGAGATAAAATATCCGCATTAGATATTAGATAGACTCACAATAATTGTGCCACTTTTAAATTGAGAGAAATAGTAAAAACACGATTAGGCAGGCTAAAAAAATACCCCCTCCAGAAAGTGCTCCGAAGGGGGTATTGAAATACAATTTAATTAAAGTCACTTGATCAAAATCATTTTCTTCACATCCTGAAATTCACCTGTCTTAAGCTGATAGTAGTATATCCCACTAGCAAATCCCGAAGCATCCCATTCTACCTGATGATATCCCGCTTCCTGTTTTTCTGAAACCAGTGTTGCAATCTTTTGTCCAATAAGATTATATATAACCAGTTCGACCTCATTGATCATTGGTAATTGATAACTGATAATTGTTTTAGGATTGAAGGGATTGGGGTAGTTTTGTAAAAGTGAATATTCTTCAGGGATATGTGCAACATCATAATCTTCGATAACATCAACGATAACCGGTGCCGTGGCATGACCGATTCTCCATAGGTTCGTTTCTCCAGGTGTCCTGCTAGCTCCATACCACATACGCAATGAGTCTCCTTCGAGCATCACAGTTACTGATCCAAGATTGCTTGCATCCCATTGGCCGTCAGAACGCTTTAACACAGGATCGCTGTCTGAATATAACGTTGATGTTGTATTTGGATCGTTATATTTGTTCCAATGAATACCATCAACAGAAGTAGCCCATCCGATCTCTCGCGTATCATAGAATCCTCGCTGGCCTGTATACCACATATGGTATTTATTATTGATGAAAAGAACGTGTGGTCGACTTACACGACCATCATCCCATTGACCAGGTGATCCTATTGTTAAAACAGGATTGACACTTTCTGCCTTTGTCCAGGTTATTCCATCATCCGAAGTCGCATATCCTATTGCTGAAATAGGATTAGCACTATTGTTGCCGGTATACCACATTTTGTATGTTCCTCCCTGAGTAGGCATTATAGAGCAATAAGCTGGACCACGTACTTCCCAGGATGCCGTTCCGCGTCCCATAACAAGAGTGTCATGCTTTGTCCAGGTAATTCCATCCGGTGAGGTAGCATATCCGATTCCAACAATCAAAAATTTTGGGCTCCAGCCTGTATACCACATTTTATATGTGCCATTTTCTTGAATCACCCTCGGTTTTTCCACTGTTGATTCGTCCCATGTGCCTGTATCTGCTTCCAGTACCGGCTCCGAATGCATTGTCCAGCTAATTCCGTCAGGGGAGATTGCGAAACCGATACGGTATGGTTTCCAAACAGCTTGTGCATCAGGTCCGATAGACGCGCCAAACCACATCTCGTATCTGGAAGAATCGGTGTTGTATAGGACACATGGCATAAACACGTGTCTGTTCCATGTTCCACTTGCTCCACCGGAAAGTATAGGATTGTTGGGATCTTTTGTCCAGATTTTCTTTGGAGATATAGGCTCAAAAATAAATCGGTCCTGATCCCTATAACCATCCGCCTCTATCTGAAGATCAAATTTTATTAGAGGATTACCCGGCGTATTCTCAGCCACATCGAAGACAAAGGGATCGGACAGGGTAATCTCCTCAAGTGTCCCAAGGGAAGATAAGGATGCCTCATCATCAATCATCGTCAGGTAATCAGAAGAAGGGGACAGGGTTATCTTTATGTTATTAGCCATCGCCAGATAGTTTATAAGCGTAATATACACTTCTATACGCTCTCCGGGTTCAATGAACCGGTTATCGTTTTCATCAATGTAGTCATAATCCACAAAATGGATTGAAGGTGAGCTTTCTGTAACTGCGCGGTAGGCATTGAGCCGGCCCCGGCCCAGTTCCCCTGCATAGCCCGGGATTGAATCGGCCGTGACACGTACCTGTTCTCCGGCCTGCATGCCGGTCCAACCGGGATTATGTGCTTTTACCAGTCCCGCTACCCCGGACACCAACGGTACAGAAAGAGAGGTGCCCGTGGCAATACCATAACGCCCATCTGCTAGGGTGCTGTATATCGATACCGCCGGTGCAGCCAGATCGATATGCCTTCCGTAATTTGAACGCTCCCATTTAATATCATTGGTATCGGTTCCAGCCACAGAGAGAACGTTTTCAAAAGCGGCTGGATAGAACAGATCAGACGTGTTATCATTTCCCGCAGATGCTACCACGACGGCACCCATCGAATTCGCATAGAGCATGACATTCTGGCCAGTATGGGTATAAAAAGTATAGGCACCCCAGCTGCAGCTGATAACATCGGCGCCGTTTCCGGCGGCATAGATAATCCCGTCATAACCATGGTCAATTGCCCGGTCATTTGTTTCCGAACTGACATTAATCGCCATAACGGTTGCATTCCAGCTTACGCCCGAGACACCGGTTAAATTATCACTGACAGCACTGACAATCCCGGCCGTAAGGGTACCATGATCGGCATTAAAAGGTGTGGATTCCAATCCGGTAGGATCACCGCTTTCATTGGCAAAATTCCAGCCATATAGGTCATCTATATAACCATTGTCATCATCATCGACACACCTTCCGTGCCATTAACCTCCGCATCGTTTCTCCAGATATTATCGGCCAGATCGGGGTGTCGGATATCTGTGCCCCCGTCGACGATAGCGATAATCACATTACTGTTTTCTCCTTTTACGATATCCCAGGCCTGCGGAGCCTGAATGATGTCATAATAAGGTTCCTGAAACTGATAAAGGGAGTCGTTGGGGAGAACGTTTATATAGTGAACATATTTTGGCTCTGCATATTCAATAAGGGGACTTAATTCAATGTTTGCGGCAACTTCTGCCGGGGATTGGTTACCGGAAAAGGTAGCATAATAAATATTTGAAAGATCATATATATTAGAATTTGATTTAGTAAACCGGTTATTTTTTACCAATGGTTGCAGGGATGTAACGGCATGTTTGGTAAGAAGATCGTTGAGTTCAGTATGACTGGTTTGTAGTTTATTTATCTCGACATGTGGGTCCTCGATAAATTTTATAACGATAATATTTGGAACCATTTCCGTGTTGTTACCAGGGCTCGCATCTGATGTCTTATTAAAAGGGACGGCGATAAGCATTGTCATCATTATCACCAGCGCTGATCCTAAAACCAACCGATTCAGAGTCATAATACATCTCCTGAATACTTTTTATAGACATGATAACAAATTCAAATGTTTTTAAAAGATCTAAACCGAAATAGATTCCTGAATCAAATCAATACTAGTAGAAGGGTCCGTATTACCAAAAAGCGGTAGAAATAATTTTGAAATAAAATTTGAAGTGTCTTTTAAACAGATCAATATACAAACTCAGCATTGGAATGCAATAAAAATAATATTTAACTCAATTCCAGGATTTCGTATACAACTTTTTTATGCCTTGTGTCCACGTTGGTACTTCGACATGAATATCAATTCGATCCAGCAAGGGACCTGAAATACGCGCGCATCTTCCATCGGTTGTCTCAAAACCTCCAGAACATTCTTTTTAAATTCCGGTAATTCATCTAAAAAAAGTACGCCATGATGAGCGAGACTGACCTCACCTGGTCGCGGATATTTTCCGCCGCCGACCAGGGCAGCATCTGTTACAGTATGATGCGGAGAACGAAAAGGTCGGGTATGAATAGATTTGTTTATCAATGTGAGAAAAATAAAATAAATTAAGAAGTGTTATTTATGTTTCAAATTCTATTTTTTTATTCAGGAAAGTGATACCACAAGTGATGTTTATTACCACCAACCCAAATAATTTTTGTCCACGAATTCCTCCCGTGAAACGGGACAGGCCGAATTTTCACGAAAAATAATTAAAAATTTAAGGAATAATTCGTGTTAATTCGTCCAAATTAATGAAATTCGTGGATATTCGCTGCGTCGCCGCGAGAGATAAATTATCCAGATGTATTAATAAAAATTTGCTTTCGTGATTGAATCTTTTTATAATCAAAGAAATTTGATAGGATAAAAATGCAGTTATATAAGCAGACATATCAGTCACAGTTTGGAAATTGGTGGTGGCATAATCTCAGAGGTGGGTGGCGTATGTTCGCTTGATCAGAATTTTATATAAAGTTAAAATATATAAAGCCCACTTAGTTTTAGGTGGGCTTTTTTTATGTAAATGAGTCCACGAATTTCACGAATTAGGACGAATTACACGAACAAAAACAAAAAATATTAAGAAAAATTCGTGTTAATTCGTGATCAATTCGTGTAATTCGTGGTTAAAAAACTAGATGGGAATTTTATATAATGACTTTTGAAGAATTTAAAAATCTTGCAAAACCAGGTTATATCGTACCGGTATACAGAAAAATCAACGCTGATTTTATAACCCCGGTTATGGCATATCTTAAAATCAGAGATCGTGGAAATTACTCTTTTTTATTAGAAAGCGTGGAAAAAGGTGAACAGGTGGGACGATATTCATTTATTGGTCAAAATCCTTACAGGGTTCTGGTTGCTGAGGCAGATAAAACTATCGTAAAGGAATATTCCCATAATCATATCATCACAAAAGATATTTTTGAGGTTCTTAAAGATGAACTAAATAAATATCAAAGCATGTCCATCGATGGACTTCCACAGTTTTCCTGCGGTACCGTGGGGTTTATCGGGTATGAAATGATTCGGTGTATTGAAGATCTTCCGGAACCAAAGAAGGATGTGGTTAAAAGTGATGACGCGATCATGGCTTTTTATGATAGTCTGATTACATTTGATCATCTGAGAAATGAAGTTATCCTAATTGCCAACACTTTTATCGATAAAGACAGCGATATGTCCCGACTGTATCAGGATGCACAGAACCGACTGTTAATTTTATTTGAAAAATTAAATCGTTCCTTGCAAATAGAATTAAACTTTTCCGCGAATATCGAGAGTGAAAAGTCAAATTTTAAAAAGGAAGATTTTAAAAAAGCGGTAGAAAAATCAAAAGAATACATCTTTACCGGGGACATTTTACAGGTTGTGCTCTCACAAAAATTTCAGGTTGAATATTCCGGAGATATCTTTCAGGTTTACCGCGCTCTGCGAAATATCAATCCTTCTCCGTACATGTTTTATCTGGATTTTATTGATTATCAGATAATCGGATCTTCTCCGGAATCAGTAATAAGTTCAAAGGACCAACAATTGGAAATAATACCGATTGCCGGTACCAGACCACGTGGTCAAAATGCAGAAGAGGATAACACACATGCTAAAAGTTTGTTAGCTGATCCTAAAGAGATTGC
>JAGLYF010000222.1 GCA_023132435.1 Calditrichia bacterium | reverse complement strand
ACTTTTGTGAATTAATCAGGCTAAAACATTTAAAATATCAGGCACAGGTTTTTTTATTTTGACGGATGTAGATAATTATTTAGTAACCGCCGCTCATGTTGCAAAAAAAACATCACTAAATACAGATATTGTAATTAAATCTAAAGATGATACGCCACAAAAATTCAAATTACAAAAAATAGTAATGAACAAAGATACATTATCCTGGACCGAACATCCTAATGCTGATGTTGCTGCCATACAATTAGATCGGAGTAATATTCCAGAAGAGATAATGAAAATAAGCTTACCTTTCGGATTTATATTCCATCAATTAAAAGCACCTTTTAGAGAACGTGAGGTAACCGTCTTTGGTTATCCAATGAGTCTTGGCATTGGCAAAAAAATATCTCCTATTACGAAAACATTAAAACCCTCAAGCGGATTAATTGATTTACTTTACGGTACTAATTCACAATCTACGTTTTATTTATTGGATGATCCGGGTGTTAGTGGTTTTAGTTCCGGTGTTTGAGTTTCCACAACGAATAGGGACTGCAAAAGAAGCAATTTGGGTGAGGGTATATCAAATAGTAGGTTTGATACATGGTACAATTTCTGATAAAATTGGTGGTTTTACCGCTGTAGTCCCTTCATATTTCATAAAAGAGATAATAGAAATGGCTCCAGGATATTCTGGCACACTATCAATAGATTATGAAAGTGGTAATGTTTGGAGTGAGCGAATTTATAGAAATGGTGTTCCTTGGACAGTGTTGTCAAATTTCAATGAAGATGGGAAACCACAAGAAAAAGGATCGCTTAAAGACGGTAATGGTACACTTTATATCTATGATGAAAAAGGTAAACTAATTGAAATTATTACTTTTGATGATGGCAAACTTAAAGATGTAAAAGTATTCAAATAATAGCCGCTAACAAGCGCATCAACGCGGACGCCTACACGAGTGGCATGCGTAATAGCTTTGGCAAGTCCCGGCGCCGGTTATGCGCCAACCGTTATGTGTATGGATACTGAAAAAGTTGATATAAAAAAAACAATGTTCATATATAAGTTCTGCTGTTGCAAACAATGAAATAAACTTTAAAAAGGAATCATGAAAAAGAAAAACATTTACTTGTGGTACCTGGCTATTGTTTTCGCTTTAAGCTATTTGTGGCAGTTCGTCATTTTTCGCACTGGAGGTGTACAATCACCCCTTTTTTCTTTTTTAATGTGGATCCCGGGAATTATGGCGATTGTTTTTATACTTATTAAAAAGGAGGGTTTCCGAAAAACAGGGTGGGGTCTGAAAAAGTGGCGGTATATTTTTCCAGCTATTTTTGTTCCTCTTATAGTTGCCATTTCAATTGTATTATTATTGGAGGCATTGCACTGGGCTACATTCTCTGGCAAACTTTTTACTTTTAAAAATGGAATGGTTGAGATTTCGAAAATTAAATTGATACTTGGAAACCAAGCACAAAATATTCCATTTTTCATTCTGAATTTTCTACTCTCACATACAGTTTTCTTAATCATTGGTAGTATTATTACGCTTGGTGAAGAATTGGGTTGGCGGGGTTATCTGCAGGAAAAAATACTAAGAAAGTTCGGATTGAACCAAGGACTAATTTTTTTAGGAATAATATGGGGTTACTGGCACTTGCCTATTATTTTAATGGGTTTCAACTTTCCTAATCACCCTATTCTGGGTGCCCTATTGCTCATGCCTTTAGGCACTATATTCCTGGGAATATTTATGGGGTGGCTTTACTTACGATCAAGAAGTATCTGGATACCGGCTTTGGCACATGCATCTGGAAATCTCTTCTCAGGTCTTATCTTCCAGTTAATGATTATGCATCAGAATGAATTATTTCGCCCATTAACATGGATAGCAGCATGGGGAATAATAGCGATATTATGCTTGATTAATTTGAATAGAAACGAGCCAATTCTCTGGCAAGAAACTGATGCAACAACAGATAACAATAATGAAAAGAACACATAACATGGCATCAACCTGACGCCTATAAGCGTAGCATGCGTAATGACTTTGGCAAACTACGCCGCCGCTTATGCGCCGACCGTTAGCAGGCCCTTTTAATTAAATCTTGCAAATTCCATATTGATACTATAAATTAGTATCGTGAGTTCTTTAAGTAAAAAACACCAAAAGACACTAAACTCAATTTTTGAAAATCCTATTCGCTCAGATGTTTTATGGAAAGATATTGAAAATCTACTTATTGCACTGAATGCTGAAATTTCAGAAGGCCGGGGTTCAAGAGTTCGAATATATTTAAATAATATTAGAGCTGTATTTCATCGCCCTCATACAAGAAACGAAACCGATAAGGGTGCGTTAAAATCAATGCGAAGGTTTTTAATAGAAGCAGGAGTAAGATAATGCTCAAATATGAAGGATATACTGGCTACGTTGAATATGATGATGAAGCCAAGTTATTTCATGGAGAAGTTTTAGATACTAAAGATGTAATTACATTTCAAGGTAGAAGTGTTGATGAGATTGAAAAAGCTTTTCGAGAATCAATAGAGGATTACCTTGATTTTTGTGCTCAACGCAATGAGAAACCTGACAGGCCATTCTCAGGAAAGTTTGTTATCCGTATGAGTCCCAAACTTCATCATCGAATCTATATAAAATCTATCAAAGAAGGTAAAAGCATTAACAAGTGGGTAATCGATACACTTGAAAAGGCAAATTAATTTGAGGGCCTTCTAACAATCTGCTCAACCTCGTAATACGAGGTTAGCAGTGGCCGTTAGTTGCCTCGATTCTTTGCAAAAATCGATTTCATTGATATCTGATAAAATATTACCTAATTTTCTGTAGTAGCAATGTTAAGGGATCATTATGCCAACAATTCTTTATATTGATGGGTAGAGATTTTTCTTCTACGCCAACGAACGAGAAGAACCAATCCATATTCACGCTCAAAATGCCGAAAAAGAATGTAAGTATTGGCTTGATGTGACTGAGTTCGATGTTCTTGAGGCACATTCATGTAGAATGAGCCAAAAAGATAAAAGAATTGTAAAAAAGATTATTTTTGAATATTTTGAATTAATTGAAAAATCATGGAACGATTTTCAAAAGAGGAAAGAAAATGAATAACTACCATCAGGTTAAGAATATCAAATTTGAGAATAGTATTTTATATATCATGATTGATGGAAAAAAATATTCATTTCCAATTGAGAAAATTTCAAAAAGACTGTTTAAGGCTTCTGAACTTGAGAGAGATAGCTATCACATCTCACCTTCCGGTTATGGCATTCATTGGCCAATCATCGATGAAGATTTATCGATCGATGGGCTCCTTGGAATAAAGCATTATCCTACCAAAAAAAGACATAAAGTATCTGTAAAATCATAAATCTCGTCGTCTAACACATATTAAAGGTCCAAAGTCCCGCCGGAGGGCAGCCTGCCCGCCAACTGGCGGGGATCTTCGACCCAATCAAGCGCAACGGTTTGGGTAATTGTCCGGACTTCCCATCCAGTTAGGCGCCGTCGAAGGCCTGAACCGATACAGGAGG
>JAGLYF010000221.1 GCA_023132435.1 Calditrichia bacterium | reverse complement strand
TAATTTCCTCCTTTTTTTTTAACTGCTAGATTTATGCAAAATGCAGTTATTGTCGTCATTGCGAGTGAGCATGCGAACGAAGCAATATCTTGTAATTTATGGGGTTATGAGATTCCTTCGCTCCGCTCGGAATTACGAATTACGGTATTTTGCAGAACTCTATTAAACTGCAGGAATTTATGAAGATTTAAAAGATATAACAAATGATATATTTTTATGACAATATGTCAGGAGATTCAGATACATGAAGAGACAGGGCAGGGTAGAGATTTCAAGAAAACTTAAATGTTTGTTATTATAAAGTTTAAAGTTGTATTTTGTTAAATACAGTAGTTTACATAATATATATTATGTAACAATTTTCTATAAGGATTTGGCCTTTCTCTTTCATTGCTTTCGATTTTATTTGTTGTTTATCAGCCATAGGTCTCCTCTTTTGTTCTAAAATAAATGGTATTGCCCTTTGTGATCAAAATAAATCGAAACCTCCTTCGATCTTACTTTTGCCTGTACGATATTGTTAGCCTCAATAAATTTTATACCAGCACGCAAATACTTTATCATCTCCTGGGGATATTTCTCAAATGTTTCTTTCAGTTTAAATTCTAAATTTTCCCGGGTATCGGCATTTATGATTACAACAATATCTCCACGATAGAATTCTTTTTTCTTTTCTCTTTTTTTTAAATTTACCGGATGTGCCGTAACTGCATACCACATTTATAGTATATCCTTAGATAGAATTAAAAATGTTAATAAGAACGAAAATATAATAGAGAATATATTCACAAAGTCGTTATTTATCAAATATTTTCCCTGAACTAATGTTGCTTCAATATTACAATGAACTTTGCTTTCTGTGAATTTACCGCAAGTTTCGCATTTGAACTGGCCCTGAATTGTTGCTCCAAGAAGACTGTCGACAAGACTCCCTGCAAAGCCAGATAAAACAACAACAATGACCTGATAGATATTAAATTCATAAAATAGGCTGCCAATTATAACAATAACCATACTTCCAAGTAGTGATGCCATACAGCCAATAAATGAAATGCCACCGGAGGTTCCCGGATTAACAGGTTTAAAATTTGTTATCAACACCGGTTTTGTTTTTGAAAAAATACCTATTTCTGTTCCCCATGTATCTGCAGTTGCAGCAGACAAAGCAGCAATATATGCATAGTACATGGTATCAAATCCGGTAAAAAAAACAATAAGAACAATCGCCGTAGCCACTCCCCCGTTTGCCAAAGCCTGGTGAAAATCACGAACATCCGATTTCTGATAAGTTGATTCCAACTGTATTTTCTTTGATTTACCTA
Source organism: Calditrichia bacterium (assembly GCA_023132435.1). Lineage (GTDB taxonomy): Bacteria > Calditrichota > Calditrichia > JAJRVZ01 > JAJRVZ01 > JAGLYF01. Next base: position 5,570 of record JAGLYF010000221.1, on the reverse strand, counting down.
TTTTCGATAAGATACTCGATATAAGGAAAAATCCCAGAATAGGGAAGGTATATGCCCAACTACCAAAACCAAATATAATTGAGCCAATTAAGAATGCCAGCATCGATCCACCTGCGTCGAGAAAGCGGAGTTTATAGCTTAATATTGCAACCCCAGCTGCAGAAAAAGATCCAATCACAATAGTCCATAATATATCTGCATCCGGTGCAACAAGCAATGTATATAAAAACAAGCCGCTAAACAAAGGAACACTCAAATTATCTGATCCCCGGATAGATAATAACTCAGAAATAGTGGCAATTGCACCAACAATTAGCGCAATGACAAGATTTATTTCTGTTGGTTTATCATAAAAATATTCCAGAGACGTAAAAATGATCAAATTTGTGAGAAAAAACATAGTAAATGCCCCAATCAGTGATTTTTTCTCACCGACCGGTACAAAAAAACTTTTTGCGTATTTTTCGCCTATTATTGCTGCCATTGTATCAGGGATTATCAATATTAAATTTGTGATAATGAATAAGGATTTGTTCCCGTCCCAAAACAATATCGCCAGAATGATTACTGATATTGCGTAAAATACAGTACCAAATGATCTGGAATCAGGATGAATACTTTTAAATTTTCCTTTTCTGAGAGCCCAAAGATCAACAAAAATATAAAATGTGGCAAAAATTATGATAGGCAGATTTGAAAATAGAAAATAAGAAACGATACAAATAATTAAACCGGTAATTATATGTATGAATTTCCTGGTATATATTAAAGGGATATTGAAGTATTTTATACCGATTTCAACCGTTAATAAGAAAAATGAGATGATAGAAATTGCAAAAATTGAAATATACCAATCTGTCGTTGGTACTGAATAGAAAGTATTTACGATAGTGCTCACGAAACAACAATATTGATAAGTTTTTTAGGAACCACAATTATCTTACGAATCTGTTTACTTTCAATTAATTCCGGAATCCGTCCGGCTTCAAGAGCAAATTTTTCTGCCTCTTCCCCACTCATGTCAATACTACCCTGAGCCCGTTCCCGAATTTTGCCATTTATCTGAATGACCCAGTTGATTTCATTCTGTTCAAGGTATTTTTCATCATAGGCCGGCCATTTTTCATTAAATATTGAAGGCCTTTCTCCGATTTTTTCCCACAATTCTTCTGCAAAATGTGGCCCAAAAGGAGCAAGTATTATTAGCAGGTTTTTTGTAACGGTTTTTAAGAGAGAATTGTTATAATCTTCCTGAGCCCGTTCGCCTGTATAATGATACAATTGGTTGACAAGTTCCATCATCCGGCTAATTGCCGTGTTAAAATGAAATCTTTCGGTGTCTACTGTTACACCTTTTATCGAGCGATGCATCACCTGAAGTAATTTCTGTTCTTCAGTGGTTCGTTGGTTTGTATTTTTATTGTCTTTTAATTGTTCAAGATTATCCTCAATAAATCTCCATATTCTGTTGAAGAATTTATCGATAGCTGCAATACCTGAATCGTCCCAGGGACCACCGGCCTGAAAATCAAATCCAAACATAAGATATAAACGAAATACATCACTCCCATATTTAGTCAAATATCCCTCGGGATTGACTACATTTCCCCGGGATTTTGACATTCGCATACCATCCGGGCCCTTTATAATACCCTGATGAACCAGATTCTTAAAAGGTTCTTCAAACGGCACTAAATCCATATCATATAAAGCCATGACAAAGAATCTTGCGTAAAGCAGATGCATGGTGGCATGATCTACACCTCCGATATATTGATCTACCGGAAGCCATTGTTTTACTGTGTCTTTATCCCACGGTTTATCTTCCAATTTGGCACCTGTATAACGGAGAAAATACCAGGAAGAGTCAACAAATGTATCCATTGTATCAACTTCACGCCGCGCCTCTTCACCACACTTGGGACAGGTGGTATGATAAAATTCTTTTGAGGTAGCCAGTGGTGGCTTACCTTTTGGTTTAAAATCAACGTCATACGGTAGTAAAACCGGTAAATCTTCCTCAGGAACCGGTACTTCACCACACTTTTCGCAATATATCATGGGAATAGGAGCACCCCAATATCGTTGTCGTGATATAAGCCAATCCCTGAATTTATATTTTACTGTTTTTTGCCCGATGTCCTCTTTGGTAAGATCTTCAGTTATTTTATCTATACCGGTTTGAGACGGCAATCCGCTGTAGTCTCCCGAATTTACCATCTTACCCTCGCCAATATATGCTTCATTAAGAGGATCTTCCGGACTGGTACCGGGTTCAAGTATGACTTTTATGATGTCGAGATCAAATTTATTGGCAAACTCAAAATCGCGTTCGTCATGGCCAGGAACAGCCATAATTGCCCCGGTTCCATAGGTCAGTAATACATAGTCAGCAATCCAAATAGGGACCTTTTTTTTATTAACAGGATTTATGGCATATGAGCCGGTAAAAACACCCGTTTTTTCTCTTACTGTTGATGTACGGTCAATTTCACTAATCCTTGCTGCCTCGGCAACATAGTCTTTAACTGACATTTTCAGATCTGGTTGAGTTATTTTTTCAACCAGCGGATGTTCCGGCGCCAGAACGAGATATGTTGCTCCGAAAAGCGTATCGGGACGGGTTGTAAAAACAGTAATAGAGTCTTTTTCAGCAGTATCGACCTTAAACTCAATATCGGTGCCATAACTCTTCCCAATCCAATTCTTTTGCATCAGCTTTGTTTTTTCCGGCCAGTCGATATGATCAAGACCTTCCAATAGCCTGTCTGCATAGGCGGTAATCTTTAAAAACCATTGTGTCAGTAATCTTTTATCAACAGCAGTATCACATCTTTCGCAATTGCCATTTATAACCTGCTCATTGGCTAATACGGTTTGACAACTGGGACACCAGTTAACCGCTGCCTCTTCTCTGTAAGCAAGTCCGTTTTTGTAAAACTGCAGGAATAACCACTGCGTCCATGTGTAATAATTTGGATCACTGGTGTTCACCTCATGACGCCAGTCGTACATGGCACCAATTTCTTTCAGTTGGCTACGGATAAAATCTACATTTTCTTTTGTAATATCCTGTGGGTGAACGCCTGTTTTTATTGCATAGTTTTCTGCCGGTAAACCAAACGAGTCGAAGCCCATTGGTTGAAAGACATTAAAGCCATTTAACCTTTTAAAACGTGACCAGGTGTCAGCAGGCGCGTAATTAAACCAGTGTCCAAGATGCAATTTATCTGAAGAGGGATATGGAAACATTACCAGGCAATAGCATTTATTTTTAGAATTATGAATATCGACCTGATAAATTTTTTCTTCTTCCCAATACTTTTTCCATTTAGCGTCTATTTTTTTGAAGGGGAAACCCATGGAATTGATACTCCTGGAGACTATAAAGAAATGATGGTCGGGGCGAGAGGATTTGAACCTCCGACCTTACGGTCCCGAACCGTACGCGCTGCCAGGCTGCGCTACGCCCCGAAATATTTGTAATATTTGAACTTACGAAGGCAACATTATTAATGCAGCAGATAAGAAAAGGCTTATTATGTTACCATTCATGTTACCCGATTGCTTTTCTTTTGTTACCATATTCATTAACTCAAACACATTTCGTTTGTTATTTAAACTTTTAAGTTAATACGTCACCCATTAAGAATCAAGGAGACATCAACGGAGCAGCTCGCCTCTAATCTCAAACTCCAGACCCGCATTTATAGAGAAAGTCCTCTTAGGTTCCAATATTAGATACATCTTGACATCCCTATATTAGGGTCGTATATTAGGGTCGTAAACCATTATAAAATGGAAATGAGGGTGTTTAAATGAAACAGGCTAAGTTTACAATCAACGAGGCCCAGGATAAGTTTATTAGTAACTATGATGAGCTAGGTCTCAAAGACAAGAGCGCGGTGGTTCGCCAGGCCCTGGATTGTCTGATGGAGCGTATAGAGAATGAGCGAATGAGAAAGGGTGTCGATCTATACGCAGAGATATATGATCAGGACAAAGATCTTCAGGATCTGACCCGCGCTTCTATGGAGGAGTGGAAGAATGGTGGAACCGGTTCGAGGGATGATAATACAAGTTAATCTAAATCCAACTAAAGGCAGTGAGAAGAGGGGAATTCGCCCGGCGATCGTGGTGACCGATGATAAGATCAATGCAAATCCGCGGCTTCCGCTTGTTCAGATTGTGCCGATTACGCGGTGGCAGGAACACAAGAAGCATATTCCATTTATGGTGGAACTGATACCTGACGACACCAACAACCTGGATAAGCAAAGCCTTGCGGATTGTTTGCAGACCAGGATCATCGACTATCGTGAAGGCAATGCTGAAGAGTTGGGATTTGTTTCGACTGAGAAGATGGAAGAGATTGATACGGCATTGCGCCGCGTGTTCTGTCTATAATCTATAAAAGTATACCCCACTTGGTAGCCCACTTGAATTATAACTAACCGAGTGAGTCCCTTCATCCATCTCTTAACCTTCTGTACCCTTCTCTACCCCAAACTTTAGCGAAATTACTATCCCGAAAATCAGAGCTAGTATGGCAATAACTCCATTTAAACTCATCTCAAATCCCGGAAATATTTGATAAATGGAGCCTATTATCAGGCCCAGTATCAGATGCATTGTTGTAGCGGGATGGTGTTTTAACGCCCAACTCATGATTTTTGAAAATATCAGAATTCCAATCATCATGCCAATAAATAAAAATCCCAAAATCGATAATTTAGTTATCATTTCAGCTGTAAAGCCATCACTTAATAAAGTCGAAGTCAATCCGCTGAGAGCACCTAATACTTTCCAGTATACACCTAAGAGGATTAAGATAAAGGATCCGCTTACTCCCGGAATGATCATCGCCGAAGCAGCCAATGCCCCGGAAAATATGAAATACAGATAATCACTTAAACCGATGGATGATATCTCCGTCCCTGCCGTATCGACCCCTGATTCCTGCTGCATCAGGGCCAAAATTATTACCGCGATAAAGCCTACTAAAAAAGCAATACTACGTGTCAGGGTTGGTTTCATATCCGGATGACTTTTAATCACCACTGGAATACTACCTATAATTAAACCAAGGAAAAAATATACGGTCGGTAACGGATAGTTCTCAAATGACCAACTCAAGACCTGTGCAAGTGATACAATTGATACCAGTGCCCCGGTAAAAAGGATACTGAGGAATTTTATATATTGCCATCTTTTTGTTTTATCAGTTAAAAAATTACTCAGTGCTTCCATTAAATCTTCATAAATTCCAAAAACCACCGCAATCGTTCCACCACTGACACCAGGTATGATATTTGCCACACCCATTGCCATACCAATTAAAAACACCCGAATTTCATGTTTAATATTCATCATCTCTTCAAAACTCCTGTAACACAATATATCTCAATCTACTTGATCTTACTTTTAACCACGGAGGCACACGGAAAGCCACGGAATTATTAATATATATTAATCTGATCTATTCATAAAAATAGATGTTTAAAAAGTATAAGTAACATATAATCAACGATTTAATTCCCCCCTTAGCAAAGAGCCTGTCCCGCAACTGC
>JAGLYF010000220.1 GCA_023132435.1 Calditrichia bacterium | reverse complement strand
GATTTTAAACCGGACACTCATGATCCAATATATAACATCCAAAACCAATATTTTACCGGCAACTGCAAAGATCCCTTCGGGATGACATCCAGCATCAAGCATCCAATTCCCAGTTCCCAGTTCCGAGTTCCGAGTTCCCAATTCCCAGTTCCGAGTTCCAAATTCCCATTTTATTCTCAGTGTTCTCAGTGGTTTAACTATTACTAAATTCAACAAACTCATCAAGTTTTTGCCTTGCTTTCCCGCTGTCAAGAGTATTTTCGGCCAGTTCGATACCATTTTCAATAGTTTGTGTTTTTCCGGCAACATATAAGGCAAAGGCCGCATTTAAAACAGTCATATCTCTGGCCGAGCCTTTTTTACCGTCGAACACTTGCAAGGTTATTTCAGCATTCGTCTTACTGTCCGCTCCTTCAACAAATTCTTCGGCATTTCTGTCAGCAACTTTTGCAAGCTTATAGGTAAATTGATTAATATTATCGGTTTCGCTACCTATTTCAAATACAAAATTTGATGAAAAAGGAGAGAGTTCGTCATATCCATCTTCACTATGTACCGTACAGGCCTTGTCATATTTTTGTGATTGTAGAACACCGGCCAGTTTTTCTGCCGTTTGCAGGTCAAAGGTACCAATCAGTTGTCTTTTTACCCGTGCCGGATTTAACAGAGGGCCAAGCATGTTAAACACGGTCCGGATTCCCAGACTTTTTCGGTGTGGCATCACTGCTTTCATGGCCGGATGATAATTTGGCGCGAAGAAAAATCCAATTCTGATTTCATCGATACATTTTTTTGTTTTTTCGGGTGTTAAATCGATCTTTACACCCAGGGCTTCCAGTAAATCGGCAGAACCACTTTTGCTGGAGACGGAACGGTTACCATGTTTTGCCACGGTCACCCCTCCGGCTGCTGCCACCAGGGCGCAGGTAGTTGAAACATTAAAAGAATGCGTGCCATCGCCACCGGTACCGCAGACGTCAATAGCATTTTTATCAGCCAGATCAACATTGACCATATGTTCCTGCATCGTGTCTACAAAACCGGAAATTTCTTCGACACTTTCTCCTTTTACTCTCAGTCCGACAAGTAATCCTCCTACTTCTGCACCGGAAAGATCACCAGTAATGATCACATTTAATGCTTCGGAAGCTTCCTGCCGGCTTAAATCCTCGCCTGCGGTTATTTTTTCTAAGTAGGGTTTTAACATTTTATTCTCCACGAATTATTTAAAATTCTCTATAAAGATTCTGGCTGCTGAATATTCGATGGGCACGATCTAATTCCCCCTTAAAAAAGAGCCTGTCCCGCAACTGCGGGAGGGTTAGGGGGTTGTTGCGATTCTGATGTTTGATGCTGAATGTTAGATGAAAAGGACAAATCACGAGAAGCGATATACGAGCAACGAGTAACCAGAGACGAGAAACGAGAAACAAGTTTTTCTCAGTGTCCTCAGTGGTTAAATAGTTTTTTAAAGGAGAATTGCATTGAAGAATTTTGAATATGCTGTTCCGGATAGTATAGACAAAACATTTGAATATCTTAAATCTTCTAAAGCTATATTAAAGGCGGGTGGAATTGATTTGCTCGATATGATGAAAGAGCAGCTGATATCACCAGACAGACTGGTTAATATTCGTGAGCTGGAAGAGCTAAAATTTTTAAAAGAAGATACAAATGGTGCTTTTTTGATCGGTCCAGGCCAGACCTTAAGCGAATTAGCGGAAGATCAAACAATCAACAAATCATACAAGGCTTTGGCCCAGGCTGCCGGAGGGGTGGCCAGTGTTCAAATCCGCAATTCAGCAACCCTCGGTGGTAATTTATGCCAGCGCCCCCGCTGTTGGTATTTTCGCAGTGCTGATTTCCATTGTTCGAGAAAGGGAGGGGATACTTGTTTTGCCCTCGATGGAGAAAATCAATATCATGCAATATTTGATAACACAGATGGTTGTGCGATTGTTCATCCCTCAGCCACAGCGGTCGCCTTAATAGCCCTGAACGCGAAATTAATCATCAGTAATGGCGAGAAAGACAGAGAAGTTTCTATTGAAGAGTTTTTTGTCACACCGGCAAATGATATCGAGCGGGAAAATATTCTTAATAAAAATGAAATGATTATCACGATTATTATACCGGCGGATATAAAAGACTATCTGAGTTACTATCATAAACAAAAGGAAAAGCAAACCTTCGACTGGCCTCTTGCGGATGTGGCCGTTGCCTTACGTATGGAAGGTGATCGTTGTCAGGATGCCCGAATTGTTCTGGGTTCAGCGGCTCCTGTGCCTTTTAGATCTAAAAGTGCTGAACAGGCATTAGTTAATCAAAATATTAATAAAGATACAGCGATAAAGGCGGCAGAAGCAGCACTGATAAAGGCGGAACCGCTTACATTAAATGAATATAAAGTCCCATTATTTAAAACAATTATCTATCGTACAATATGCCATACAGTAGGTATTGATCCGATGAATTGAAGGGTAGAAAAATGAAAGATTCAATGATTTTATGTAAATATTTTCAACGTGAGGAAAGTCACCTGCCCAAACCAAAAAATCAGGCGTTTGGGAAACAGGGAGAATCAGCAACAGGATACTACCTGTGCATACAAACCATGACCGTAAGCGGACCTGATCATGCACCCGTTAGCCCTGAAAATTGTCAGGATGGTCGTAGGTGTTACATCCGGTAGTCATAAGATGTAAATGAAATTTTTAATATGAACTACCCCTTTAGATTCCCGCTTGCGCGGGAATGACAAAGGGGATGGGATTGACATTGTTATAGATTTTTCGGATAGCCTCTAGAGGCCTGAAGGCCAGAGAACAATCGAAGATCCTTCCCTTTCAAATCCAAATGAATAAAATACATCAGCGAGATCAGAATCAGTTGCTTGACCTCCATTTATGGATTCGATCTCAATTTTTTTTCTTGGTCTGAAGCGAACCGGCAAACGTAACCAGATTTTGAGAGAATCAACTATTTTCTCCATGTTTTGCTTTTTAAATGATTTAAGAGTCCATAGTCTGTTACCATAATTCTCTGAGTAAAGAACCGGTTCTTCTTTAAAAAAAACCAGGTGGTTCCCGGAAGCACGCTTAATTTCTACTTTCCCCCCCCCTTGGTCAGTAAGTCCCCAGTCGATATTTCCACCAAAGGGAAGTGCCGGATCTATGGTACTGATTATGGAAGATTCCTCATTTAAATCTTTATCCGGAAGGGATGAAAGTAACTCGACCGCTTCCGGAAGCGCAAATTGTACACCCGAGAGACCTTCAATAAAATAGCCCCGTCTGATTTCACCCTGCCATTCCAGTTTTTTTAAAACCTGAAATAACTGATACCAGGGGAAAAAACCGGTTTCCCGGCGGTAAAATTCTTTTACCAGGACACCGTATCGTTGTAATAAGAGACGTGCCTGACGTTCAAGCATCTCATCCGTAGGAATTTTTTTGCCCATAACTGTAAACGAAGAAGTGAGAAACCAACGTCCGGACTTCAACTGAATTTGATTCTGAACATTCTGTCGAAGAGAATGCCGACTTGACCGTCCCAGGGTAGTTGTAAATTGTTTGCCGGAAGGTCTTAGTCTTGATAAGAAGCTGTTGTAATTATCAGTCGTAATAAGTCCATTTCGTACGAGGCGCCCCAATATATCTCTCAATAGGGCTGGTGTCAGGTTTGTTCCATCCTCAAGATCCTGAAGATGACTTGCTCCGTTTTCTCTTAAAAATTGATAGACAGTTATCATATCGCGGTTCATGCCATCTATGTTTTTAATTTCAT
>JAGLYF010000022.1 GCA_023132435.1 Calditrichia bacterium | reverse complement strand
TTATGTTGAGTTTATACGACAATCCAACTAATGGGGTGTTCGTATCTTAAATGTACTACTTTATATAAATAACAAATCCGCCGGCAGGCGGATCCGCCCACTGGCGTGATCTCAAATAACAAATGACAAATAAAATACAATTACTAAAATTCAAATACTAAACGATTGACATTGTATACAACGTCTATACATCAATTCAATATCTAATTTGAACCTGAGGATAATCTTGTAAAGACGCGATTAATCGCGTCTCTATCTTGTCACCTTGAAAAAAATAGCCATTTTCTCTTACGGGAGTTAGAACCATGCAGCCTTTCAAACGTTCCGATCGGATCAAATTATATTTTCGTCAGATAGAATTTTGTAATGTTACCTCTAGCCCGTATTTATATCGGCTATCATTTTTCAGAACATTTCGAATTATATATTGATGCAGAAGGTATTGCAATCTCCTCTGACAAACTGGTTGATTCGAGATTTGGCTTTAATTGGTTTATTGATTACCATTGGGCAGCATGGATTGGTTATCGCTTCTATGACAAGGATATTTCAACAGATAAACTGTCTAACCGGGTTAGCTACAATGCCCTTGTATTTGGTGTCGGTCATACGTTTTAGTTTGAATCTTTTCATCGAAAATAACCGTATAGAAAAAGCGACACGTAAAAAAGAACTTGCAATATATTAATTTTCATTTTAAATATTACGAACTGGTGATTAAATTATAGCTTTCATAATTTTTTTAATCCTGATCGATTAAAGGTAAAACTTATCTAACCACTGAGTACACTGAGATTTAATAAACTTTGTGGAACTCGGAACTCGGGACTCGTTACTCGGTACTCGTTTCTCGTTTCTCGTCGCTCGTAAATAGTAACTCGACAAGCGTTAGCCGATATTTGATGTTCGATTTGATAAATTAATATATTTATTTTTTTCCTCAACAAACCGAAACATAAACGAGTTACGAGAAGCGAGCACCAAGCATCGAGCATCGAGAACCAAGTAACGAATGAAATAGATTTAACAAAAACATCAAAGGAGTTTTAGAATGAGTACCAAAATTGTTGATCACAACCAATTGTATCGTATGCCCTGGACTTTGCCGGATAACGGTATCTCCTGGCTTGAACCAACTGCGGAATGCAATCTGGCCTGTGATGGTTGTTATCGGGAAAATGTAAAAGAATCTCACAAAAGTTTTGAGGAAGTCAAACACGAACTGGACGTTTTTCAGCGTCTGCGAAAATCCGATTGTATATCAATTGCCGGTGGTGATCCTTTGCTTTATCCGGAAATAGTCGAATTGGTGGCGGAGATCAAACGCCGTGGCATAAAACCGATCGTTAACACCAATGGCCATGCTTTGACCAAAGAACTGTTAAAGGATCTTCATACAGCAGGTGTGTTTGGATTTACCTTTCATGTGGACAGTAATCAAGGCCGCCCCGGGGAATGGGCGGGTAAAAGTGAACTTGAGTTAAATGAGCTCCGGCTTCTCTATGCTGAGATGCTGGCAGAGCATGGTAATATCGCCTGTTCGTTTAATTCAACGGTTTATGCTGAGAATATTCAGTATGTACCCGGTATGATCCAATGGGCGCAGGATCATATCGATATTGTACATACGATGGTTTTTATCTGTTTCCGCCATATTATCCCTCAATTGCCTTATGACTGGTATGCCGGGGGTGAACAGGTTCCATGGGATACCATTATGTACCATTCGGATAGCGAGAGAAAAGTTGACATTAAATCGACAGATCTTGTAAAAATTGCCCGCGAACATTTTCCGGATTTTGATCCGGCAGCTTATCTTAACGGTACAGAAGATCCTGAAGCATTAAAATGGTTGCTGACAGAACGAATCGGGACCAAAAATAAGATTTATGGATATGTAGGACCAAAGTTTATGGAACTGATGATGTCTGTTTATCATTTTTTCCAGGACAAATACTTATCCTATGCGGCACCAAAAACATTGCATACAGGGCGCAGTGCAACGTTGCTTTTATGGCCTTTTGATAAAAAAATGCGTGGCATTACCAGAAAGTATCTTGGTGCACTGTTAAGAAATCCGTTCAGGATTTTCCAAAAGTTATACATGCAAAGTATTATGTTTATCCAACCGATCGATTTTATGGTAGATGGCAGGCAAAGTATGTGTGATGGATGTCCCGATATTATGGTTCATGAAGATAAACTTGTCTGGTCTTGTCGCCTGGAGGAGCTAAAAAATTACGGGACCTTTTTGAGAACCGTCCCCAAAAAAGAGAAACCGGTTTCTGAAGAGGTAAAATTAGAGATGATAAATCATAAAGACTAGCAGCGACAAAGGTTTTTATCCACAAATTACACTAATTATAACGAATTTCACGAATTTTTATCTGATATTTGTGAAATTCGATTAATGACCCACCCCGTCCCCCGAGTACTCGGGGTCGACACCCCTCCCTGCAAGTCACGCCCCGAGTACTCGGGGATGCGCCCACGCGCACTTGCAGGGGTATAGACCGGAGACATGGCTTACAGGGAGGGGTTGGGGGAGAGTCAGCACCTTTGCGCGAGACAGTTATGATAGATTAGATAAAAATAATTTTTTTCTTCGTGTTCTTCGCGCCCTTCATGGTTTATTAAAATTAGATGCATATGTTAAAATCAGTTCTAGTAATATTCCTTTTAGTTTATATTTTATCAGGCTCGAATGCACTGGCAAATAATACAAATGAAGAAGATATTGAGAGAATAGAAAAAGCTGGCGATTTTTTTGCGATCGCTTTACCTGTAATCGCTGGTGTATCAACCTTTTTTACCGGAAATCCTGAAGGCGGGATGTGGAACCGCGAGGGGACCAAACAGGCAGTCTTTTCTATCGGTACTACTTTCCTGGCAACCCAGTTAATAAAACTTTCCGTTGATAAATTGCGACCCAATGAATCAAACACCAACTCCTTTCCTTCCGGTCATACCTCAACTGCTTTTTCCGGGGCTGCCTTTATCGGTGAACGCTATGGTTGGCGCTGGGGATTGCCCGCCTATATGGCTGCTGGATTCTTTGCCAGTTATTCTCTGGATAAACACTGGGAATTGCTGGGTGGATATCAGTTTTATAAGCAGAATATTTACACAGTTGAGCTGGGTAATGAGGTTGAATACGATTTATTTCAATTGGCGATTGGCTATAGTTGGTGATGAAACCGATGCCGTAGGATAATCTGACATAGTTTAGAGTAATGTAGTTGTGATTTTCAATCCTGAACGTAAACCGTAGGGCGTGAGGCGTAGAGACGGGCCGATGGGCCGTCTCATTAATCCCTCCCGCCTCGCGGGACAGGCTCTTTTCTAATCAC
>JAGLYF010000219.1 GCA_023132435.1 Calditrichia bacterium | reverse complement strand
TCTCGATTCAGAATCGCTTCTATGACATTGGACAATGGTATCACCATTTTTGATCAAATCCCCGATGCTGTCAGTAATAACTGATAGTTCTATAAAATCCCTTCTGCCCAGACGGGTAGGTAAGATTTCCCTCTCGAAAAAATGGGGAGACATCAGGAATCCCTGATAAAACTTTATCAGTGTATCAATAGTTGGCTTTTGTCCGTTGACACCATGCCAATATAGAAGAAATCGAAGATATGCATTCCGGTTCACACCAGTGAGTTGTTTTCTTCGAATGCTAATTGCCCGTCGATAGAGTTGAGCAAAATTATCACGATCACACCAGAGAGTGTTTGCAGAATCCTTTATTAACTCACCTTGTACTATTTCATTTTTTGAATGAAGGTTTGAAAGTATTGATTCAACTACCGAATTTGATATCGAAAAGTTGTTTGCAACTGATTGAATTGAAACCGGGCCTTCGCTTTCAAGATACCGGCGAATAACTTTTCTCATCGAATCATTTTGTTGAAAAGTAGAATATTCAGGGAGATCTTCTGTTACCACCCATCCCTCTAAAGGAATTTGAACTTCCGAAATTCGCTTTTCTGATTTCAATTTATTTATCCAGGGCTGGATTTCCTTATGGCTGCGATTTGTAAGCTCTTTATCAGAGATTGGACCCAGTTTTTTAATAATCAAAAACAGTTCTTCCTTGGCTTTTGCCTTTGTTTCACGTTTCAAATGTTGCCATCTTTCCCAACTCTCTTTGATGATATCTTTTGTTAAAATAGCGGGAATTTTTTCTCTGGCAATCACCTGACTCAATAAATCACTACTAACCGTGGCAATTTCTCCCAGGGCCAGGGTACGATCCTGCTCATAAACCTGGTTCGATACAAAATCAAATATCAGACCGGATACCATTGGTGAGGGATGAGGCGTTTGTACAATTTTGGTAGTAATTTTTCCTTCATGAATTCTATCAATGATTTTAAAAAGAGCACTGAGATCAAAAACGTCCTGTAAACAGGAACGATAGGTCTCAGCAAGAATTGGAAAGTCCTGATATTGTTTGACTGCCTGAAGAAGATCATTAGCGCGTAATCGTTGCAACCATAAGGGAATACGTTTACCCGGTCGGGATCGGGCTAGCAATAGAGAACGTGCTGCATTATAGCGAAACTGGATTGAAAATACCGGCGCACTGGAAATACGATCCATCAGAAGTTTTTCAATTTTTTCAGAGTTTAAATTTAATAATTTTTGGATGTCAGGAAATTCAGTACTTGCCCTTACCCTGAGAATGAAACCATCATCATCAAAAGAGTACTGGATTTCACTCCGGAGATGATTTTCTAAATATCCTGCGACTGAGATAGCCCATGGAGCATTGACTCTGCCACCAAAAGGAGCGTGAAAAACCAGATTCAATTCATCTGCCGTATCATAAAACCACTCAACGATAATTCGGCTACTTGTGGGGATTTGACCGGTCACAGATTCCTGGTTCTGGAAAAACCTGATCAGATTCTGGGTTATGGCCGTATCCAAATTATACTCTGAGGCCATTTTTTCAATGGATTTGTTATTTGAAATATCTTCCAGAATTTTTTCCCGAAACGCTCCGACTTTTTCTGCTGTTCCGAAGGACTTGTAACCAAGTTCCCCCTTCCAAAAAGGTGCTCTTGGCTTGACACTTGAAGCGGGTCTTACGATAATTCTGTCCTGGGCAATTGTATCCAGAAACCATTCATTATTACCGAGATAAAAAACATCTCCCGGTTTAGACTCAAAAACAAATTCTTCTTCCATTTCTCCCAGGCGGGTGTTTGTATCAGCCAGATAAACCCCATAATAGCCACGATCCGGTATAGTGCCACCGTTGAGGTTGGCTTTTAACCGGCTACCGGGTAGTGCGATTAACCGGTCATTTATCCTGTCCCAATTAATCACTGGTTTCAAAGAGGGTAATTTGGATTCGGCATAACGTCCGGTCAACATTTCGAGAACATGATCAAACACCGCAAGCGTTAAATTACGATAACAGTAACTCTGTCGGAACAACTGATACAGTTCCTTGCGGGGCCATTGACGGGCCGAAACTTCAGCCACAACCTGTTGGGCCAAAACATCCAGACAATTTTCCGGGATGACCACCTCTTCAATATCACCAGCTTTCATACATTGTGTGACCGCGGCGGCATCATCTAAATCAGCCTGATATAGAGGGATAATCCTCCCTTTACTACTCGCTTTTAACAGATGACCACTTCTGCCAACCCGCTGCAAAGCGCCGGAAATGCTTTTGGGCGCCTCTAATTGAACAACAAGATCTATACTTCCGATATCGATACCCAATTCCAGAGAAGATGTGGCTATAACGGCAGGTATTTTTCCTTCTTTCAGTTTTTCTTCCACCTCATAACGCATTTCCCGTGACATACTGCCATGGTGAGACAATGCAAGTATAGCAGAGGGATCATCTATCTTTTCCCGGTGTTTCTCATTGATCTGGCGGGCAATTTTTTCTGTCTGTGACCGCATGTTTACAAAGACCAGGGTTGTCCGGTGCGCAATGATATAATCATACAATTTATTTAAAACAGCGGGCCAAACTGAAAAATCGGGCAGGTCTGAAAAATCAGGTACAGGGGAAATTACCTTCAGATCCATATTTTTTTTCTGGCCGCAATCAATAATGGATACTGGTCTTGGGTTTAAACTATTTGGATTTGATATCTGTCCACCGAGAAAAGCAGCAATTCGTTTGAGAGGTTTTTGGGTCGCGGATAACCCAATACGTACGGGTTCCTTTGTACAAAGACTCATTAGCCGCTCAAGAGAAAGGCTAAGATGCACACCACGCTTGTTAGTAGTAATTGAGTGAATTTCATCGAGGATCAGATAACGAAGATTTGAAAAAAGCGTACGGCCCCGTTCTGAGTTCAGAATAAGATACAGAGATTCCGGTGTCGTGATGAGAATATGCGGTGGTTTTCGTAGCATCGATTGGCGTAGACTGGGTGGCGTATCACCGGTGCGTACCATGGTGCGAATTTCCGGTACAAGATCTCCAGATTGACTAAATTTTTGGGCGATCTCTTTTAATGGTTTGTTCAAATTTCTTTGAATATCGTTATTCAGCGCTTTTAAAGGGGAAATATAGAGTGTATGAATTCCCTGGGGATTTTTGTTGAATTGCGGATCTTTCAAGCCCTGACGGAGTAACTCATCAATACTCCATAAAAAAGCGGCAAGAGTTTTCCCGGAGCCTGTAGGAGCCAGTATAAGGGTATGCTGTCCTGCAGCGATTGAGGGCCAGCCTTTTTTCTGTGGTGGACTGACTGATTCGAATTGATCTTTAAACCAATTTTGTACTGCTGGGTGAAAGGACAATTTGGTTAAAACAGAATAATTCATAGATCAGATATTAAAATAACAATTCCCAAATCACAAATAAAAACTTGACTTTTGACATTTTTCTCGTAGCAAAACAATGATTTTTTATCCACGAATTGCACGGATTAACCCACCCCTTAATCCCCTCCCTTATGCATAAGGGAGGGGATTAAGGGGAGGGTTATGTCTCTGTGGCTTTTTTTTGTATAATGTATTTTGTATTTTTACAGAATGAATAAAGACATCAAAAGAAGATATAAAACGAGGTAAAAATGGATCTTGGATTAAAGGATAAGGTTGCTGTAGTAACCGGAGGTAGCCGCGGTATTGGTAGAGGAATTGCTCTTGGCCTGGCTTCCGAAGGCTGTCGTTTGGCAATTTGTGCCAGAAATGAAAATGGATTAGCAGATTCTGTAGAGGAAATAAAAAAAAGTAGTGTGGAGGTTTTTGGATTCGCGGGGGATATTACCAAAGAAAAGGATGTGGATCGATTTTCAGAGGCGGTGTTAAATAAATTCGGTCAGGTCGATATCCTGATAAACAATGTGGGTGGTAACAAAAGAAATCTTTTTGAAAATACCTCCGTGCAGGACTGGCAGGATATTATGGATCTTAACCTGCTTTCTCATGTAAAAGTTACACAATCGTTTTTACCGGCGATGAAGAAAAAACAAGGTGGAGCAGTTATTTTTATATCTTCAATATTTGGAAGAGAATCCGGGGGACCAACGCTTTCGATTTATAATTCCTCAAAAGCGGCTCTCATTAGTCTGGCAAAAGTATTGGCAGCCGAACTTGCTTCGGAAGGGATTCGGGTAAATTCAGTGGCACCGGGCTCCATTCGATTTCCCGGAGGCAGCTGGGATAAACGTTGTATAGCAGATCCTGAAGGAATGGCCGAGTTTGTCAAAAAAGAACTGCCGATCGGTCGATTTGGAACTGTGGAAGAGGTAGCCAATGTCGTTTGTTTTCTTGCTTCAGAGCGGGCAAGTTTAGTGACCGGTGCCTGTATTAATGTTGATGGAGGACAGTCACGATCTCTCATTTGACGATTCTGGATGCTGGATACTCGATCCTCGATACTCGTTTGTTTGTAATAGACCACGGATGACACGGATTTGACAGATCTCCACGGATCTTATTAGCTATTTTATTGTTATTCAAAATTATCGCTTGGAACTGTTACAAAGGAATCAAACGACCATTTACCCCTGAAATAAAATAAAATTTAAAATCTGTGTAAATCCGTCTAATCCGTGTCATCCGTGGTCAATTAAAATAAAAATCGTTGCGGACGTCGCGTCGTCGCGAGAAATAAGTAATAAAACTTTGCGTCTTTGCGGTTAATTACTATTTATATCTGGTGATGGTCAAGGTAAGTGCGCGGGATGCGCTCGGTGATTCTTTCCATTGGACAAGGATAGGACTCTGATATCTTCCCTGCACGATTTTAGTCGTATCGTTGCTTCCATTATTGGATATCAGAAAACTGATATTTCTCTTCAAACTCAAAAACTTTTCAGCCGGCAAAGCAATCACTCTGGCCAGTAATTTTTCAAAAACAGACTGACTCATTCCAAAGGAATCCATGAGTTCATTAAAAATTTGAACAAAGTCGTATTTGGCATATTCTTTTGTACGTGTGGGGATTTTACTCGGATGTTGCAAGAGATATTTCCCTTTTTCTCCCATAAATTTCATGGGATTTCTCAAGACTTGTACGAGATCATGAGTCATAAGCAAGGTCTCATATTCATTAACGGTTAAACCAGCAAAGCGTTCGATGGGGTCGAGATTGATATCAATACGCCCATTTTCTATCTCATATTTACTCAGAATTTCATTCAATTTTTCTAAATAACCCAATTTGGGATCACGCAGATTGATGGAATCAATGGGGTGTCTTGAGAGAGGTACTCTGATTTTTTGTTGGAACACCACCTCTTCATCATTATAAAACATCGCGTTGGTTTGTCGTGTCCGGTGTCCATGTTCACTGACCCCATCTAATTCTATAAAATAAACGGGCGTGTCCGGATTGTTTCGATAGGTAACACAATTTCTTAGACCAGATCCGATAAATGTAAGATGAGAATCCGCATTTTTAGGTTCAACCTGACGTTCTGCCTCGCTTAATTCATTCCTCAATTCCATAACATCATGACGGTAATTAGCGTTAATCGGGAATAATTGTTGAAAGGCGGTAATATATGATCGGATTTTTTCTTTTTGATGATTGAGTCTGGAACATAGGTTCTGATCAAGGTAACCAGCAGTGGTATGAAAAGAACAGTATGTTGTTTTTTGATACCGGTTTTTATCACCATTGATGAGCTCAGATATTTTATTTGTAATATCTATAATCTCAAAACGGTATTCCGGAGAGATGTCTAATGATATTTCTTGCGGTTGAATGGTCATGGTTAGATTAGATTTTTTACTCTTCGTGCTTTTTCCTACTGGTTTTTAAACTACAAATACAGAATATTAGCACAAAATATACTGATTATATAACTGTCAAACAAAAGATTTTTATCCACGAATTATCACGCCAGTGGGCGAATCAGCCTACCGGCTGACACTAATTAACACGAATTACACGAATTGGTCTACCGATTTTTAATAATATTCGTGAAAATTCGTGGACTTTTTTACTAGTAACTGTTCATCTAGTGTAAATTCAATAAATTAATAAATAATAAGATTAATTGTTCCGGGAATATTATTATAAATACTGCAAAGCGCTATATTATAAGAATGGGGTGGGGATGAGTTAGGAGATTGTGCTTTGGGTAAAGAACTCTCCCTTAAACCTTTATTGGGAAGAGAGAGGATATGAGTTTGTAAATTTTGCTGTCCGCAACAACCTCACCCTTGGCCCCTCTCCTGTGAGGAAAGGGGAACTGATTGGTTATTTGGAAGAATTTTTTCCGAAAATGCGGTTTTTAGTTGAAAATAAACCGGGCACGATTTTGATAAACTTGATTAATCCACTCATCCTGGATGACATATTCCGTGCATAAAGAAATTGCATAATACCCCGAATACCCAGATAGGCTTTTTCGCTGTAGGGGTGCCACCAGGGATACCTTTTGATCCATGGCAACAGATCCTGTGCCACCAGTTGTGGCTGGGTCATTTCCTCAAATCCAATTTCTCCGTGGCAACGACCAATTCCGGAATTCTTAAATCCACCCCAGGGAGTTTCAGGCATTCCGTGGGTCATCAGATGGTCATTTATAGTAATGACTCCAGCCTGTAGTTGCCTTCCAATCATTTCTGCCTTCTTACGGTTGTTCGACCAGATGGAACCGGTGAGCCCCATGGATGAATCATTCGCCAGGGCGATTGCCTCTTCTATAGTCCGATATTTCATAACTCCAACCACCGGACCAAATGATTCCTCCCGCATAACCATCATGGAATGATTCACTTCGGTTAATACGACCGCCGGAAGAAAGTTTTTGAGATTTTGATTGGCCGGTAACGATGATTTGGCAAATATTTTGGCTCCTCTATTCAGAGCGTCCTCAATATGACTATTGACCGTATCAATCTGTCCGGAAGTTGTCATTGCTCCCATATCTACTGCGGGATCTGTCCCGATTCCCAAACGCATTGATTCAATGCTGTTTTTTAGAATTTTTACAAAATCTGAATAAATGGATTCATGTATATAAATTCGTTCAATACCACCACAAGACTGACCACAATTACTAAATCCCGCCCATAAAACACCCCCTGCAGCCCGTTGCAAATCGGCATCATCACAGATTATCATAGCATCGTTTCCCCCTAATTCGAGGGAAATCGGTGTCAGGGTTTCGGAAGCTTTTGCCATTAATTTTTTACCCACAGTCATCGATCCGGTAAAAAATAATTTGTCAATTCCATTATCAAGAAGACCATCACCAATGAGCCGGCCGGGCATATTGATGTGGGTAAACAAATCCTCTGGCAAGTCCGCAGCTTCCAGGCATTCCTTCAGAATTAATCCCACAATTTGTGTTTCAGATGCTGTTTTTAGAATCACCGCATTTCCGGCCAGTAAACCCATTATGACCTGATAGAAGGGGATCGAGAAGGGATAATTCCAGGGAGATATAATTCCGATTACTCCCCAGGGAACCCGCGTGATTTTGCATTTTTTATAAATAAAGAAAATATTACTGGCTCTAAGTTTTTTATCCTTTAAAAATTTTGTGGCTTTTTTACAATCATAATTTACAGCCATGATGGAGGGAAATACCTCTGTGGCAAATGCATCCACGATGGTTTTTCCATTATCTTCGGAGATAACCTTAGATATACGATCAGCATTTTTAAAGATGTAAGTACCAATTTCCCTTATGTGTTTTATACGATACTTCAGGGGGGTGGTTTGCCATTCTTTCTGAGCCTGGCGGGCTTTGTGTAATGTGTCTTTTAAATTATCGAGGGAGTGGATCGGAGTGTTCCCGAGGATAGCACCCGTTGCCGGATTTATAGATTGTGTCTGATCACTATTCATTTTCTCAATATATCCTCTATTTTACTTGTCGCGTTATTAAAATATTTATCCACGAATTACACGAATTATTTTTTTTGCCACAGAGCCCACAGAGGAAAAATAAATATATTTTTTTTACTTTGTGCTCTTGGTCCCTCTATAGTTATTTCTTAATGCTCTTGCGCGTCCCCCGAGTACCCGGGGAATCAGTTTTCCTGCGGAAACGAACTAATTAAAAAATTTATTAAGAGAAATTCGTGTAATTCGTGGACCCGTTTCCTTTCTCTATTATTCTGCGGCACTTGTCGTCACCATTTGTCCCAATTCACGATCAAGGAAGAATAATCCTTGTTTATTGTCACTTCCAACCAGATTAAATTTATCCAGAATCGAGTTGAAAAGACTCTCTTCTTCATGTTGTTCGCTTACAAACCATTGTAAAAAATTATAGGTAGCGTGGTCCTTTTCTTCCCAGGCTGCTTCTGTCAATTCGTGAATAGATTTAGTGACAAACTTTTCATGTTTGAGAATTTTCTCCATCACATCTTTAAGTGATTTATATTCAACAGGCGGGGCTTCGATTTGTCCAATTAATGCCAAGCCACTTAATTCAGTGATATAGGTGAAAAACTTCTGCATATGCTGCATCTCTTCATCTGCATGAGTCTTTAAAAACGCTGCACTTCCTTCCAGGCCTTTTGTATCGCACCAGGCGCTCATTTGCAGATAGAGATTTGATGAATAAAACTCTTTGTTCAGTTGTCCGTTCAATTTTTTAATCATCGCTTTACTAGCCATGATTTCTCCCTCCTTAGCAATATTATTATGAAAGAAGAGACGCGATAAATCGCGTCTTTACCTCAATGCTTTATTTTTAATAATTAATAGATAGATTTCCATTCTGTCAAAACTACTAATCACTTGTATAATCTTCAAGAAAATAAACTCGTTACTCGATGCTCGTTTCTCGGTACTCGCTGCTCGTCACTCGTTTCTCGTCTCTCGGCACTCGTTTCTCGATGCTGGATACTCGCCTCGCTTGGCTCGAAGTTTATCTGATTCTAATCACTATTAATATATCTTTGTACTGCTTCCCATCTCATTTCAAGAGAGGCAGCAAGGGGGTTGTGAGATTTGATTATCAAAACACCCCCCTATATCCCCCCTTGATAGGGGGGAGTATATCTCGCAAATTCATATTCCAGTATCCAGTATCCAGTATCCAGTATCCAGCACCGAGTCACAATGACTTCATTATATCTAAAAGCTCACCTTCCAGCGGAAGAGACTTACCTGTTTTAGTATCTACGACGACAAAAGTTACATCGGCATCAGCAATGAGAATATCGGTATTATCCAGATATATTTTTTGCTCTATCGTGGCACTCTTAACATTACGACGAGAAAATTTACTTCTTATTTCTATAACCTGATCGAGAGAAGCAGGTTTCCGGTAATTGATATTGATATTGGCAACCACAAAACCTAACCCCTTCCTCATCCAATCCTTCAGATCAAGTTTTGACTCGATTAAATGCCAACGCGCCTCTTCAAGAAATTCCAGATATCTGGCGTTATTTACATGCTGATACATATCTAAATGATAACCACGTACTTTGATTTTAATGCTCTGCATGATCTGTCCCCTGACTACTTATTTATTTGATACTGGATGCTGGATGCTCGATACTCGATCGGCACGATCTAATTCCCCCTTCGCCGGCAGGCGAATCCGCCCACTGGCGTGATTAGAAAAGAGCCCGTCCTGAGTCCCGCGAGTGCGGGAAAGGAGGGGTAGGGGGTTGTTGGCCCAATCATAAAACACCCCCCTTCATCCCCCCTTGATAGGGGGGAGTATATCTCGCAAATTCATATTCCAGCATCCAGTATCCAGTATCAAAGAAATTATCCTGTTATCCTGTCTAAAAAATATAAACTGTTCCTAAATTATTAATTGACAGATACAACCTCAAAAATTTTTCTATTTACCTTTGTCTTTTTTGTGTGATATATAAACAAGAGAAACTGATAAACTAACCAGGAGGTTGTTATGAATCTTATCAAATTAATTCAATCTGTTCTCATTCTGCTTGCTATTCCAAACCTTGGTATGTATGGCCAGACAATAGAAGATATAGCAGCAGATAAAACTCTGTCACCATATTTTTTTGTAAAAAGTGACAATCCGGATCTGGACCAATTACCATTAAAAAATACCTATGCTGATGTGAATATTGTCGGGGTTATTGCTGATGTTCAGGTGGTTCAGGTATACAAAAATGAGGGAAAATCTGTACTGGAGGCCATCTATATTTTTCCTGCTTCCACCAGAGCGGCTGTTTATGATATGAAGATGACTATTGGAGAAAGAGTTATCAGGGCAAAAATTAAAGAGAGAAAAGACGCACGCCAGGAATATGAACAGGCTCTTAAAGAGGGCCGAACAGCTTCCTTACTTGAACAGCAGAGACCTAATGTGTTTCAAATGAATGTTGGAAATATTTTACCAGGTGATGAAATAAAAGTAGAGTTATACTACACAGAGCTTCTTCTCGCTGAAGAAAAAACCTATGAGTTTAGCTATCCGACTGTGGTGGGACCACGCTATTCGAATCAATCCGAAAACGATGCCAATGCTGACCAGTGGGTAAAAAACCCCTATTTGCATGAAGGAGAAGATCCAACTTATAGTTTTGATATCGATGTTCATATTGCGGGCGGGATGCCGCTCAAAGATATTTTTTGTACATCACATACTATTGATATTGATTACAAAAGTGAAGAGGAAGCATCGATTGAGTTGACAAAAGGTGAAAATAAAAAAGGTGATCGTGATTTTATCCTGAAATATCGTCTTAACGGAGATGAAGTAGCACCGGGATTGTTGGTACATCGGGGTGAAAAGGAGAATTTTTTTCTAATGATGCTTCAGCCCCCAAAAAGGATCAAAACCGACCAAATACCCTACAGGGAATATATTTTTATCGTCGATGTTTCTGGCTCTATGAATGGTTTCCCTTTGGATATCTCAAAAGAACTCCTTCGCAAATTAATTGGAAATCTACAAAAAGGAGACCGGTTTAATGTTTTATTGTTTGCTGCCGGATCCAGTATTATGGGGGAAAAGTCATTACCGGTAACCGAAGAAAATATAAATAGGGCTATCCGTTTAATTGAAAGAGAACGTGGGGGAGGCGGAACCGAATTACTTCCTGCACTTAAACGTGCTCTCGCTCTCCCGCGCAGCGAAGGATTTTCCCGTACGGTTGTAATTGCCACAGATGGGTATGTACATGTGGAAAAAGAGGCCTTTGATCTGATCAGAAATAACCTTGGGAAGGCAAATATGTTTCCCTTTGGAATTGGTTCCAGTGTTAACAGATTCCTGATCGAAGGTATGGCCAGAGCCGGTATGGGAGAATCCTTTGTTATAACAAGAACTACGGATGCAGAAAAAATGGCAAATAAATTCCGGAACTATATATCCTCACCGGTTTTAACTCAGATTTCTTATGATATTGATGGATTTGATGTTTATGATATTGAACCGGTGAGTATTCCGGATGTGTTTGCCGAACGCCCTGTTTTATTGTTTGGAAAATGGCGGGGAAGTTTAAGCGGTAAGATTACGGTTAATGGTATAGTTGGTCAAGGTAAAAAATATTCCAAAACAATTACTGTCTCGGATTACGAAGCTACGGATAAAAACGGCGCACTTAAGTATCTCTGGGCGAGACACCGGATTGCCTTGTTGGCGGACTACAACCAGGTGAACCCGAATGATGAGAGAGTTAAAGAAATAACCAATCTGGGTCTTACCTATAATCTATTAACAGAGTATACCTCCTTTATCGCTGCTGATACACAGGTTCGGAATCAGGGAGGACAAGCGACTACCGTACAGCAGCCTCTGCCTTTACCGCATGGTGTTTCGAATCTCGCAGTCGCTGCCAGGGTTGGTGGCAGTGGTATGTATAAATCAATGAGTGGCGGACCAATACCGGTTGCTCCAAGGCAGGAAGTAATGGACGCTGCCGCCGAGGAGAGCAAGTCTGAAGAAATGCATTTGGCAGTCCGTGTTGAAATCCAAACAAAGGATTTAGAGAGCCTGGTATCTGATTTAGAAAAGATCATTAAAAAACAGGTAAAAGCAATGGAATACTGTTACAATAGATCCGGTGTGGTTGGAATTCCAGGGAAATTGAGATTTCAGGTTACGCTAAATAAACAGAATCAGATTACGGAGGTGAAAGCGATTGAGAATACGTTGAATGATAAAGATCTTGCCAACTGTTTAGCAATGCGGATAAAAACCTTGAAGTTCGTATCACCAGATAAGACCAAGGATGTGACGTTTATAGTTGAACTCAGATTTGTGAGTTAATTACAGTTTGAGTTCCCCCTCTCTTCCCAAGAGAGGGGGCCAGGGGGTGAGTTTATCATCACCAGGAAGTATTAAGTTTTATTGTAGGGACGTTGCATGTCGAAGACCCCGTTTTACGGGTGCAACGTCCCTACACATAGTAGTTCAAATCTTTTTTGTTTTAAATGACCTCACCCCTAACCCCTCTCCTGGTAGGAGAGGGGAACTAATTTTCAATTAAATCCCAGATTAATCTAACAGTGTCGCTTTTTCCACACATTCAATATTTAACCGGGCCAGTTCATCTAATACCGGGTTATAAATCTCCGGTTGAACCGGTATATGCACACCGGTCATGTTTATCTTACCATCGAGAATTAAGGCGGTAGCTATTGCCGCGGGTAAACTTACCGTACGCGACATAGCCGATTCTCCATTCGGAATACCGTTATCAATAAGAGTTGATGTGATCAGCTCCTCCTTACCATCAAATTCTGCTATAAAACGATGGTATAAGACAATTAAATCAATCTCATTTTCACCCATGACCAGTTTTTTCTGCAATAAAGCACAAAAAATATCCATAACATTATTTTCATCAGGTACCGGATCGTGATCAAATAATCCTAACCATTTAAAATTTTTAATCACTGTAGAATGTGTTTCCAAATTTAGAAACAGGGCGGTGTCTGCCACGATATTTTCATATTCTTCTGATCCGATTAACTTACCGATCATTTGCCTGTAGGATAATCCGGTTAAATCCTGACGTTCAGCATCATCGAATAATCCCAGTTCCTGGGCTTTTTTCATCGCGTAGCACCAGCCATTATTACGTAGTGTCCCTCTGAATACGGTGTGGGCATCATGAAGTCCATATAACTTTTTGTATGGAAGTGCATCTCGGTTTGTATACGCTTCCAGACTACCCATTCCTTCGATATCTATAATAACATAATTTTTAAACAGGTCCTTACTGGGTATAAAAATCACCTTACCATCCTCAAGAAATTGCCCATTGTTTTTACCGGCCATCACGACACCACGTGGACTCCAGGAAAACTTATACCCAAAGGGAA
The DNA here is from genome assembly GCA_023132435.1 of Calditrichia bacterium. Lineage (GTDB taxonomy): Bacteria > Calditrichota > Calditrichia > JAJRVZ01 > JAJRVZ01 > JAGLYF01. Next base: position 611 of record JAGLYF010000219.1, on the reverse strand, counting down.
GATTGTTGTTTTGCAATGCCGGTAGACCACCACAATAAGATTGAAAACTTACAACTTTACCTCCTCTTTTCTCGACATCATGAATAATTCTCATGGCGGACATATGGTCAATACCGGGATCAAGCCCAATCTCATTTAATATAAATATACCGGCCTTCCTGGCAGCATCATCTAAATCCTGCATGGCACTACTTACATATGAAGTGGTAACAAGATGCTTTTTAAGGTCAATACAAATATTAGCAATCTGAACATGGTGTGTGTAGGGAACCAGACTGATAACGATGTCAGAATCCTGAATAAGATTATGAAGTTGTTCCTGATTATTCACATTGAGCGATTCTGCTTTACCATTTTCAAATCCTTTGATCAATGCCTCGGCCTTGCTAACGGTCCGGCTGGCAACCTTTACCTGAAATCCTTTTTCAAGCAAATATATAACGAGAGGTTTAGATACAAGCCCTGCTCCTAATACTAACACATTTTTCATTACCTCTTTCTCCTTTCTGATATCTGATGATTAAATAATACTACCGGTATTTTCTCCGGGATTAAATTAATTATTTAGCCTGATCTATTCTTAAAAATTAATTGACAATTAGCATAACATC
>JAGLYF010000218.1 GCA_023132435.1 Calditrichia bacterium | reverse complement strand
GCCCCAATGGAAGAAGTATGGACTTATAATGTCGACGCTGCCGATGATAAAGTCTATTTTGCAGTCTGGGGGGGAGGCATTCTGGAATGGGATGTCAAAACCCAGATTTGGTCAGAATATTTGGATCCTGACGGCGAGATGGAAATTGATCTCTATCGAGATGACGGCGTAGCACATGTAATTACCACTTCCGCCTCTTATATCGATGGTATACTCTGGGCTTCCACTTATTTTGGCTTAAGTCGCTATGACGGGCGTAATTGGCGCGGGTATATGGATCATGATAGCGGCCTTCCCAGTAGTTTTATCAATTTGGCTCTTGGGCGTAGCGGCCAGTCTTGCTATAATTGTACGGATAAAGGGTTGGGTGTGCTGGTCGATTTTGAAACCGATACCTGGGTTACTTATAAAATGGATTCAGATAATGCCAAGACCTGGAGTGCACATGTGATGCAAGGGAAAGAGGAAATCGAGGTAATCCCTACAAATCTGGATTTACCAAATCATTTTACCATCTCTGTTGAGTTTATGGGGAATGATATCTGGATTGGCACCGGCCATGGATTAGCCCGGGGAATTGGCAAAGGCTATTATCCCGGATTAAAAATATCTCAGGATAAAGACAAAACAGAAACAAACAAATAATTTAATCAATTAGTAAGATTGGAAAATAAGATGAAAATTCGAATTATAATTTATCTGTTCATTTTCATTGTCGGAGGGATGGTTCAATATCAACCGTATATTTATGCCCAAAGCAGCTCCACCGTTTCAAAGACTGATTCTGATAGCATGATGTATGGAAAAACACCTGAGGAGTATGAGCCATATAATCGATTTGTAAAACCATATATGCGCTTTTTTATAGATACACTGGTATATCCGGGACATGGGCGTCACATTCCCGAACCTGAGAATATCGATACCGTTAAAATTGGATTTATCGGGCCGATTATTAGCTCAGTCACCGGCTCTGACGGGGAAACGGAAAAGACCCAATTAAAAGTAAATCAGCGGGTCATTCGTTGGGATGGATATCTGGCATCACATTTAGCTCCTATTGGAATCAAAATGCTTCAGGGGGCTCAGCTTGCAGTGCAGCAAGCAAATTTAAGAGGCGGCTACCGGGGAGAGGTCCCTTTTAAATTAATAGTTCGTAACGACAATGGCGAGTGGCGATCCTCAGGAAGAGAAGTTATTATGCTGGCATATAAAGACCGCGTCTGGGCCATTCTTGGAACAGTAGATGGGGCGAATAGTCATATTGCCATTCGTGTTGCCTTAAAGGCGGAGATTTCCATAATGAATACGGCTGATACCGATCCTACTTATGTCGAAACAAATATTCCCTGGGTTTTCCGTTGTATCACTGACGACCGCCTGATGTGTTATTTATTGTCAGATTTCGCTTTTAAAAAGTTAGGACTTAAACGGATTGCTGCCTTACGTGCTGCCAACCGGTATGGGCGAATGAGTATCGATGAGTTCCGGGACGCTGCCACCCGTCTCGGACGGCCTTTTTTAACGGAATTGCAGTATCAGGAGGGTGACACTGATTTCAGTAACCAATTGAAAAAGATTCAGTCCTTGAACGTGGATGGTATAATTACCTATGGCAATTCTAAAGAATCTGCGTTGATTCTTAAACAAATGCGAAAAATGGGAATGAATCAATGGTTTTTTGGTAGCGATCGCATGGTGACCCAAGAATTTATTGATATTGTAGGAGACAATCATGGAAAAGTAGCCGCCGGTTACCCATATGACCCTACCAGAAAAGATCCGGCATACCTGCAATTTATTGAAGATTTCCGTAATCAGTTCAAGGAAAATCCGGAAACATATGCTGCACATGCTTTCGATGGCATGAATATGATTATTGCGGCTATTGAAAAAGGCGGATTGAACCGCGCCCTTATCCGGGACGAATTGGCCAGGATGTCAAATTATAAGGGCGTCACAGGAATAAAGGAATTAGATGCTGTTTTTAGTAACAGGACACCTGCAATTTTAGCCATTCTTAAAAACGGAAAATTTGAATTTTATTCCAAGGAAGATATCTTCTCGAACAAATTTCAAATTAAAGATTAACACTTCTGATGATATGAGAAAAACTTATGGATTTTGGATATTATGTTTTGTTCTGAGCAGTACCTTGTCGTTAACTGGTCAATCCTTAGATGACACTCAAACACTAGAAAAACCAATAAGCGTATTTGATAAACCGGTTGATTTTTCGGGCTGGCAAGGAGATGTCCTTAACCCTGAAGAATTTAGTGAAATTCGTATAGGCTTATTTATGCCTAATGACCGGACAAATCCTGCCACTCTACCTATACTGAATAGTGCACAATTAGCCATAAGTGAATCCAACGCTGCGGGAGGATTCTACGGCGTACCTTTTCGATTGGTTGAGCGCTGGGCTTACGATCCATGGGGCGCAGGTTCAAAAGAAATGATTAAACTGGTGTATCAGGATAGTGTATGGGCTGTAATTGGTTCGCTTGATGGTGACGCAACACATATTGCCGAACAGATCGCAACAAAAGCATGGGTACCTTTACTCTCGCCCTTATGTTCCGATCCGACGCTAACCTATATCCGTATTCCATGGATGTTTCGGCTTCCGCCTGACTATCAAAATCAGGCACAAGTTATCGTGAATGAAGGTATCCGGGCCTTGTCAATAGAAAAAACAGGTCTCATATCATCAAACACTCATGACGGCCGTATATTTTCCGGAGAAATGATTGCGGAACTGAAGGCCAAACATATCACACCGGTTTTTCATTTTCAGTTATCGCCATCTAAAATTAATTTCCCGGACATAGCGCAACGCGCATTGTCTTTTGAAATTGAATCTGTCATTATAAACTTGCCGCAGGATGATGTTATAAACTTACTTTTTAATCTCCAAAAATACGAAGGTCGAATCTTTGTGTTTCTTCCCTGGATCCCCGGATTAGAGAAAGAAAGACTTAGGCAAAACTATGTAGGTGAAATCTATTATATAGAACCGTTTGAACAAGTTGATAATCCTGTATTTAAAACATTCTCCAGGGCTTACGAACAGGAATATAAAACAATCCCTCCTCCCGGTGCTGCGTATACCTATGATGCAGTTAATCTGCTGGTACGTTCCATCCAACAAAGTGGCTTAAATCGGCCCAGATTACGTGACGCTATTGCCGGGATGGACACTTTTGAAGGTGCAAGCGGTAAAATATCCTGGGATAACGGCGGCGGTAATCAGGCAAAATCAATTCTCAGACATATGTTAGGTAAGTCATCTCGTTATTAGACTTTTCGTAATATCCATTAAAAATTTGCTAACCTGGATTATTTAAAAAAAATAAATGTATAAGAGTATAAGTAACATA
>JAGLYF010000217.1 GCA_023132435.1 Calditrichia bacterium | reverse complement strand
ATAAATCTAAAATTCATGAATTAACCAGGTTAAGCGTTTTCAACAGGTATGAAGAGATTCTAATATGTAATTATTTTCTAAGATTTAATTTAATGGAGTAGGCTTATGATTGATCTAATAATAGTGATAGCTTTCGTGATTTACGCCATTTCTGCAGGTTTTCGGTCTCAAAAAAAAGCCTCAAAAAGTCTACAGGAATATTTTCTGGCCGGTAAAACACTCACCGGTTGGCGGGTTGGTTTGAGTATGGCTGCTACCCAGTTTGCAGCTGATACACCTTTATTAGTGACAGGATTAATCGCTACCGGTGGAGTATTTTTGGTGTGGCGCTTGTGGATTTACGGTATTGCATTTTTAATGATGGGATTTATTTTTTCTGTTGGCTGGAGAAGATCAGGAATTTTGACAGATGCAGAATTTACTGAAATCCGCTATAGCGGCAAAGCTGTACTACCTCTACGTGTATTAAAAGCGATATATTATGGCACTGTGATCAATTGTATTGTAATGGCGATGGTTTTAGTTGCAGCCATGCGCATTGCCGAGGTCTTTTTACCATGGGATCAATGGCTTCCAGCGTTTATTTTTAATCCGCTTTTGAATATAATCGAAACCTTCGGACTGTCTCTGGGCAGCGGTGCAACCGGTGTCGATCCTGCAATTGTTACCACAAATAACTTAATCAGCATCGTGGTTATCTTAGCTTTTACAGCTCTCTATTCTACAACGGGAGGATTGCGAAGTGTTATCACTACAGATGTGATGCAGTTTTCAATTGCAATAGTAGGTACTATTGTTTATGCCTTTTATGTTGTTGATCATGCCGGCGGATGGGAAAACTTACTGGTAAAATTAGAAAATCTCTACGGTAGCGAGCTAACGGTTAAGATGCTTTCATTTAGCCCTACGGGAGGGGAGTTGTTATTACCGTTCCTTGTAATTATCGGGTTGCAATGGTTCTTCCAGATGAACAGTGATGGAACAGGTTATCTGGCGCAACGTTCAATGGCCTGCGCTACAGATAAAGATGCCAGGATTGCTGCTATTGTTTTTTCCTGGATGCAGATATTCCTGCGCAGTATCATTTGGCTGATAATTGGTGTCGGTTTGCTGGTAATCTATCCATTCTCTCAATCAGCGATGACAGCAGAAGGATTCGCTGCCAGTCGGGAAATTACTTTTGTAACCGGTATAAATGATATGCTTCCTCCCGGAATCCGTGGACTAATGCTTACCGGATTACTGGCGGCTTTGGCGTCGACTCTGGATACTCATCTAAACTGGGGTGCAAGCTACTGGAGTAATGATATTTATAAACGATTAATTTGTGAACACTGGCTCAAACGTAAACCTAAAAGCCACGAATTGGTACTCACAGCCCGATTATCAAATATATTGATTGTAGTTGTCGCCTTAATAATAATGGCTAATTTAGGTTCGATTCAAACCGCCTGGTTTATTTCCCTTTTATTTGGAGCCGGTATGGGTTCTGTACTGGTACTACGCTGGCTCTGGGAAAGGATAAACCTCTATTCTGAGCTGGCCGCTATGGCTGTTTCTCTTATTGTCGCCCCTATACTTTTAGTAGTTACTGATGAAGAGTGGGTTAGACTTGGCAGCATGTCTTTGGTTTCAACTCTGGCAGCTATATTGGTGACTTATTTTACCCCTGCTACTAAACAAGAGGTTTTGAATAAGTTTTATAAGAGTGTTAATCCATGCGGTTTCTGGCGGAAAACTGCTGTTGCGCTTGGTATAGACGGCAGTGATCCCTTGAAAAAATTACTTTTGCGTTTAAAATCTGTGGCCATAACTTCTGTTTCACTATTTGCATTGTTAATCGGTGTTGGAAAATTACTGCTCCTCTTACCGGGAGATTCCAGAATATGGCCCTGGATATTTATTATTATTTCACTGGCATTGATACCATTATGGTGGAAAGATGTTGTGAAACCGGCAGATGAAAAAGAATAAGTGAAACATTGTCTGGGAAGTGATTGTTTTTTTATGTCTGATTTTAGTTTTGATGCTGTTATATTTGATCTTGACGGTGTTATTACTGATACCGCCTTAGTCCACAGTACCGCCTGGAAACAAATGTTTGACGAATTCCTGAAGCTTCATTCGGAGCGATCGGGAACAACGTTCCGCGAGTTTACTCACCATGGCGACTATTTACCCTTTGTTGATGGTAAACCACGATATCGAGGAATAGCCTCTTTCCTTCAGTCACGTCACATAAAAATACCTTATGGAAATCCGGATGATGAGACTTCTCAGGATACGATTTGCGGATTGGGGAATCGAAAAAATGAAATATTCAATGATCTAATTGATAAAGGAAATCTGGTTGTATATAAATCCACCATAAATTTTATCAGAGAACTATTGGAGAACAACATTCGGGTGGGAGTTGCTTCATCCAGTGAGAACTGTCAAAAAATATTACAAGTGGCAGGATTGGAGAGACTTTTTGAAACCAGGGTAGATGGCGTGGTTTCAGCAGAGATTGGTTTAAAAGGCAAACCTGAATCTGATATTTTCACAACTGCCTGCGATAATCTCGGTGTTCATTATGACAGAGCAATAATTGTTGAGGATGCTATCTCCGGTGTACAGGCCGGTAAAAATGGTCAATTTGGATTGGTACTAGGCATTGCACGTGAAGATAACCGGAAAGAGCTGCTAAGGAATGGCGCTGATATCGCCATAAATGATATGGCCGAAATAGATCTGGAGAAAATTGAAAATTGGTTTAAGAGTGGATTACAGGACGATCAGTGGAGTTTAACATATATTGATTACGAGCCCAAAGAAGAAGCGACGAGAGAATCGCTATGTGCTGTAGGCAATGGTTATTTTGTTACCCGTGGTGCATTTGAAGAAACAGAGGCTAATGGAATTAACTATCCCGGAACTTATGTAGCCGGATTGTATAACCGGCTGGAATCAGAAGTAGTTGGTAAAAAGATTATTAATGAAGATATTGTTAACTGCCCCAACTGGTTGCCACTGATTTTTAAAATTGAAGACGGTGAATGGCTGGATTTAAATAAAGTTAAAATAATTGATTTCAAACGCCGGCTGGACTTCCGCGACGGTATGTTTTACAGAGAATCTATTGTTAAGGACAGTCAAGGAAATGAAACATTTATCCGGGTAAAACGAATTGTCAGCATGGCAGATACACATCTTGCCGGATTGCAGTACAGCATTGCACCTTTAAACTATTCTAAAAAGATCACTATAAAATCGGGATTAAACGGACAAATTATTAATGCCGGTGTAGATCGTTACAAACAACTAAAGTCAAAACACTGGCAGCCGCTCAATGCAGGTGGAGAAGATAATATCAGTTTTATTGTTTTACAGACAAATCAATCCGGTATTATTATTGCCGAAGCTGCCAAACTTCTTATCAGCATTAATAAGAAACGACTTGAACCTGAGATAAAATTAAAACAGAAACAAGGAGCTGTTTATTCTACATTTGATTTAGAAATCGGGAAAAATCAATTTGTTACTATTGATAAAATTGTTTCTATTTATACATCAAAGGATTGTATAAAACCACGGAAGGAAGCACTTGAGGCGCTGAGCAAAATATCGGGATATCCTGGCCTATACAAAGAAAGTCGAACGGCTTGGTCAGATTTATGGAAAAATATTGATATAAGAATAACGGGTGCGCGTCAAACTCAAAAGCTCCTCCGCCTGCATATTTATCATACACTCATTACTGCTTCAGCGCATAATGCTTTTATCGACACCGGTATACCGGCTCGTGGATTACACGGCGAAGCTTACCGTGGACATATCTTTTGGGACGAGATTTTTATTCTGCCCATATATTTTATGAATCTTCCGGAAACAGCTAAATCGGTACTACTTTACCGCTACCGCAGATTGGACAAAGCCAGGGTTTCAGCTAAAGAATGTGGCTTTAACGGTGCAATGTTTCCCTGGCAAAGCGGAAGCGATGGGCAGGAGGAGACACAAGTCCTTCACTTGAATCCAATGTCCGGAAAATGGGGACCGGACTATAGTTCCTTACAGCACCATGTTTCACTTGCCATTGCTTATAATATCTGGCAATATTTTAATTTCACCGGTGATGTAAAATTTTTAGAAGATTATGGGGCTGAAATGTTTCTGGAGATTTGCCGTTTTTGGGCCAGTAAATCTCAATTCAACAAAAAGATCAAACGGTTTGATATTGACCGAATTATGGGACCGGATGAATATCATGAAGCCTACCCGAATTCTAAAGAGGGTGGGTTGAAAAATAATAGTTATACGAATATTATGACCATCTGGATTTTTAACCATGCTCAAGATATACTCAATCTTCTCGAAGAATCAAAAGGCCAACAAATATGTAAAAAGATCGAACTAAAGCAGGATGAATTATCCTATTGGGAAAAAATTAGCGCAGAATTATCTATACCCATTTCTGAAGATGGAATTCTGGAACAATTTGATGGATATTTTAAACTTAAAGAATTCGACTGGAAAAAAAATAAAGCCAAATATGGAAAAATAAATCGTTTGGATCGCATTCTCAAAGCGGAGAAAAAAAGTCCTGATGATTATAAAGTTGCCAAACAGGCAGACGTTTTGATGTCATTCTATAATCTAGGGGAAAATGCAGTACATAAAATACTTAAAAAAACCGGATATCATTCCCCGGACGATCTTTTACAAAGAAATTTTGATTATTATTTCAAACGAACGTCACACGGCTCTACTTTAAGTAAATTAGTCCACTCGTATTTGGCAGGATTAGCTGGTTATGATAATCTGAGCTACCAACTTTATTCGGATGCATTGAAAAGCGATTTTCAGGATGTTCAGGGCGGTACTGTAAAGGAAGGAATACACACCGGGGTTATGGGGGGATCTGTTTTCCTTGTTTTAAAATCATACGCCGGATTGAAAATTAAAGATAATAAGATACACCTGAATCCTAAATTGCCGGCCACCTGGAAAGAAATATATTTTACTTTTAAATTCAGAGAATATAGATATTATTTTGAAATTACTCCGCAAAAGATAAGAACAAGGACAGAAAAAAGAAATCAAAAGGATGATTCGCTGTTTATCAACCGACAGGAAATAAAACTTAAGGGTAATAGCTGGCAAGTTGTAAAATTGTAAAAGAGAGAAAGTAAATAATGTTAGAAGATGTTTTATTGATTAAAGAAAAACACCACAAAGCCGCTGATCAGATTTATCAAAAACTCAGGCTGTCGTTGGGTTCCAACAGGTTGGTAATTGCCGTCTGTGGTGAATCAGGTGCAGGTAAATCTGAATTAGCCCATGTCCTCAGCAGAAAAATTAGGAATGAAGATAAGCTCGTAAAAATATTGCACAGCGATAATTATTATAAAATTGCCCCGCGAATGAAAACAGAATGGCGTAAGAAACATGGTATTAAAAGCATAGGAATCGATGAATATAACTGGGATCTTATCAACCGTAATATTCAGGAATTCAGAGAAGGTAAAAAAGCGACTATGCCATGTATTGATCTGCTTACAGATATGGAAGATGAACTTGTAACAGATTTTTCCATGATAGATTATCTCATCGTGGAAGGATTATATCCATTTAAGGCGGATGTTGATTACAGGATATTTATCGACCTGACATACCATGATACAAAAAAAAGTCAGGTATTACGTGGCAAAGAACCACAGAATGAATTTAGATTAAAAGTACTGAAACGTGAGCATGAAGTTGCGCAATCATTGCGCCCGATGGCTGATCTGATTGTGACTAAAGATTTCGATGTATTGACGGCTGATTAGCCTCCGGCGGTCCGGCACTTGCCGGACAAAAAATCAAAGGGCCGATATCAACCAGCCCTCAATTACCCAATATTACCCCAGAATATGGTGGCAAGGAGATTTTTCCCGGATTGTTAGGTTTATCTATTCCTATCCCAAACAGGAACTGTTTGCATTCGGTTTGATTTTTAAACGCAACAGAGGTTTCTCCAAAGTTTATCAGGACAAGAGCAGCTTCGTCATTGCTTATACGGCGATAGGAGAGCAGGTTTTTCTCAGTATCCGGATTGTCGATCAGTTGGATATTTCCTTCTCGAATCGCCGCACTCTCCCGGCGCAAGCGTAGTAATCCTTTGTAAACGTTCAGCAAAGATTTTGCATCGCCAAGTTGTTGTTTTACATTCGTCGATTGATAGTTTTGATGTATTGACAGCCAGGGTGTCGCTGATTTTCCGCAAAAGCCCGCATTAACACTATTATCCCATTGCATGGGCGTACGGCACCCGTCGCGATTTATATACAAATCCAGCATGTTTACAAGAAAACCCGGTATCCAACAGAAACGTCGTCCCATCGGATCTAAAGCCGTTTTGGCTGGAAAATCGACATCCTCCATGCCAATTTCTTCGCCATAGTAAGTTACCGGCACACCACGAACGGTATACTGAAAAAGTGCCAGAAGCTTTGCCAATCGAGAATCATTACCGATCTTAGAGATCATCCTTTTCTGGTCGTGGTTACCAAAAACATAAACCGGAGTATACGGAGCGGGGTAATGTATTTCATAATGTGAAATGACATTTCTGAGGAAACGGGCATCCACCTTTAATTTTAGCAGTTCCCATAGGAAAATCAAATTCAACCCATCCAGTTGATCGCCCATATATTTCTTAATCGTGGTGTCCTCTCCGAACAATTCACCTAACAGAAGCCGATCTGGTGAATAGGTATCCACCAATGACCTTAATTCTTTCGCCAATTCGAAGGTTTCTTTTTGATGTACAGTGTATTTCAAATTTTGAAACCAACCCCCAGTGAAATCTGTGGGAAAAGGCTTGAAAGAAAATGGATTATCACGGAACGCTTCATCTTTGTAAATAGAAAAGAAAATGTCGAGTCGAAAACCGTCTACTCCTTTATCCAACCAGTGACGAACGACATCAAACATCGCCTCTTTAACGGTCGGATTGCGGTAGTTCAGGTCAGGCTGAAAGGATAAAAAACTCGCGTAATACCATTGATCGGTAATCACGTCATAGTTCCATCCTGATCCGCCCGGTAAAGCTTTCCAATTATTTGGAGGACTTTCGCCACTTCCATCACGCCAAATGTACCAGTCTCTTTTAGGATTATCCCGGCTGCTGCGCGATTCCTGGAACCAGGGGTGCTCGATCGATGTATGGTTCATCACCATATCGAGAAGTATACGCATCCCTCTTTTATGGACCTCATTGATCAAAACCGTTGTTTTTTATGCAGGATTGGAAGTCAAACGCACTATCTTTCCAAATCCGTTCCTGGTTTTCGAAATTTACATGGATCAGGCCAAAGCGGTTTTTATACCCAAAGACCCATTCGAAATTGTCAAAACAAGACCACACGTAATATCGTTGAAGTTTAACTCCCGCTTGAATGGCTCGGTGTGCCTCTGCAAAATGTCTTTTTAGATAATCCTGGCGCAGCATGTCGTGCACACATCCGTCGACCAAACTATCATCCTCACTGCCAAAACCTGCTCCATTTTCAGTGATATAGATCACCGGATGGTCATACTCAGTATCAATTCGAACCAGCAGATCATACAAACCTTCAGGATATACTTCACCATTAAAGGCTGGGCGCTCGTCAGAATTAGGCAATATCTCTATTCCAAACCGCTTGGAATCTGAATTTGCTTTTACCCTCGTTGGAGAATAGTAATTGACACCCAGGAAATCGACACGATTCTTTTTGATCACTTCCATATCTCCTTCCTGGATCCCGATACCCGTATGTTTGAGATAGAGTGCCCGGATATCTTCAGGATATGCACCCTTTAAAACAGGATGCAAAAACCAGCGGTTATGTAGTCCGTCTTCCACCCGCGCTGCATTCCGGTCGGCTTCTGAATCCGTTTCCGGGTAGACAGGAGAGATACTTAACGTCATGCCGATTTTACCAGACAGACCAAGAGAGCGATAAATTTTAATTGCTTTCGCATGCGCGAGTATCCAATGGTGGGTTTCAATCGCCTGCTGGGCAATGAGCGCTCCTGGGATAGCAAAGGGATTGCTAATGGGTTCAATTGTGGGATCTAGCCTGCTTCGTAAGAAGGAGCCTATCATCATACGGTCAATAAAGGGCTCATTAAAGGTAATCCAGGTCTTGACCCGGTCTCCAATGGCTTTAAAGACAATTTCAGCATAATCGGTAAACCATTTTACCGATTCGCGATTGCGCCACCCCCCGCGATCCGCCAAAGCCTGCGGCAGATCCCAGTGATACAACGTAATGGCCGGTTCAATACCTGCTTTAAGCAGTTCATCAACCAAACGTAGATAATAATCAATCCCCGCTTGGTTGACCTTACCGGTACCCTCCGGAAGAATACGGGTCCAGGCAATCGAAAAGCGATAACTTTGTATCCCCATATCTTTAAGCAAGGCCACATCTTGTTTGTACCGGTGGTATTGGTCAATTGCCACATTGCCCGTTTCCCCTCCGGCCAGTTTATACTGGTTTGTATAGGTATCCCAGACAGAAGCGCCTTTGCCGTCTTCCTGGTAGGCACCCTCAACCTGGTAAGCAGAGGTGGCCGTGCCCCATACAAAGCCTTGTGGAAATGTAATATCCTGCACTTTGGACTCCTTGTTGTTTGAACAACTACATAAGGAGATAGTCAAAAAGAACGATGCCCCGAGTAACAAAATTGTTTTCATAAAAACACCTCCTGATTTTTACTCCACCCCCATTCGTTCATAGTTGAATTCAGAAATTAGAATGGGTTCTTTGCTTTTGCCGTTAATCAGTTTTATTAACATTAATAATTTTATAAGGACAAAAAATATTATTAGCATCCATTCTCTGGATATTTTCAATTGCAAGGTATCGATCTTCATTATTTACCTATGATGATTTTTAGTTTTATGAAAATGATATTAAAAATTTATCCTTTAAAATCAAAGTAATTTTTAGTATGGCAGGTTTTACTATTTTCTTATATATAGATCTCTAAGATAGAAATAGACACGCAAAATCAAATATGTCTAATTATGTTTGACAAATTTTACATAAATTTATAATATCTACTCATGCAATTTAATAGAAAAATATTACAACATATCGAATCACAGCTCGATTCCAGAGAAATAATTGTCCGCTTCATGATTTCAATAAGATATTTATTGCAATTGCTGTCGAATTTATTATATTAAAGAATATTCACACCATTCAAATTATCCGCACACTAATTTATTAACTTTTTACAGTATATATGAATGCTATTGTAGGTTTTATTTTAATTGAACTTTAAATATAAGGGGGTAGTGAGGAAATTTGCCCCCTTTTTCTCATAAAAGACTTATCTAATCAAGTTCCTAATTCCTAATTACAAGTCAGTCAACAATCCTATAATGTTTTGCAAATCGCTTCTGTGCCGCTAAAAAATGAAGTCAATTGAATACGCGAAGTCAAGCGATGATCCAGAAATGCCTGTAAAGAAAAATATTTTGACAGGATAACAGGATTTTCAGGTGGGGTAATTTATCATAGGGATTTAACCACAATTACGGAATGTTATCGAAGATAAATGCGTTACTTTTCATTCTATTGGGATGAATGGTCGGATCAAAATGATGCCCTCCCCAGTGGAAAATATATCAAAAG
>JAGLYF010000216.1 GCA_023132435.1 Calditrichia bacterium | reverse complement strand
AGCCAGACCTTGAAATAAGCTCTGCTTTGGGAATGCCGCGGCGCGCCGGGCTGTTCTCATGGAATTGTGAGACCTTGTCGATCAGTTTCTCTGACACTTTTTGGACATAGTCAGTCATGTATAGAGCGTTTCCGTAACGAGCGAGCACGCCGCTGCCCACCATAGCATCGACAGCTTCGCTGACTGCCCGGCGGGAGTAATTTGAAGTAAAAAGCAGATCGTCGATAGCTATCCGCTTGCGATTCTTGAGATCAGACGTGACAAGGCTTTCAAGCTTATCCACATCTCTCGTTTCGTAGTGCTTTCTGATCTTGCTATCGGATCTCGAGTGCCTGACGCAATCCGTGTCAATCACAACGCCACCTCCGAGCAACACATCGGGTGTCGGCAAGCGAACTATGAAGCGATCTCCGATTCGCGCGAGCACGGGTTGTTCGAAATGAAATTCACAAAAACCCTCATCACCGGGTCCGAAAGAATCGTCTCTGAAGACAAACATCTTAGCGGTTGCCTTTGCTGTCCCGATGAGTAGCTTGACAATCCGATTGTGAGTGAGCTTGATCTTTGCATGTGGTGACACGAAGAGTTTCGCGGCGACCGATTCCGTGCCGGCATACTGGCCAGCCGTAATCACAGCACTGCCACGAGACAAATCGTTGTGACTTATGCCGGAGATGTTCAGAGCCACTCGTGATACAGCTTCAGACCGGTCGCGTGCTTTCTTGTGAGTCTGCATAGACTTGATTTTCCCGGATTTGTTCTCCGGCACGACGCGAATGTCATCACTGGTTGAGAAAACGCCGTCACGCATCGTCCCGGTGACGACAGCGCCATGTCCCGCCATCGAGAACACTCTGTCGACATAGAGTCGGGGCAGATCGGGATGCTCTCGTGAAGTAATGCCCGAAAGACCTGTTTCAACCGCCTGTACAATCTGATCGAGACCCGCATTATCGCTAGCGGCAAATGTATGAATCGGCGCACCGTCAAGGAATGTCCCTTTCACCTTTTCTTTCACATCATCGATAACAAGTTCGAGCCAATCCTGCTTCACGAGATCTGATTTGGTAATCACCACCATTCCGCGTTTCGTATCGAGGTAGTCGAGTATTTCGAGGTGCTCCTGCGACTGCGGCATCCAGCCGTCGTCGGCAGCCACGGTGAACATCACCATGTCAATCGAACCGACCCCTGTGATCATGGCATCAACAAAACGCTCATGCCCGGGCACATCGACAATCGCCACTTCCGACCCATTCGGGAGCGAAAACCATGCGAACCCAAGCTCGATCGTCATTTCCCGCTCTTTCTCTTCGGGGAGCCTGTCGGGGTCCATACCGGTCAGGGCGCGGACAAGCGTCGATTTTCCATGATCGATATGCCCCGCAGTGGCTATTGTGTATAGCATTTATTGTCCGAGTACGCTCTTGATGATTGCCGTCAATTCGTCGTCTTCTTCAGTCGAAACCGCCTTAAGATCCAGGACGAACCTGTCGCTGATTATGCGTCCCATGACGGGGACTTCTGCCGTTCGGAGATTCTTGGCTGTATCATCGGGTGACTGCGCGCTGTCGATCTCGATACCATACGATGGCAGTCCCTCTTCAGGGGCGCTTCCACCGCCTGCAAGCGCCGTGGTGGAAATCACACGGGTCTTGATTCCCGATTCAGCCAATGCCCGACAGATCTTATCCGCGCGATCTCGAAGTGTTTCCGGCGGGGTCGAAAGCAGCGCCAGAGCCGGAATATCATCGACTGCCGAGTCATTCAAGTATGACAGCAGGATGTCTTCGAGGAGAAGAAGAGTGACTTTGTCGGGGCGAAACGCGCGATAAAGCGGGTTCTTCAGGAGCTTTCCGATGAACTCTGCCCGCCCAAGCACTATTCCCGCCTGAGGTCCTCCGAGAAGTTTGTCCCCGGAGAAGGTGACAACATCAAAATCCATGGCGATAACATCCCGAGCCACAGGTTCATATTCGAATCCATATTGGCTCATATCGATAAAAGCACCGCTTCCCAGGTCAAAAATTACCGGTATTTTATGTTTATGGGCAAGGGTGAGAATATCTTTAACTTCCGGTTTCTCTGTAAATCCGATTATTTTATAATTACTCGGGTGAACAAGTAAAATTGCCGCGGTTTTATCTGTAATTGCTTGTTCGTAATCATGAAAGTGCGTTTTATTGGTTGAACCTACCTCAATCATTTTAGCACCGCTTGAAATCATTACTTCCGGCATGCGAAACGATCCACCAATCTCAACCAGCTCTCCCCGGGAAACAATTACTTCTTTTCTTTTTGCCAGACTGTTCAGAACCAGTAGAACTGCCGCCGCATTATTATTGACAACAACAGATTCATCTGCACCGGTAAGAAGATTAAGTAATTTGTTTACATGATCGAGACGTTCACCTCGTTTACCGGTTGTACGCTTAATCTCTAGAGTCGTATAACCTGCTGCATCCCCGACCACCTGGATAATATTGCTACCGAGAGGAGCCCTTCCCAGACCAGTATGTAATATGACACCGGTTCCGTTGATAACACGACTGAAGGTAGGAGAAAGAAAATGATCTATTTTTTTTTCTGTTTCCTTTATGATGAATTCGGATATTTCTTCACGATTCTTCTTCAGTATTTTATGATTTTCGGGGTTGGTTTTAATCTCATCGAGAATAGTCTCGAGTAATTTTTTGATAAAAATCTGATCTATTTTATTTGAATGGGCATGGAGTTGTTGCAGAAGACTGTCCATGGAAGGAATTTTTGAGAAATCTGGTTGCATCCGGTGTTAACTCTTAATCTGTGGCTTATCTATAATAATTTTAACTTTTGTTATACGTCGGCGGATAATTTTTTCAATAACAAATTTATAATTTTTATAACTCACAGATTGTTTTTCTCTGGGAACTGAACCAAACAACCCGAACAAAAATCCGGCAAGTGTTTCAACTCCCTCTTCAGTTGGCAGATTGAGTTGTAGTTCTTCATTCATCTCTTCAAGATCCATGCCGCCATCAACAAGGTATTCATTGTCATTTATTTTTTGGTAGGGAGGTTGCTCAGAGTCATGTTCGTCCTGAATTTCACCGACGATCTCTTCAATGATATCTTCCAGGGTTACGATGCCGGAGGTGCCACCATATTCATCAACCACAATTGCCATATGGATACGTTGGGACTGAAATTCACGTAATAACTCATCAATCTTTTTCTGTTCGGGGACAAAATAAGCTGGTCTGGCCAATTTTTCCAGATTTACATCTCCATTACTCTTCCGGTTAACAAAGGGAAGAAGATCTTTGGCATAGATAATACCGATGATGTTATCTACTTTGTCTTTATATAATGGAATCCGGCTGTGTGAATGTTTTGTTACCAAACTTAACAGACTATCTAATTTTGAATCGATGGAAATACAGACCATATCAATCCTTGGAATCATGATTTCCTTGACAATCGTTTCACTAAATTCAAAAATAGAATGGATCATTTCTTTTTCATCTTGCTGTAAGGTTCCTTTTTCTTCACCCATATCTACGATGGAACGTAACTCTTCTTCTGAGAGAAGCAATCTGTTCTTGCTGACTTTTAAAATTGAAGTTAACCATTGAGTTAGTGCATGGAAAATGCTGACGATAGGAGAAAACAGGTAATAAAATATGGTTAATGGAAAAGCAAAATTTCTTGCCACTTTTTTCGCATTCTTTACCGCGGCTACTTTGGGAATAATCTCAGCACAGATAAGAATAACAAATGTCACAACAATGATATCGATCAGGACACCAATCTTTAGATCTACTCCAAAGGTCTTACAGATATCGAGAGTGACAATTGCCGCTAAGGAAGCAGCACCAATGTTCACAATTGTATTACCGACTAAAATTGTTATTAAAAGTCTTTTTGGTTGTGCAAGAAGTTGAACAACCTGTTTCGAACCATAGTCCTCTTTGTTACGCATTCTTTCGATATCGGTTGAGGAAATAGAAAAATATGCTGTCTCAGATGCTGAGAAAAAGCCAGACAAAATTAAGAGGATGACAAAAACTATGAGATAGGTAAGAATCAATATCTCCAATCTTTAAAATTCTCCTGTGTCATTTGAACTTACATTAATTTAAAAACTTTTTTGAGACTATGGATAAAAAATCTTCTTCTTTTTTTTTCATTCGCTGCCGGTTTGATTCATTGTTATCTTCATAACCGGCCAGATGCAAACAAGCGTGGATAATCAACCGGCAAATTTCGACTTCCAGAGGTACATCATATCTCAGTGTGTTGTCTTGTGCCCGGTCGCCGCTGATATATATTTCACCTTCGATAGCATCTTCAGTTCCTAAGTTAAAAGCCATTACATCTGTATAGTCTTTATTGTCAAGATAATGTTCATGCATGTCACGTAAATTTTCATCGTCAGTAAAGATAATATCTAATGTTTCTATCGGCAACTTAATTTTATTACAGAGCCATCTGGTCAGTTCAGTAAGCGAATTCCGGGAAAGATTTATATTGTCAATTTCGTTGTGCACCTGAATCTTCATTTTTCACCACTTTAACGGGCTTTTCTTTTTTTGCACCATTCTGATTTTTAGATTTTTTACTTTCCTCTGTTTTTGGATATTCGATACGTTGGTGAAAAATTCCCAGGAGAACTGACATAAATCCGTCAATAATACCTTTTAGATCACGCATGGTCAGATCGCTGTCATCCAATTCACCTTCTAAAAATCGTTGTTCAACAAGCTCTTCAGCTTGTTTTCTTAATCTTCCGGCTGATGGATTGCTCAGGGTTCTGGTCGCTGCTTCAACAGTATCTGCTAACATTACGATGGCAGTCTCTTTGGATTTTGGAGAGGGTCCGGGGTAACGATAATCAGATTCATGTATATCCTTCGAGTCATTCTCTTCTTTCGCTTTGTTGTAGAAATAGCTCATAAGATTTTTACCATGATGCTGCGGTATAAAATCACGAATGAGTTTGGGTAAACTGTATTTTTCCGCCATTTCAAGCCCGTTTTTTACATGCGAGGAAAGAATAATCGCACTCATATTCGGAGCAAGTCCTTCATGCTTGTTATTTTTATCTTTCTGATTCTCGACAAAATATTCCGGCTTTTCCATTTTTCCGATGTCGTGATAATAACTACCGACGCGGGCTAATAAAGAATTTGCACCGATAGTAATTGCCGCTGATTCAGAGAGATTGCCAACAATAATGCTATGATGGAATGTTCCTGGAGCTTTAATGGATAAATCTTTCAGAAGCGGATGGTTTAGGTCAGATAACTCTAACAGGGTAACATCGGTGGTGATATCAAACAGTCGTTCAAAAACACCAAGCATCATATAAGTGATAAAAGGTGAGAGAACAGCATTGGGTAACAGGTAATATACAAATATTTGCCCAATCTCCTGCAGCTCCTGATATCGTAAGGTTCCCAGTGTGAAAACGACAATGATATACGCGCTTAGAATATATAAAATCGCTTTAAAGATTTGATTACGGGTGCGGATTTTTGTAACAGAATATATCGCTACGAGTCCGACGAACATCGTCAGAACAGCAAACGAATAATCAAAACCGGTTATACCTGCCAGTAGCAGTCCTATTACAACTGTACCGACAAATCCTATCCCCGGATCAAATAATATACCCAGGAGCATCGAGGATATCGTCGTTGGTACAACGTATAAAGGCCAGCCAAGCGGACCGACTATCAGAGCTCCTACCCCGACCTGCAAAAATATCAGGACGGTAATAAGCAATAGTTTTTTATTATCTCTATATACCTTTCGCCGGTTTGCCCAGAGATATAAAACATAGAGAAGTAGAATTAATCCGGTAAGAAGATATCTACCAAGGTAGGAGAGAAGATTACGTAAATCTCCTTCCTCTTCGCTTCTCTCGGCGATGGCGAACTCAAGAGAAACCAGTTTCTGATAAATATCCTTTGTTATTCTCTCATTGGCATCAACAATTCGTTCATTTTCATAGACAACATCTTTTCCGGGTGAGACGGCAGCCACTGCCTCCCGGCGACGTCTCTCTGTCAGTTCCACCATAAATTGCACGTTTGGATGGAGTAATCTGTTGAATATCCGGATAAAAGTCTCGGAGTGTTTGATATCGGATAATTTGGCATTTATTTTCTGTAATACTTCACTTCCATCACTGAAGGATGACATTAATGCATCTTCTTCAATACCTTCTTTTACCAGTATTATCTTATTATTATGAATTTCACTTTTTCTGAGATTTATATATTGTAAAGAGTTCAATGATCGGAAACCGGAATTGAGATTTTCTTGTAGTGGTTGACTTTGTTTACGACGAAACTGGCTTAGAATGTTTTTTAAGTCATCCTCTCTCAGAAATAGATTATATTGGTTACGAATCTGATTTTGAATATTTTGTAGTGAGAGGGAATCAGTTGCCATTGAGTCCTGGCCTGACAGTATCTGAACTGTCTCAGGAAAAGACGGAATTTCCTGCGCGGTCTGACTGAGGAAACCGATCAGACTTTTCATTTTTTGCATTTGAACCAGATTGATTGTGTCATTATGAGTGAAGTAGTAGGGTACCTTTTCTTTGGCTTCCGCTCTTTCCTTACCCAATACCTCATCGGTTTTTAGAACAGAGAATGTAAATGGTGCGATAACCTTTTTATTAGCAATACTACCCTCGGTAAGATCAGAGTATTTAAAAGAACGTCCACTGGGAAACATCAGGGGAATAACAATGATAAGCGATAAGATCAGTCCAATTTTAATCAGTAACTCTGGAAGCGGGATCTGACCAACCGAAAATCTTTCAAGTCTTTTTTGAAAGTTAAATTTATCTTTAAGCGTTGCCATTTTTATTAATCCTAATGTACTCTCTATATCATATTTTCTCAAGTTTTTCTAACAAGGCTTTTTCACCAAATACAAGCAATCCGTCTCCCATTTCAATAATATAATCGGCGCCGGGTTGAATGGTCTGTATGACTCCTTTTTCTGTTTCTTTTTTGATCAGTAATACGTCTGCCCCAAATTGTGATCTTAAATCAAGTTCTTGTAAGGTTTTACCAATGAATACATTGGGTGCTTCCAGATCAACAAGATAGTATTTATCGATAACCGGTACAATTTTCTTTTGAATGGTTTGTTTGATTCCACCACCCAGTTCTCCGGACATATCACGGAGAAAGATCTGCTTGTTATAAGTCTCTATGACATCATGTTGCCAGATACTTCCCAGGATCTCATCTCCATTGGATTTTGTGACCACTGGTAACTCATCGAGGTTATGATGTCCAAAGGTCTTCATTACCTCATCTAGATTATCATCCGGATGTACCGAAATGACTTTTGGATTCATAATATCACTGGCAATCAACAAATTTTTAAGATGATCATAATCAAGAATCGTCCGTCTTATCTCGTTGAGAGAAACAGAACCGATAATTTTGATGGATTTATCAACGACATAAAAATAATTATGCTGACTGCTGGCCATCTTCTCGAGGATGTTTGGAAATGGGTCGGATTCCCTTATAATTTCAACGGATTTGCGGTAGACATCGTGCACTTTCAATTTCTTTAGAACATTTAGTTCCCGCCCACCAAATATGTTAATTCCGCGTAATTTTAGTTTTAGGGTATAGATAGACTCTTCTCTCAACTTCATCGCCAGGACGGTAGCGATTATACAGGTTATCATTAGCGGAAGCATAATCTTATAATCACCACTCATCTCAAAGATTATCAGGATGGCGGCAATCGGGCCATGGGTTGCGGCAGCGACAACACCACCCATCGCTACCAGGGCATATGCACCCGGCGAGATATTCAGATCGGGGAACAGTTGGCTGAGCAGTGAACCAAAAAAACTACCAAGCATCGCACCCAGAAACAGGGAGGGAGCAAAAACACCACCTGAACCGCCAGATCCAAGACTGAGGGAAGTGGCAACAATTTTTATAAATACCAGAGCCAGGGCAATTTGCCAAACAATTGTATTATTCAAAGCACCTGTAATCGTATCATAGCCAACACCATAGATCTGGGGAAATACTATACCAATCAATCCGATGCCAAGTCCGCCTAATCCTGCTTTTACTGGTTCCGGCCATTTTTTCTTATCAAAAAATTCCTCTGAACGGTACAAAACCCGAATAAATAATAGAGCGACACCGGCGGCCAGAAAACCGAGTATTACATAAAAGATCAGTTCAAGAGGTGAACCCAGCTGGTATTCCGGCACTTCAAAAGCGGGATAGTCTCCAAGATAGGTTCGGGAAATAACCGTTGCCATAACCGATGAAATAACCACGGCACTGAACTGAGGTACGGCAAAATCACCAAGAATAACCTCTACGGCAAACAAAGCGCCCGCTACCGGGGCGTTAAAAGCAGCAGCAATGCCGGAGGCCGCGCCGCAGGCTACAAAAGTACGCATCCGTTTGGCATTTACACGGAATAATTGTCCGATTGTAGAACCGGCTGCTGATCCGATCTGGACAACAGGTCCTTCTCTACCTACTGAGCCACCAGAGGCGATAGTGATCGCAGAGGCGATTAATTTGGCAAATACCACACGCGGACGGATAATCCCGTTATGCATGATAATCGCTTCCATTACCTCGGGTACACCATGTCCTTTCGCTTCACGTGCGATATATTGAATAATAAGACCGACAAATATACCGCCGGCCGTGGGAATTAAAATGCGGAAAACTATGGATACATTGGTAATAGTATCCATATTGAATTCGCCACCCCAGAAAAGAAGTTGAAATTCATGGATCAAATATTGAATTCCCACCGCACCGAAGCCGCCGATCATTCCGATAAAAACGGCAATGGTTAGTACAAAAGAATTTTCACGCATTTTGATGGAATCCGCAATGCGGGACACGTAATTTGATAACTTTTTATAAAAGGTATTTACCTGTTTCGGCGAGGGATCGTTCATCAATATATTTCGCAAATAAAAGTGATTATAGACGGATTGGAATTAGCCGGTGAATTGGCTTTTATTCTTAATATGTTTTCCCGCTCATGTAGGATGACACAAAAGAATTTGAAATTTATAAAAAATATCGGTGAATTTACACATACCCTATCCGCTTTTCAAATAAAAGTTCCAGACATATAGTTAAAGATTTGCCCCTTGCACATTTATATGTAAATCAGTACATTTTAACAATTTAAACAATGTTAAAATCATTATAGAACCGGAAAAAAGGAGAGTGAATAATGACCTCTATTGTAGATGTAATGGCCCGAGAATTACTGGATTCGAGAGGAAATCCTACTGTTGAAGTTGATGTAATTCTTGAAAGCGGCGTATTAGGACGTGCAGCGATACCCTCGGGGGCTTCTACCGGCGAGCATGAAGCGATTGAGTTGCGTGATGGGGATGTTAACAGATATTTTGGAAAAGGTGTTCAAAAGGCTGTTACTAATGTAAATGATACGATTACAGAGCATGTTATTGGACTGGATGCGACGGATCAGGTTGGTATCGATAAATTAATGATCGAACTGGATGGTACACCAAATAAAAGCAATCTGGGTGCCAATGCTATTCTTGGCGTTTCGCTGGCGGTGGCAAAGGCGGCAGCTGAGACATTGGGTTTACCACTCCACCAATATCTTGGAGGGGTAAATGCAAAGGTTCTGCCGGTACCAATGATGAACATATTGAATGGTGGAAGTCATGCAGATAATAATGTTGATTTGCAGGAGTTTATGATCGTCCCGGCGGGTGCTTCCAGGTTTAGTGAAGCATTGAGAATGGGTTCGGAAATATTCCATCATCTGAAAAAGGTACTCAATGGAAAGGGTTACAATACGGCAGTTGGAGATGAAGGTGGATTTGCCCCTGATCTGAAATCCAATGAAGAAGCGATTGAAGTAATATTAGAAGCGGTAGAAAAATCAGGTTATAAAATTGGTCAGGATATATTTTTAGCACTGGATCCGGCCTCCAGTGAATATTATGACAAAGATAAAAAACGTTATAGACTAGCCTCTGAAGGAAAGGATCTAACCGCAGAACAAATGGTTGAATTTTATGAGGACTGGGTTAAAAAGTATCCGATCCTGTCTATCGAGGATGGTATGGCGGAAGATGACTGGGATGGTTGGAAAATTATGACCGATCGTCTTGGCGACAAAATCCAGTTGGTCGGGGATGATTTGTTTGTTACCAACACAGAAAGACTCGCCGAGGGAATCAAAAGAGGAATCACAAATTCGATCCTGATAAAGGTTAATCAGATAGGATCTCTGACCGAGACCCTTGACGCCATCGAACTGGCCCATAAGGCAGGATTTACAACGGTTATTTCTCATCGATCTGGTGAAACAGAGGATAGTACCATTGCTGATCTGGCTGTTGCCACCAATGCCGGACAGATTAAAACAGGGTCTGCCTCACGTAGCGATCGTGTGGCGAAATATAATCAGTTGTTACGGATTGAAGAAGCGCTGGACGATACGGCAATTTATCCTGGTCTGAGTGCATTTAAACAGAAAAAATAATTAGTCTGGATATTTTATTTCGCGACGACGAAGCGACTTTCCACGAATTAACACGAATTTTATTTAAAACTTTCTGACTATTTCGTGAAATTCGTGGACTCATTTTTTTTGCGGTTTTGAGTGAGGAAATAATAAATAGATTATGTTTATAGATTGAAAACGAGGAAGAATGGCTAAAAGAGGGAAGTCCGTCCGGAAATTAAGTGAAGTTATGCAGCAGATTACGCGCAAAAAACGTATCAGACAGCTTGCGTTTTTAGCCATTCTTATTATTGTCGCTGCTGTATTTATTACAGGATCCCGCGGCACCTTTCAGTTGTACAAATTCAGCAAAACGAAACTGGATTTGAAGAATGAAATCGAAGCCCTCGAAACGGAAAAAGCAAAACTGGAAAATATGAAATCGAAAATTGAAACTGATCCGGAGTACATTGAAAAAATCGCCAGAGAAAAATATAAAATGAAAAAGAAGGAGGAAAAAGTATACGAGATAGTGGAAGAATAAGACGTTCTTCAATCCTTCCAGGACTATTTAATATTCTTATCCCTTTCCTGTTTCTTTCATCAGTCACTGCACAGGAATCCACTCACTTAACTGACCGCTACTGGAATTTAACCTTTATTAAACAGAATATTACCTGGGACTGGCGAGGTGTGTTAATTTATAACCAGGATCCTGCCAATGGTTTGGGTATAAAACTGGAAGATCGGTTTTTTTCAAATTTACTGATCCTGGGGATTCTTCAACGAAAATGGCGGGATGAAAATAAATTTAATAGTTTCATTTTTTTTAAACAGGCAAGAAACTATTATGGTATTTACCTTAGATCCTGGTCGCTTACCGATAAACAGACCGCTCTTGTCAGTCGGTATCACAATCATGCCGCTGGTCTCCGAACAGTTCTTCAACTCAGTGATCAGTTTGTTGTCAAGCCCTATGCCGGGTATCAATATGCTAGGAATAAATCGTTTATTGACTGGGGATATGATCTGGGAGTTGAGGGCGCTATTAATCGTATTAATCTCGGGGATTACCGGACAAACCTTTTTCTTTCGACTAATTATGATCTGTTTCCGGAAAGAGAAAACTCAGCCAATCAGGTTAATATCCGCATTAAAAAACGATTTTCCAATATCGCAGAAGATTCTTTAAATGTAAGTTATTTAAAATCTAAGCAACAATACTATTCATCAGCATTCGGGACGATCGTTGATGTGAATCTGGAGACAAAAAATCTCCATAATGTCTTGAATTATAATCTGTCTTCACGCTCCTTATTTCAGATCAATACGATCTTAATAGATCGAAAAATATCAGATAATACTCCTGCCAATCCAAATGTCCGACACGTATTTCGATTCGAAAACCGTTTTGGATATCGTTATTTATCTCCCGGATTTTTATTTCATATCGGATTAAATACCTTTCTTGAAACTCTTGACAATATTGATATACGAACAGACAGTGAAGCGCTTCAAACAGGCATCACAACCGATTTTTCATTCTTCTTTAACAATAATAATCGCTTGGATTTACAACTTGATTTTATAAAGTTTCAATTTGATACGCCGGATATGGATCAGAATCATGATGACCGGGATGAAATTCGATTTGTCGGATCAGCCCGGTATCTGCATCATATCAGTCCGCTTCTTTCACTGGAATTTGCCGGTTATATTAATCTTTTTCACAAGACCTATATATTCAGGCAGCAAAGTGCCAATAATAACTGGAATCGTATATATCGCATTCAATCATCGATCCATTATAATTACAGCGCATTCCGTAATACTCTGCGAACTCAGGTACTTGCCAATTATACGGCTTATGATTTTGATCATTTGTTTGAGAATACGCGAAGTTTTATCTTTAGAAGATATTCTGTTTCCGATTCATTGGTTGTACCCATACTCTCTCAGGTATATGGTGGGATTTATGTTCGTTTGGAATTGGAAGACAGAGGAAACTTTTACAAAGACCTTTTTGCCCAGAACATCGCCGAATCATCTCAGAGCCTTTTTTATGATTTCTTTTTAAGAAAAGAGGATTTTTTAAATCTGAATGTGGAAGCCGGTTTTGCCGTTTACCATCGGAAAAACTGGCGTCATCTGGCTGTTGCCTTTGAAACCAGAGACATCCGAAGAGTAAGCCCCTATATCAGGTTGATGTATCCGATAGGAAAAAACATCCGATTTTCCAGCCAGATTGCCCAAAACTATCTGGTTGATCTGGGCCGGGAAAAATCTGAATATACTTATGGTAGGCTTGATCTGCATTATTTTTTCTAAATTTTACTTGAGCATAATTTAATAGAACGCGAATGACACGGATATACAATTTATCTATCGTTCCAA
The DNA here is from genome assembly GCA_023132435.1 of Calditrichia bacterium. Classification (GTDB taxonomy): domain Bacteria; phylum Calditrichota; class Calditrichia; order JAJRVZ01; family JAJRVZ01; genus JAGLYF01. The sequence goes on along the minus strand of JAGLYF010000216.1, from coordinate 259 downwards.
AGTTGAACTTGGGAACGATGATAATCTGATTATTTGTATTTCCTTTACATGGGCATCCCGAGTACTCGGGATGCCCCTACATTTTTTTAATTTGCGTTATTTGCATCATCCGCGTTCTATAACAACTACAGATATTGTCCAAGGATTGAATAATATATATTTTCTAATATCCTTTATCCAGCATCCAGCATCCAGTATCCAGCATCAAAACACCCCCCTTAATCCCCCCTTGATAGAGCTAATCTTTACCCATATCTAG
>JAGLYF010000215.1 GCA_023132435.1 Calditrichia bacterium | reverse complement strand
CAAATCGTGGATGATTTGGCCCCGATGGGTCGACAGGAAGGAGACGTTTTTTATCGGGGATGCTGGATTTAAGATGTCATCCCGAAGGGATGATCTAAGACTAGCCCGGTACGCCACGCCAGTGGGCGGGCAAGGAAGTGCCGGGTAAATAGAGCACACCACAATAATATAAGTCCCATAGGGACGACCTAATTTAAAACGGGCGTTGCGAGAGAAAGCGATTTTTAGCCTTGCAACAGCCCTTATGTTTTTATTGTTCTCAAGTTCAACTGGGAACGATCGCTGGTTACTTACTGATCCTCAAATACCAAAAAGTTTCTGGTGGTATTCCGACTGCAATGATGTTGGCTTTCGCGTCGTTTGCCAATATGTTGATAATGATATAAATTGACTCCATATTTGCAATATGAAAGGATAGTCTACAAATTTGTAATTGGAAATTTGATAATCTGTGTAATCTGTGGTTAATGATTCGTGAAATTCGTGGACCCATTTTCTTTGCGCGGGATATTTATGAATAGATAGTTAATCGATTCTAACATCATGAAAGGTATACAATGAAGAATGTCAAAAACAAAAATCATTCAGATACAAATATAATAACTCGCCGGGAATTTATTGGCAGAAGTGCTCTGGCCCTCGGGGCGGTGACTATTGTTCCCAGGCATGTACTTGGGGGAAATGGGTACACACCACCGAGCGATAAATTAAATATTGCCTGTGTAGGTGCTGGAGGGAATGGTGTATTAGATATACAAGCAGTAAGTACAGAAAACCTGGTCGCCTTTTGTGATGTTGATGATGTAAACGCGGCTAATACATATAAGGCATTTCCGGATGTAAAACGATACAAAGATTTCCGGAAGATGCTTGATGAAAATGATGCTGATATTGATGCAGTAACCGTTACTACACCGGATCACACCCATGCGGTTATTGCCATGACAGCCATTCGAATGGGAAAACATGTCTTTGTCCAAAAACCCATTAGTCATACAGTTTACGAAGCACGGATGTTAGTAGAAGCCGCGAGGGAAGAAGAGGTAATAACACAAATGGGTAATCAGGGACATGCCGGAGAGGGTGCCAGGTTAATTAACGAATGGATTTGGGATGGCGCCATCGGTGAGATCCATGAAGTACATACATGGACAAATCGCCCCATATGGCCGCAGAACATTAAACGGCCGGAGGCAATACCATCGGTTCCTCCCACCCTTGACTGGAATCTCTGGTTAGGTCCGGCTCCATGGCGTCATTATCATCCGGCCTATGTACCATTTTCCTGGCGTGGATGGTGGGATTTTGGCGTTGGTGCTCTCGGTGATATGGGGGCACATATTATCGATCATCCCTTCTGGGCCTTGGATCTTGGATATCCGGATACCATCCAGGCAACTTCCACACCATTTAACGAAGAAACATATCCTCTGGCATCTGTGATAACCTATACGTTTCCTGCCCGTGGTGAAAAACCGCCTGTAAAACTAAAGTGGTTTGATGGTGGTCTTATGCCTCCAAGACCTGAAGAATTGGAGCCAGGCCGAAGGATGGGCCAAGAAGGTGGCGGAGTTATATTTATCGGAGACAAAGGGAAATTGATGTGTAGTGTATATGGTGAAAATCCCCGATTGATACCAGAAACAAAAATGAAAGAGTATAAAAGACCGGAAAAAACAATTCCGCGTTCTCCGGGGATACACCAGGAATGGGTTGCAGCCTGTAAAGGTGAGGGAAAAACCACCTCAAACTTTGATTATTCCGGTAAATTAACAGAAATGATACTTCTGGGTAATGTGGCTTTGAAATTTAAGGATAGAAATACTATTCTTCAGTGGGATGGTCCAAACATGCGGTTTACCAATCTGGAAGAGGCGAATCAATATCTGCACAAGGAATATCGTCAGGGTTGGACGTTATAAAGGATTAACAGATGTCAGATTTAATCAGGGTAGTTGTGGTCGGTGTGGGGCAGATGGGTGGCGCCCATGCCCGGGCCTATCACCAGCAGGATGGATTTGATCTGGTTGGGCTGGTTGCCCCGTCACCACGAAACCGCTCGAGATTGGCGGAGGAACTAGGTGATATTGCTCAATTTGATACATTGGATGAGGCTTTGGAAAAAACCAAGCCACAAGCGGTGGCGATATGTTCTTACCCGGATACCCATGTAGAATATACGATTAAGTGTCTGAATTATGGTGCTCATATTTTTTTGGAAAAACCAATCTCCGAAACTGTTGAGGAATCTGAACAAATCATAAATCTGGCTCAAAAAACGAAAAAAAAGGTGGTGGTCGGATATATTTTGCGTCATCATCCTGCCTGGATACGGTTTATTAAGACTGCCCGGACGTTGGGTAAACCTCTTGTTATGCGGATGAATTTGAATCAACAGAGTCTGGGGGACCGTTGGACAACGCACAAACATCTTATGCAATCCATGTCGCCGATTGTTGATTGTGGCGTCCATTATGTGGATGTGATGTGTCAGATGACACGAAGTAAACCGGTTCAGGTTCAGGCAATCGGGGCGAGACTGAGTGATGAAATCGACGCTGATATGTATAATTACGGAAACCTGCAGGTAATTTTTGAGGACGGCTCTGTCGGCTGGTATGAAGCGGGATGGGGGCCTATGATCAGTGAGACTGCATTTTTTGTGAAAGATGTTGTTGGTCCCCGGGGCAGTGTCAGTATTATAGATCCAAATACATACAAAAAAACAGATTCAGCCGAAATTGATGGCCATACAAGAACAAATAGCCTTCTGATTCACAGAATCGAACAGGACCCGGAAGGAGAATTAGTGGCCGATGACGAGTTGGTAGATACCCGGGACGAACCGGATCACCAGGAATTGTGCAACCGGGAACAAGAGTTTTTCTTAAAGTCGATCAAAGAAGATCTGGATCTAAGTGAGCACTGGGAGGATGTTGTAAACAGCATGCGGATTGTTCTGGCTGCAGATCAATCTATACGAACGGGAAAAATTGTTAGACTTTGATATTGGATGATAAAGATCTATTCCCCCTTAGAAAAGGGGGATTAAGGGGGTTGTAAAGAATCGGATGCTGGATACTGGATTTAAAATGTCATCCCTGCCCCTTTTGTCATTCTGGTCTTTTTTGTCATTCCCGTCCCGCACCTGCGGGAGGAATCTATAATGAATCCTCTACGAGGATTAAAATATTGGGATTAACATAAATCTACAATATTAAAACCTCTACGAGGTTTTATTAATATTTATATCGATAAGTGTAAAAAAAATGTAGCAAAAATTAATTTGATGCTATTTCATCCTCGTAGAGGATGAAATATTGTAAATAGGGATTTAAACTACACTCCCATCCTCGTAGAGGATGAATTATATAAAGATAGGGAGTAGTGAACGTAACAATTCTGGACTTACTATTCGGATACATCCACTGGATTCCCGCTTCCGCGGGAATGACAATCTGCGCGTTTTAAACGGCCCCTTTTGGCTAAACAAATAAGGAGCAAATCGTGGGAAGAAAAATTTATGCACAATTGAGCGTGATGATGTTTTTGGAGTTCTTTATCTGGGGCGCCTGGTTTGTCACCCTCGGGACTTATTTGGCTTCGATTAACTTTTCCGGATCGAATGTTGGCTACACATATCTGATGAACAATATCGCTGCTATTATATCCCCGTTTTTTATCGGGATGATCGCCGATCGCTTTTTTTCTTCAGAAAAAGTGATGGGTATACTACATCTTCTGGGAGGGGTGGTTATTTATTTTGCATCTGGTATAACTGCGGTGGCGCCACTTATTCTGGGACTCTTACTCTACAATTTATTGTACATGCCCACGGTAGCTTTAGCGAATGCGATTTCTTTTCACCAGATGAAAAGTCCGGATACACAATTTCCGAAAGTACGGGTTTGGGGTACCATTGGCTGGATTGTTGCCGGGTTACTCATCACCTATATTCAGTTTAATTTTTATCAGCAAGTAGAAGCGAGTGCAGTTCCAATGAAAATAGCTGCAGTTGCTTCCATTATTCTTGGGTTCTATGCTTTTACCCTGCCTCATACACCACCACAAAAAACAGGTGAAAAAGTTACGATTGGAGATATCCTTGGGGTCAAGGCTTTAAAACTCTTAAAGGAACGAAACTTTCTGATTTTTGTCATTTCTTCTCTGCTGATATGTATCCCACTGGCCTTTTACTATAATTTTACCAATATGTTTTTAAACGATCTTAAAATGACCGGTGTGGCAGCAAAACAATCGATGGGGCAAATGTCGGAAGTGATTTTTATGGTACTAATGCCCTGGTTTTTTGTCCGTCTTGGCGTGAAAAAAATGCTTCTTGTTGGTATGCTGGCCTGGCTACTCCGATATGTTCTTTTTGCCAGTGGAGATATGGGAGATCTGGTATGGATGTTGTATCTCGGAATCATACTGCATGGTGTTTGCTATGATTTCTTTTTTGTCACCGGGCAAATCTATGTGGATAAAAAAGCAGGTACTGAGATCCGTGCCAGCGCACAAGGGCTTTTTGCTCTGGTAACATACGGTTTGGGAATCGGTATTGGTTCTGTCATTTCCGGACAAATCGTTGATCTGTTTACAGTTGACGGCGTTAAGGACTGGTCTTCCATATGGTGGGTACCGGCAATCTTTTCCGCAGTCGTGACATTGTTCTTTTTCTTCACATTCAAAGATCAAAAAAATCAAACAGAACAGGTTTAATAGATGAATCGTAGAAAATTTTTAAAATCCGCAGGAACTGGTTTTGCTGCTTTTACCATCCTTCCCCGATATCTGCTGGGTGGAACAGGGTTTACACCCCCGAGTGATGAACTGACCAAAGCTGTCATTGGTGTAGGCAGTATGGGTAGATGGCATGTACGTTACACACCGGGTCGGCTGCTCGCCGTATGCGACGTGGATGCCAATCATCTCAAAAAAACAATGGATATAGTTGATCCCGGGGTACAGGGATATTCGGATTTTCGTGAGGTATTACAAAGAGATGATATTGATATCATTCATATTGCCACTCCACCACATTGGCATGCCTTGATCTCAGTGGCCGCCGCCCGGTCAGGGAAAGATATATGGTGCGAAAAACCAATGACGCGCACGATTGGAGAAGGGCAAAAGGTCATCGAGGCTGTTCAGCAAAATAGCAGTATCTTCCGGGTAAATACCTGGTTTCGATTTGAAGAAAATTTTTATGGATTTAATACACCGGTGTATCCTATCAAGAAAATTGTGAGTAACGGACTGCTTGGCTGGCCATTAAAAGTGACCATATGTGAGGCAACGGGTTTTGCCTGGAAATTTTTCTGGAGTGGCAAAACAGATTTAGAACCACAATGGATTCCGGAACACCTCGATTATAATTTTTGGCTGGGACCTGCACCATACAAACTATATAATTCTCACCGCGTACACGGTTCATTCCGGGGATACTGGGACTATGATGGCGGTGGTCTTGGCGATATGGGCCAGCATTTTCTCGATGCTGTACAATATATATTAGGCAAAGATGATACCAGTCCGGTGGAGGTGGAGGCGGATGCACCACAGGTACATTACGATGCGGTGGGATCGTGGCGTCGTATCTCAATGAAGTATGAGGATGGCTGCGAAATTGTACTTGATGGGGAGGGGACGGAAAAAGATGTTCCGTTTATAGAAGGACCGGAAGGAAAACTTTATCCGGGATTACATTCAGATATTCCACACTTAAAAGAAAAACTGGCACAACTTCCTGATCCTGAACCGCAGGTTGTTGATTTCCACAGCGCAGTCCATCAACGTAAAAAATTTACATTGAATGAAGAAAACGCACACCGGTCGACAACGTTGGTCAATCTGGGCAAAATTGCCTGGCGTTTAGGTAGAAAGTTGTATTTCGATCCGGAAAAGCAAGTATTTAAAAACGACGAAGCGGCAAATCGATTGATTAATCAACCAATGCGTTCTCCGTGGTATTTGTAAGTTTATCGTATTCATTCTTGTCCTTTTCGTACCTGCCCTTTCTGTCATTCCCGTCCCGCATCTGCGGGAGGAATCCAAATGGGAAAACTCAATCAGAATTTCAAGGGGTAAGGTTAAGTAAAGATCTAAATATTTTTAATTTAAATGTTATTTTAAATGGATTCCCGCTTTCGCGGGAATGACGAATTGTAAGTGAAGCAGAACACAGTGAAAAAAAATCATTATAGCATAGCTATTTGTATTCTGGTAATACTTACAGCCTGCACCTCCCATCGGCTGCAAAATTTTTCCGATAATGATATCCCGCTGGACCAACTGGTCAATCATTTGCCGGCCAATGACTCTGTAGAAAGTACACTGATTTTTAATGCCATCCTCGATTATGGGCTGGAAGGTGTGGTTCATATCTGCCGACAATTGGGGTTTCATGATGATCAGGATCTAGTCCAGGCCAAATGGGCTCTTCACGGTCTTGCCGTATATGTTACGGGCAGAGGAAGGGAACAAAAACGTGAATTGTATATTTCAGGATTAATAAAGGCCTTAGATCTTTCTTTGCCAGTCAACCAAAAGGTTTTCATCATAAACCAGATGCAGATTTCCGGGGGGAGCGAATCGGTCTCTGCTCTCGGATCCTACATTGATGACCCGGATTTATATGAGCCGGCCATACAAGCTTTAACTACAATCGGCAGTAAATCAGCGGGAGAAGCTCTTCTGAAAGCTCTTCCAACCGTCAATGGGAAACAGAAAGTTGCCATAATCCAGGCTTTGGGTATGATGCGATACGAACCGGCAGGCGAGGAGATTTTAGCTCTACTCAATGATTCAAATGATATTGTCAGAAAACTATCAGGCTTTGCCCTTTCAAATATGGGCTATGACCCGGCAAATCTCTTGCTCGGGTCGATGGCGGAAAAAGATCATCAATATGTCCCAAACTATTTGAGATTTGCTGAAAGGTTAGGGGAAAAGGGTGATGTGGAATCTTGCCGGGCAATTTGTGACGAGATATTAAACAATGAGAATGACTACTATTCAGATAACATGAGAATCAACGCTTTAAGCATACTGGTAAAATATAATCTTGACGGAGCCAGGGACCGGTTGTTTAAGATGATGTCCGGGCATAATAAAAAAATGCGAATGGCAGCTCTGAATCTGGTGGATAATTATAACATCTCTGAAGTCCGGATGACCGCTCTAAAAGCTCTTTCTGAAATACAAGACGTCAAATCATTACCGGATATGATTTTCGTGATGCAAGATTCACTTAATGAATTAGTCTTGTTTCTTTTGCAATCTGAAAATGAAAAGGAACAGGCAGCTGCGATTCGTGCTATTGCCTCGATCACAAATCGCTCAACGTCGAAAAAGAAACAAATTGTCCTGATCAAAGACTATTATGATAAGGCCACGCTTGATGAAAAAATGCTTCTTTTTAATATCTTTAAGGCTGTTGGTGGTGATGCACTAATGAAAATCACCGTACAGGAAATGCAGAGTACCGATGAACAGATTCGCGAAGCAGCTATTCGTACCCTGACTGAATGGCCCGATACCGGGGCTTTGGGTATATTGATAGATATTGGAAGTAACGACCAGGAGGAAAGGTTCCGGATACTTGCTCTTCGTGGTGCTCTTCGTATATTGAGAGAAAATCCGATGGGGGAGCAACGGGCATTATTGTATTACAAAGAAATTATGAATGCATCGGTAAGACCGGAAGAGAAACGTCAGGTTTTAGCCGGATTGGCTGAAATTAGGACGGTTTCTTCACTCAGACTTATTACCTCGGTTTTGGATGATTCAAATGTTAATCACGAAGCGTTTTTTGCAGCGCTCGCTGTTTCCTCTCAGGCTGAAGAACAGAATGAACATCTGAGCAGGGATGAAATTGTGATTGCTTTGGTTGAATCACAATCTGATGAGGAATTACGTGAGAAAATAAAAACTTATGCCCAAAACGAAATTACCAAACCCCGGCCACCGGAAGGATTTAGATCTCTCTTTAATGGCATGAATCTCGATGGTTGGAAAGGATTGGTGGAGAATCCGGTTAAAAGGGCACAAATGAGCGAAGAAGAACTAAGTTTGGCCCAAATTGAGGCTGATAAAATTATGCGTGAACACTGGCAAGTGATTGATGGAATTCTTTATTTTGACGGAAAAGGTAGTCATCTCTGTACGGCTGATGATTATACAGATTTTGAACTGTTGGTGGATTGGAAGATAGAAAAAGAAGGAGATAGTGGCATTTATCTGCGTGGCTCACCCCAGGTACAGATCTGGGATCCTGCCCAATGGCCGGAAGGTTCGGGAGGATTGTATAATAATCAAATTCATCCGAACAAGCCCCTTCAGAAGGTTGATAACCCGGTCGGCGAATGGAATACATTTCGCATTATCATGCGTGGTGAACAAGTAACTGTATATTTGAATGACATCCTTGTCTTTGATAATGTTGTGATGGAGAATTATTGGGAGAGAGACAAATCTATTTATCCTTCCGGTCAGATTGAATTGCAATCACATAACACCCCTCTGTATTTTAGGAATATATTTATCCGGGAACTGGAGCCCAAAAAACCTTTATTTGATGGATATCTGTTTAATGGAAAAGATTTGAGTGGTTGGCAGGTTATTGGTAATTCGCTTGATTCATGGCAGGTAAAAGACAGTATCTTGTATACGGAGGGTAAGGGTGGAGGCTGGCTTTCATCAACAGAAGAGTATGCGGATTTTAAATTAGAATTGGAATTCAGGATGCCGGAAGGGGGTAACAGTGGTGTGTTTCTGCGTGCTCCGCATCAGGGAGATCCGGCATATACAGGTATGGAGGTTCAGATACTTGATGATTATGCGGAAGAATATTCTGAATTGAAGGCATGGCAATACACTGGTAGTCTTTATGGACTGCAGGCTCCATCACAACGAGTATCAAAAAAAGCTGGTGAATGGCAAAAAATTGAGATACTTTGCGATGGACCAGAGGTGAAGCTTTCTTTGAATGGTACACCGGTTATCGAGGCAAATCTGATTGATTTTATGCACAAGGAAGATGATCATCCGGGTATCAAACGCAGGAAGGGTTATATTGGATTGCAAAATCATAGTACGAAGATCGAATACCGAAATATTTATCTGATGGAATTAAGAAGATAATCCACGATTTAGTTCCCCCTTAGAAAAGAGCCTGTCCCGCAACTGCGGGAGGATTTGGATGCTGGATACTGGCCAAATCGTGGATGATTTGGCCCCGATAAGTCGACTGGAAGGAGACATTTTTTATCGGGGATGCTGGATTTAAGATGTCATCCCGAAGGGATGATCTAAGACTAGCCCGGTACGGAAGAGGTTGTGTGAAAACTAGAAATTGCTTCAATTTTGTCATTCCCGCGGAAGCGGGAATCTATAAAAAACAACAACTTATGGATTCCCACTTTCGTGGGAATGACACTTGATATGGAATTCTCACACAACCTCGGAAGTGCCGGGTAATAAGAACCCATTAAATAATAAAAGTCCCATAGGGACGATCTAAATAAAATCGTTACATCACGAGAAAAAAAATGGCCCCAAAGATTGAAGACATATGCAACCCTTTCAGGGTTGATTAATCATATGATTACACATCCCCAGGGCGATGCCCTGGGCTAGTATATTATTCCCCTGTCGGGGAATAAAAATTTTAAAAAATACACAAATATTAGTAGAGGGAAAAATGACAAAGTTTAAAATACTACTTGGAGTACTTATAATGTTTATGTATGTTCAATCTGAAGAAATTTCAATCCCGCTTGATCAACATCCGGTTATGGATAGTTATGAGGGTTGGCGTCTGGGAATACAGATTTATAGTTTTAAAGAGTATACCTTTTTTGAAGGTCTTGAGAAGACCGCTGCTTTAGGAATATCCTGGGTTGAGGCTTATCCCGGCCAGAAATTTAGTAAGGAAAACCCTGATTTGAAATTTAATCATAATTTGCCTGCTGAATACCGGAACCAGGTCAAATCTTATTTAAAATCCCGTGGTTTAAAATTAGTAAATTATGGTGTGGTTGGTTTACCTAATGATGAATCGGAGTGTCGTCTTGTATTTGATTTCGCCAAAGATATGGGTATTGAGACGATCGTCTCCGAGCCACCGGATGAGGCCTGGGATCTGATCGATCGGCTATGCCAGGAATACCGGATAAACGTTGCCATTCATAATCATCCGGAACCGTGCCCTTACTGGAATCCGGATAAGGTATTGGAAGTATCAAAAGGCCGGAGTAAGTATATAGGTGTCTGTGCGGATATCGGACATTGGATGCGGTCGGGAATTCAACCCCTTGAAGCCTTGAAAAAACTTGAAGGAAGACTGATCAGCTTTCATTTTGGTGATTTGAATGAATTCGGGAATAAAAAGGCACATGATGTTCCCTGGGGTACAGGTGTCGCTGATTTGGAATCTGTTATGCAAGAAATGCACCGGCAGGGATTTAAGGGGGTTATTTCGATTGAGTATGAGTACAATTGGAAAGCATCAGTTCCTGAAATTCACGAGAGTATTGCATTTTTCAACAAAGCCGTGGCAAAAATACAGACTCCTCTGTGGAAATCACTCTTAAAAGATGACCTGAGCAATTGGATAGTTGAACCGGGTAGTTGGGAAGTCTCCGCTGGTGTCTTATCGGCAAAAGGTGGGAGTGATATCTGGACAGAAGATCGGTATGGGGATTTTGTTCTCGATCTGGATTTTAAACTGGCAGATGAAACAAATAGTGGTGTTTTTATACGGACCGGCAGTATAAAGGAGTGGTTGCATACCGCCATTGAAGTGCAAATTCTGGATTCATTTGGCAATGATCCTGTCACTAAACACGACTGTGGAGCGATCTTTGATTGTCTGGAACCTGCGAAGAATATGGTTAATAAACCGGGTGAATGGAACCGATATACCATCACTTGCCGGGCCAACAAAATTAATGTGGTTTTAAATGGTGAGAGAATTATTGACATGGATTTAAATGACTGGAAAGAAGCCCGCTTAAATCCGGATGGTACGCCAAATAAATTTAATACCGCTTATAAAGATATGCCCCGTGAAGGGCATTTGGGATTGCAATATCATGGGCATCCGGTTTGGTTT
>JAGLYF010000214.1 GCA_023132435.1 Calditrichia bacterium | reverse complement strand
ATATGGATTTAAATCAATGCATCAATATCGCAACTGGCGTTGGTACAAGGGGTTGGGTGGTGGTCCGATAGTTGATCTCGGTTCTCATCAAATCGATATTTATAATTGGTTTTTAGATACGCTTCCAAAATCAGTAATCGCCAGTGGGGGGACAGACTATTATGAAAAGACTACACATGAATGGTATGATACTGTTCTGGCGACATATGAGTATGAGACGAAAGACGGCGTAGTCAGGGCTTTTTATCAGACCATTACGACAAACAGTAATCAGGGATACTTTGAAAATTTCATGGGGGATCAGGGTACTTTACAGATCTCGGAATCAGGGAGCCGGGGAGGTGCCTATAGAGAGCAGACGGCGCCCGTATGGGAAAAATGGGTGGAATCAGGCTATTTAAGAGCACCAAAAGAAGAAACACCAAAACCACAACCCGGTGTAGTTCTCGATGTTCGTGAAACAATTGTACCGCCCAAATATGAAATTGCTGTTAATTTCAATGATCCCTACCATAAACCACATCTTGAAAATTTCTTTAATGCTATTCGTGGAAAGGAAGAAGTAAATTGTCCGGTGGATGTTGGTTACGAGACGGCAGTTTCGGTTTTAAAGGTGAATGAAGCGGTTAAAACAGGACGGAAATTATATTTTAAAAAGGGTGAGTTTAAAATATAATGAATCATCTCTATAAGCATGCTCTGATAATTATCATGTTATCAGGACCGATTCTCTTATCCGCCCAGGATGAAAATATTGGTGATATTAGCGATGGAAGCCGGACAACACCGGTACACGTTATCAAACTGATTGATCAGGATAGTTCAGTCATCTGGTTAGATGAATCGCCGCTGATGCCTTTCTCGACCAAAAAAACCTGTGAGGCCTGTCATAATTATCAAATAATAAGTACTGGTTGGCATTTCAATGCCGGTGATTCATCTGCCGTTTCCGGCCGCCCCGGGCAACCGTGGATTTATGCGGATCCCTATTCTGCCACACAAATACCTCTGTCATTAAGAGATTGGCCCGGAACATTTAAACCGGAACAGATCGGTATGAATAATTTCTCCTTTATTGCCACCTTTGGCCGGCACATGCCCGGAGGTGGGGTTGGAGAAAAAGAAGAATCTCAATCTCTGGATATGTATTGGCGTTGGCAGGTGTCAGGAGAATTTGAAATAAACTGTCTAAGTTGCCATGATGCCGAGCGGTCCCACGACCAATCCTTATATGCTGTACAGGTGATGAGAGAAAATTTCCGATGGGCAGCAACTGCCTCAAGCGGATTTGCTTCTGTGCAGGGGACGGCTAAAGATCTGCCCGATACCTATGACATCTATTCCGGAACCCTTCCGGATCAACCCCAGATAATACCGCCGCAAGTTACTTATCAACTCCAACGATTTAACAAAAAAAGCGAAGTATTTTTTGATATTACGCGGAAAATACCGGTTGACCGGTGTTATTTTTGTCACTCCACAAAATCAATCGATCCGGAAAAACAAGAAAGATGGGAGTATGATGAAGACGTCCATTTAAAAGCCGGAATGTTATGTGTCGATTGCCATCGTCATGGTCTGGATCATCAAATGATCCGTGGGTATGAACTAAATGAAAAATTGAACACCAATGATGCGGTTTCAAGCCTGACCTGTCAGGGTTGTCATCTTGGTTCTGGTGAAAGTGATAATGTTCCACTAACTGGTCGCTCAGGGGCACCAAGACCTGTTCACGCTGGAATACCGCCCATCCATTTTGAAAAACTGACCTGTACAACCTGTCATTCAGGAAATTGGCCAAAAGATGAGGCAGTTTCAATAAAAACATCGATGGCACATGCTCTTGGTTTGCCAAAAACAAATAAATCTGATTATGCGCTACCCCATATAATTTCTCCCATATTTGCAGAACAAGCAGATGGGAAAATCGCCCCGCATAATCTGTTCTGGCCCTCATATTGGGCAGAAATGCAGGGAGATACTGTTCTTCCGCTGAAGCAAGAAGTGTTTCTATCCGTAGCAAGAAAGATTATTGGTTATATTGATTCGCTGGCAACAGGTGACTGGCCACAATTAGCGGATTCACATCTCGTAAAAGTACTTGATTCTCTAATGGTCAGCGGTTTGGTTTCTAAAACGCCGGTTTATGTTAGTGGGGGGGAAATATTTTTTTTAGATGACAACAAAAATCTTTTGCAACAACAACATAAGGCAGCAGCGCCATATCTCTGGCCGGTTGCCCATGATGTAAGGCCGGCAGCACAATCTTTAGGTATAAGAGAATGTAATGATTGTCATTCTACAAATTCTCCGTTCTATTTTGGTAAAGTTTCTATCCAAACGCCGTTACAAATGGATCGGGTCGAGAAACAATCTATGACTGAATATTTAGATCAAAATGTAGTGGCGGCCTGGGTATTCTCGTTTTCATTTTTATTCAGACCCTGGTTAAAGTATTTAATTTTATTTTCTTCCCTCATTATATTCGCTGTACTTTTACTCTATGGTTTTAGAGGACTGGCTAAAGTAATATCAATTATTTCGACTGAGAGTCAGACACAAAATAAGGAACGATAGAAGATATGTATCGGATACTACTAAGCCTGGTCATCATCATCTTTATAATCAGACTGATATGGATATACCGATCAGAAAAGTGGGATTTCAACCGGTTGAAAAATATCTTTATTCAGGAAATCTCTCAGTTTTATAAGCGCTTGATGATGTCAGAATTTAAGATCGATTTCTATAAAAATCTCAGGTATTTTTTCATTTCTATTTCTGTAATTTTATTTATCATATTAGCACTCACGGGTATCATTCCAGTGGTTTTCCTCGGTGAACAAATGAGCGGCTTACTCTTAATTATACATGTTACTATCGCCCCGTTCTTTGTTGTGGCATTAATGCTGACCGCAATATTTTGGGCCCATTTTCAACAATTTGACCATTCTGATTTTATCTATGTAAAATATTTACGAATCAAAAAGGAAGGCCAAAACCCGGATATTAATTTGCACAATTTTTGGCCGAAGGTGTATTTTTGGCTGTTTTTAACATTCTCGGTACCGGCAATTTTATCTATGATATTCAGCATGTTTCCTTATTTCGGAACTGAGGGTCAGATTACGATGTTAAATATACATCGGTACTCAACTCTCGTTCTTTTAATAATCGTTCTTTTTTATACAAATTTAAAATGGCAGAGATCTATTCCTTTTCGGAAAGCGAAGGGCGTAGAGCGTGGTGCGTAGTGTGGGATGGTAAAGATCGATTCTCCCCTAGAAAAGAGCCCGCCCTGAGCGCGAAGTCGAAGGGGGACTAAGGGGGTTGTAATTTATTTGATGTAAGATGTTGTATATTCGGAACTTGGAATTGGGAATTGGATATGGAAGGTAGGCTATCCCGGAGGGGTGGCCTCAGACTAGCCCCGGACGCCACGCCAGTGGGCGGGCAAGGAAGTCCAGGGTAGAGAGTTACCCCTAAAAAATAGAGTCCCGTAGGGACGACCTAATATGGGGTGTGGAAATAATAAAATAAGAAGAAGAAATTTTTTCTATATTTTACATTTTTTTGCTATAAATCTAATATGAGGTAATTCCAAATGAAAAATTATCCTATCAGTGTCTTATCTGTTACATCTCTAATTTTTATATGCGTCCTTGTATTCACCCCTGTATTTGCCCAGGACAACAAAACCGATAACAATCAAGATCTTGTCCCGATCGATATTAAACTACCAAAACCGATGTTTATAGGGACACCTCAGAATATGCAGGTTCCCAATCTGGAAAAACCCCTGGGCAAACTACGTCCGGCATTCCTGGCGCCAAAGGGCACAAAAAATGTTGCCCTGGGAAAACCTGTGGCCAGTACCGATGAAGAGCCGATTATAGGTGAAATAAGTATGATTACGGATGATGACAGAGAGGCTTCTGACGGAAGTTTTGTCGAATTGGGACCATTCACCCAGTATATCACAATCGATTTGGGAAGCAAACATGATATCTATGCCATCGTACTCTGGCATTTTCACAAACAACCGCGGGTATACTTCGATATTGTTGTTCAGGTAGCGGATGATTCGGATATTATTACAAATGTCCGGACCATATTCAATAATGATTATGATAATTCTTCCGGTCAGGGTGTGGGTAGTGATATGCATTATGTTGAGACGGCCGAAGGCAAACTGATCGATGCAAAAGGCGTGCAGGCGAGATATGTGCGTTGTTATAGTAATGGTAACACCAATAATGATTTAAATCATTATATCGAAGTCGAAGTGTACGGTAAACCGGCTAAATAGGCCAAAGCCATTTGTTTTAAATAAATATTACATATTCATTTAAAACAATTTTTTCTTATTTTATTGCCTCGGGTGAACTAATTTTTATGTTCTTTTTGCTTGATCAAAAAGAACCAAAAAATCAAGGCCCCTTGAAATTTGCCGGAGCAGCCTCAGAAATTCCTGAAAAAAAATATTTTTCTACGGAATTTCTTAATCTGCTCCGGGACGGCAAATTTCAAAATGGCCGATCTTAAAATTTATTAATTCATAATCTATCTCGTTAAGTTCGTTGCGGGCGTTGCGGTGCTGCGAGAATTAATTAACTCTCACCCTTTAATCCCCCTCCCTAATCAGATTAGGGAGGGGGAAAGAGGGGGTGGGTTAAAGTTCGTGGTTAATCTTATGCTGATGTTAGACAAAAAATCTTTACTTATATTAGTAATACTTGTCATCGCTTTGGCGTTTCGACTACCTGATTTGTCGGAGAGGCCAATGCATGGTGACGAAGCCGTAAATGCCGTCAAATTTTCTCAATTATTGGAGTCGGGTAAATTTGTTTATAATCCCACTGAATACCATGGTCCCTCACTTTACTATTTTACACTCCCGGCAAGCTGGATCAGTGGTAATACTTCACTTAAAGAATTAACTGAAACCACAGTACGAATAGTTCCGGTTATTTTTGGAGTAGGATCAATCTTACTCTTATTTATGCTCAGACCCGGTTTAGGGTGGTACATACCCTTACTAACAGCGCTTCTTTTGGCAATCTCGCCGGCCTTTGTTTTTTACAGTCGATATTATATACACGAAATGTTACTGGTCTTTTTTTGCTATTTCTCAATATTCTCGGGCTATCGCTATAGTAAGAGTCAAACAATTTATTGGGCCATATTAACCGGGCTTTCCATCGGATTGATGATTTCGACAAAAGAGACATGGGTCATATTTGTTTTGGCAATTATTATATCGATTAAAGTAATTTTTTTACCTTTCAAAGATCGGAGAGAGACCCTGTTTAATTTTTTAAAATCAATCCCTGTAAAGCATATTATTGGGTTTTCTGTCACATTATTTTTGACAATAGTGTTATTATATAGTTCCTTTTTACAACATCCGGAGGGGATTAAAAACGGTCTGTCAGCATATTCATCATATATTCAACGGGCGGGCAACAATGAATTTCACGTTCACCCCTGGTATATGTATTTTTACTGGCTACTGTGTTTCAGTGGACCTGACGGCTCATTCTGGAGTGAGGGAATTATCGCTTTGTTAGCTATTTCCGGTATCATTGGCATATTTATAAAGAAGCATTTTGACCATGGAGCGAATACCTTTTTTTATTTTATTATCATATTTGTTTTATGCACCACCTTTATTTTTTCTCTCATACCCTATAAGACACCCTGGAATTTTTTAACATTCTGGTTTGGATTTATTCTGATTGGAGCGGCAGGATTTGTTTATATATTTGATACCTTAAATCAGAAAACCTTCCGGGCTGTATTTGTCATGATCAGTTTAACGGCCATAATTCATCTCGGCTGGCAGAGTTACCAACTCAATTTTGTAAATTCATACGCTATGACAAATCCCTATGTATACGCTCATCCGGTTGATGATATCTTTATAATCACTGAGAAACTTGATAAAATTGCTCAAAAACATCATGATGGGTATAAGATACACATTCAGGTGATAGCCGGGGACAATGATTACTGGCCCTTACCCTGGTATTTGCGCAAATTTGACCGGATTGGGTGGTGGGACAAAGTTGATCTCAAGTCTGCTTCTGCGCCTGTAATCATTACCCGGCCAGATTTGGAAGAAGAACTGATCTCTAAATTATATGAAGTGCCTCCACCAGGCAAGCGCCATCTGTATCTGCCTCTTTTTGAGGGTTACACTGAACTTAGGCCCGGAATAGAAATTCGGGGCTATATTCGAAAAGAAGTCTGGGATCTTTTGAATACTGTTGGTAAATAATTAGCCCAAAATATATAAAAAATGGACTCTTCTGTACCAAAATATAAGATAGATACTTCTGTTGATGACAAACATATCCTTCGATTTTCCCATCAGGCAATGGCCACCGTTTTTGAAGTCATCTTTGTTGAAGAAGATGAAACCTATGCTGCTCAGGCGGCAACTTCTGCTTTTATCGAATTGGATCGTCTGGAGCAAGAACTGAGTTTCTTTATAGAAAACAGCGAAATTTCCCGGATTAACAGCCTGTCACAAAATGATCTAATCACAATCAGTCAGGATACTTTTGACTGTCTGAAACAATGTATGAGATTATACCAATGGACGAAGGGGGCATTCGACATTACCATGCGCCCCCTGTTTGAACTGTGGGAAAAATATGATTTTCCCAAAACTTACCCGGACGAAGATGAAATTTCTATGGCGATGACACGGATCGGATTACCCTGGCTTCAAATTATTGAGGAAACTCATCAGGTACGGTTGATAAACAAATCTATCCGGATTGATTTAGGAGGTTTCGGAAAAGGATATGCTATCGATGTGCTAAAGATGCATCTGGATGATTGGGATATTAAGAGTGGTTTGATACATAGCGGGCAGAGTACGGTTTCTGCATTTGGAAAAAATCCCAATTATATGAAATGGCCCTTATCAATAAGCGATCCGAAAAATCCTGATATCATAGTGCAGAAAATTGACTTAATACATGGCGCTTTAAGCGGTTCCGGACTAAAAAAAGGGCAACATATTATCGATCCCAGGGACGGAAAACCGATAAGAAACAAACAAGCAGCCTGGGCTTTTGCCCCGGAAGCAGGTGAGGCCGATGCACTTTCCACTGCTTTTATGGTTATGACTCCTGAAGAAATTGCAACTTACTGTGAAAAATATACAGTGAGTGGCCTGACCATTGATAACGATTCCGATAATACAAAACATTATTTTGGAGAATGGGCACCAAAGGAAAATCACCTATAAAAAGCGTAGTTTTAGTCTTCTTAATTCGCTAATAATTGAAAAAAAGGACCGAACAAGAGATAATCGAGAATCCCGGTCACAGGTCCATTCAATCGGAAATTCACAAATCCGATACTTCTTCTCTAAAGCCAGTAGAATGATCTCTAAATCAAAGACGAATCCATCTGACTTACCATGCTTAAATAACTCCCGTGCAATGTTTCCTCTGAAAATTTTAAATCCACATTGTGTGTCGGTCACAAATGCCGGTAGATTTAGATACCATTTGACAAACTTTCGGAAGACCGTTGAAGTGACTCGTCGGTACCATCTTAACCTTTTTCTGATAACACTCTCAGGGATATATCTTGATCCCATTAATACATCGCATTTTTTTTGTTCAATCAGTTCTAATCCGGAATTGATAAATTCAACAGG
Source organism: Calditrichia bacterium (assembly GCA_023132435.1). Taxonomy (GTDB): domain Bacteria; phylum Calditrichota; class Calditrichia; order JAJRVZ01; family JAJRVZ01; genus JAGLYF01. The sequence continues at coordinate 1,670 of JAGLYF010000214.1, read as the reverse complement.
AACATTTCGACCACTATCCATAAACATGACATAATCACCATAAGATTCAGAAATACCTTGTCGAACTGCATAGCCCTTACCACGATGAGGTGTGTATTTGATCGCTCTGATCTCCAGGGAATCAGGAACTATAACTTCTTTAGCGATTTGTGAGGTATTATCTTCACTGCCATCATCAACGATGATTAATTCAACAGGGTAATTTATATTTTCTACAAAGTGAGCTATTTCTCTTATATCATCAGCGATTTTACCGGCTTCATTCCAGGCGGGTATAACAATTGTTAAATGCATAGAGTTACCGATTGATTTAAAGGTATATTAATAACATTATTCATTAATCTGAATACATGCAAGCGGATTGTTTTGCGATAATCACTTTCATTTTTTAGTTTTTCTCATTAATCTTACATGGTTAATATACAGATCATATAGGATTTCTCATGAAAAATTTACTGAAGGTATTATTTATGGCAATTCCAACTATCCTTTCCGCCGGAAATTTAAATATTCAGAAATATTATGATGAATTTCCACAGTATGTATTAACACCCGTCAATCTTATGGAAATGAAACATGAGTTTGTCGTGGAAAAAATGCACTATATTCATAAACTGAATTCGCATATTATATCTGAAGAAGTTGGAAGATCTGTTGAAGGACGTTCAATTAACATGTTTTCATTTGGCAGCGGAAAAACAAAATTGTTGCTTTGGTCACAAATGCATGGTGATGAAGCAACTGCCACGGCTGGTCTTTTATCTGTTTTTTATTTTATTGCTCAAAATTTTGACTCACCATTTGTACAAAGTATATATCATAATCTGAGTATTCACGCAATTGTCATGCTTAATCCGGATGGCTCCGAGCGATACCAAAGACGTAATGTACAGGGAATAGATATTAATCGAGACGCACAGCGATTAGCATCACCTGAAGGTCAGATACTAAAAAATATGAATGATCGGATTAAGCCCGATTTTGGATTTAATTTACATGATATGCGTGGTAGGGAAACGGTAGGAGAAAGTGGAGAATTATTGACCACCGCTCTTATGGCACCGCCCTATAACGAAGCAAATAAAGATAGTCCCACGAGGGTACGCGCAAAAAAACTTGCGGTGATCGTTAAAAAGACCCTGGATACCTTCATTGAGGGGCATGTTGCCAGATATAAGGCGGACTATATGCCCAGGGCTTTTGGCGATGCCTTTCAGAATTGGGGGGTAAGTACTATCCTGATCGAGTCCGGATTGCCGAATTCCAAAGAACCACACCATCTTACACGATTGAGTTTTATATCACTTCTCGCTGCATTTGATGCGATCTCTGAGGGATATGTCGATGAGGCCGATCCCGGGGAGTATGAACTGATACCTCTTGAAGGAATTCAACTATTCGATCTGCTGATTGAAAATGCTTTAATCTATAACGGTAAAAATAATATCCCATTTAAAGGTGATATTGGAATTAATATCTCAAAAAAATGGAAAGATAATAAAACTGTCCTAACCGGGACAATTGAGGATATTGGCGATTTATCAATCACTTCGGGAAGAACAATTATAAAAGCTGAAAATCTGGTTGTTACACCCGGTTTGATTATAAAGTCAGATGAATCACCCGAAGAATTACTGAAGATGGGTATAACCACTACAGTAAAAACCGAT
>JAGLYF010000213.1 GCA_023132435.1 Calditrichia bacterium | reverse complement strand
CATAGATATAGACATGATCGCTGACTTGCTTGTCTTTGAGTCCAAAGATCCTGATAAACTGTCAATCAAGGATTTAAAATATGTAATCAAGAATGGGAAGATAGTATTTAAATATGAGTAATTAATTAAGTTGTTGTCATTGCGAATCCCACGGCAGTGGGATGAAGCAATCCCTTCAGTAACAACCTCACATCCCTCATCAAAGATATACTCTAATTACAATGAGATGGCATGGTAATTGCGTAATGAAAATAAAGATTTATCGGACTTTTACTATGAAATTTTCATTTGTCATTGCTTCATCCCACTGCCGTGGGATTCGCAATGACAAAAAAATCACACCAAATGAAAGTTTTACCTGAATTTTTTTAAAGATATCGTTAATTTACTATATTTCTCTTTAACGATTGCCAGGAGATTTCCATGAATATGAAAATTAATATATTGTTTTATGTTCTTTTTTTACTATCGATCTGCATAGCCCAGGATCAGAAAAAAGACAAGTCAATCTTTGTCGAACCCAAAAATGAATTCCTGGAGCAGATAAAAAAAGAAATTAAAAGTTTCAGAGAAATTGAGGAAGAGCCTAAAAGAAAATTCCATATGGATTTTGAGGGAATGACGTTACCGACATCCCTTGAACAGTTCAATACGCTCTGGCACCAACCACCGGTTTCTCAGGGATATACAGGTGCATGTTGGTGTTTTTGCGCGACCTCGTTTTTTGAATCTGAGATATATCGCCTGTACAAGAAGAAAATAGAATTATCGGAAATGTATACGGTTTACTGGGAATATATTGAAAAGGCCAGAAGATTTGTACAAAAACGTGGTAATTCACTTTTTGCTCAAGGTTCGATGGCTAATGCGGTTACAAGAATATGGCGAAAATATGGTATTGTCCCTCTGGAGTCCTACCCTGGTTTAGCACCCGGGCAAAAATTTCATGATCATGATAAAATGTTTAATGAAATGAGCAGTTATCTGGCCGCTATTAAAGAAAATAATATCTGGAATGAGACGGATGTCCTGGCAAATATCAAGGCAATTCTAAATCATTATATCGGTGAACCACCTTTAAAAGTAATCATCAATTATAAAACAATGACACCTATTGAATATCTGGAGAAAGTAGTTCAAATAAATTTTGACGATTATGTAGACGTTTTATCTTTAAAGGAAGAAGAATATTACCAAAAAGTAGTTTACCCGGTTCCCGATAACTGGTGGAATAACTCAGATTACTTTAATCTTCCTTTGGATGAATTTATGGCCTTGTTCAAAAGGGCTCTGATCAAAGGATACACCATTTCATTAGGGGGGGATACATCCGAGCCCGGTTACGATTCTTATACAGAAGTTGCGATGATTCCAACTTTTGACATTCCCTCTGATTATATCGATGAAGATTCAAGACAATTTCGATTCAGTAATAAATCAACTACGGATGATCATGGTATCCACGCGGTCGGAATCATGAAAAAGGGTAATGATTACTGGTATCTGATAAAAGATTCCGGATCCGGGGCCAGAAATGGTATAAATAAGGGATACCGTTTCTACCACCAGGATTATGTGAAACTGAAGATAATGGATTTTATGGTCCATAAAGATGTCCTGGGTGATTTATTATTAGAAAGGAATCTGAATGCGCAATAGGATCGGTATTGTCAGGGAGACAAAAAATGAATGGGAACGTCGTGTTCCACTGATACCGGATGATTTAAAAAAAATTATATCTGAGCATTCTTTCACAGCGATAATTCAACCCTCGGATAATAGAATATTTCCTGACGATGCCTATCGTGAGACAGGTGCTATTGTGCAGGATGATCTGTCTTCCTGCGATTTGATCGTAGGAATCAAAGAAGTAAAAATTGAAGATTTATTTGCTAAGAAAATCTACATTTATTTTTCTCACACGATCAAAGGGCAATCTTATAATATGCCGATGTTGCAGAAACTGATGGATCTGAAGTGTACCCTCATCGATTATGAACGTATGGTTAACGAGAAAGATCAACGTCTTATATACTTCAGCTATCACGCGGGTGTGGCTGGAATTATTGATACCTTATGGTCCTTCGGCCAGCGGTTGGAGCGGGAAGGGATTAGTTCACCTTTTTCTTTAATTAAACAATCATTAAATTATGCAGATCAGTCTGAAGCGGAAGCAGGATTTAAAAAACTTGGTGATCAGATTCGAACAGAAGGATTGCCGGAGCAGATCACTCCACTTGTTGTTGGTATTACCGGATATGGAAATGTTTCCCGGGGCGTACAGCACATGCTGGATTTTTTACCGATAAAGGAAGTTCATCCGGATCAGATTCATGAAATTGAAAAAAAATCTGTCACAAGCTCGAATACAGTCTACAAAGTGGTCTTTGAAGAAAAAGATATGGTTAAATCTGTGTCCGGGAGCACTACTTTTGATTTACAGGAATACTATAATTATCCAGAAAGATACAAAACCAAATTCGAACTGTATTTAAAATACATTTCTATACTTGTAAATGCATCATTCTGGGATACACCATACCCACGGCATCTGACGAAGGATAATCTGAAAAAGCTTTTTTCGGGGACCGGAAAACCTTCTCTACGCGTGATAGGTGATATCAGTTGTGATGTGGATGGCGGTATTGAATGTACCGTCAAAACAACCGATCCGGGTAATCCTGTATATGTTTATGAACCTGAAAATGATGCTGTTCTGGATGGAGTCACCGGAAATGGCCCGGTGATTATGGCCGTGGACAATTTACCAAGTGAGTTGCCCAAAGATGCATCGGTATATTTCAGTTCTGTATTGAGAGAATATATTCCGGCATTGGTCGCTGCGGATTTTTCTGTCGGTTTTGATGACTTAGATTTACCATATGCTCTTAAAAAAGCAGTAATTGTTTTTAAAGGTGAATTAACCAGTGAATACACTTATTTAAAAAATTATTTATTGAAATTCTCATTTTTGCGATGAGAATAGCCATCTCATTTTATTAAGAAGAACAGGAGTGATCCAGAATGGCTGTAAATAATAACCGGATTGTTGCAAATCCGTTGCACATTACGGAAGCTGACATTATCGTTGGTATACCTTCTTACAATGAAGCGGATAATATTGCTTTTCCCACAGATGTTGCCAGTCGGGGGTTGAGAGAGAATTTTTCCACTAAATCATCAGTAATCATCAACGTGGATAATCACTCTCCTGATGGAACCAAGGAGGCGTTTTTAGATACCCCAACGGAAGTGCCAAAAATATATATATCCACTGCTCCGGGTGTAAAAGGAAAAGGAAATAATTTCCGTAACCTCTTTGAGGCCGCAGTCGAATTGAATGCAAAAGCAATTATTGTCGTTGATGCTGATTTAAAAAGTATTACACCTTCCTGGATCCGTTATCTGGGTGAACCTCTTATGGGTCGATTTGATTATGTGGCGCCGATCTATGCCCGCCACAAATACGATGGTTCGATAACAAATCATATTGCCTATCCATTGTTACGTTCACTTTTTGGATTGAGGGTTCGCCAACCGATTGGTGGGGATTTCGGATTTTCCGGTAAACTGGCCCGTGCCTTTCTCTCGGAAAAATTGTGGAATGATAAGATTGCACATTTTGGTATTGATATTTGGATGACTACTATTGCTATTGCCCGCCGGTTCAATATTTGTCAGGCATTTTTAGGAAATCCCAAGATTCATAATCCTAAAGATCCGGCAGCAGATCTGGGCTCAATGTTTACCGAGGTTGTATCAACGTTGTTCGATCTTATCATAGATTTCGAATTTATATGGAAAGACACATTTGAGTCCAGGCCGAGTAATATCTATGGTTTTGGACTCGGCATAGAGGAGAAACCGCCGGTAGTTAATGTCAATACGGATATTCTTTATAAAAGTTTTATGAATGGATTTAAAAAGTATGGTGAAATATGGGAGAAAATTATACCGGGACCGGAATATATGGAAATTAGTAAACTGAAACAGATTAAAGACAAAAAACAATTTTATTATTCCAGTGATCTTTGGGCTCGGGTACTGTTTAATTTTGCCATTGCTTATCGTACAAACCTGGTCGATCGGGAAAAACTGATTGAATCCATGATTCCGTTTTATCATTCACGCAACCTGTCTTTTATCAACAGAACCGAGAATTCAAGTATCCAGGACGCAGAAGAATATCTGGAAAATGTTACGCGTGTTTTTGAAAAAGAAAAATATTACCTCATCCAACGCTGGGATGCCTCCGTAAAAAGATTAGGTCATAAGTTATTTAAGTGATTTAGGATGCAGGATCCTCGATTCTTGATGCTCGCTTTGGGATATTGGTTGATAGAGATCAGTCTCCCCCTTAGAAAAGGGGGATTAAGGGGGTTGTTTTTTTTCATCTGGGGTTCGTCGGTCGAATATCAATTTCACTAACCATGGCGCGTTGACTTAAGCGGATCAT
>JAGLYF010000212.1 GCA_023132435.1 Calditrichia bacterium | reverse complement strand
CGAGCGCCTTCAGCCAACTCGGCCACCTCTCCATTTTGAAGTAAAAGGTAAAATTTACCGATTTAATACCGATGAGTCAAGATGGGGGACTTTGCTTATGCGAAAGATTTTTTTTTAACCACAAAGGACACTAAGTAGGCATAAAGTTCACTAAGAAAAAATATTATTAAATTCTTTGTGACCTTTGTGGTTCCTTTGTGTCTTTGTGGTTAAAAAAATCTTTACAAACCTATCCCTGCCGCCAGAACCAACCTCATACCCAATTTAAATTCCCATCCTTTGTAGGGATCGATGCGGTTGGAATAATGGTTCTCTTCTTTACTATATTTGGCGGTAAAATGAAATTGAAAATAGCGGCTGGCGAAATATTGTATTTTAGTGATATTTAGCAGATTATCGGTCACCGGCTCTACCGGGAATTCTTCGTGTTCCAGAGGAAAAAGATCAGTAAGTTCCACATCCCCGTACCTCCCCACAATCAGATCATTTTCGAAATAAAAAGGAAAAAGATTCCAGTAACCAAATTTAAATCTGAACTCTTCACAACCGGCACAGGGATAACCCCTGCTTAGTTCACGGTAATGATAATTCTCGTAGGTAAACTTGGACTGATAGGTGCGGTTGGAGATCCGGGTATAACCGAGTTCCAGATTTAAACCGTTTAAGAGCAAATCGCCGCTGCGGGCGGAAAATACAAAACCCAGACGATCGGGGAACTGCGCGCGGTCATCCTGGCCCGGTTCGTTATTGACTACAATATCGTCGATGATGAATTGGCCATATAATGTAAGTTGTCGGAATGGCTTGTAAAACAGGTCGATCCCCCACAAACCACTCATCAGGTTACGGTCATTTCGCTGCAAACCGTAATAAAAATTCATGGGGTTTAAAAAAGCGAATTCAAAATCACGCCCTTCCCCGCCGTAGGTGGCCATTTCAGTCAGTCCAATTTGAAAATTTTTGCTAAAACTGAGATCCAAACGATGTCCGCTAAAAAATTTTCGTGCCCCTATGACTTCGAATGGTTCACTTTCCGGCTGTAATTTCACCCAGGCGTTCAGATCTTCCAGACGGCCAAAGATCAGAGCAATGCGAAAAATCTTATAGGTATAGCTAAACAGAAAATGGTCGTAGGTATAGGGATGATCGGATAAAATCAGACTGGATGAACCGACCGGTCCCCAGTTGCGGTGCATACGTCCGAAGAAGAAATCGAAGTTACCCACATAGGCATGGATATAGGCATCATTGACCCGTCCCCACAACCAGTGTGATGATTCGGATAAATCACCGGCATAGTTGGGATCGTGTTTATAATCCTGGTTAATCGAGGTACGGTTAGCCAGGGAGATATGGGGGGCAAAGAGGTGAACACCGCCGGTCAGTGCCCAGCGGTTGTAAACTTTTTTTTGTGCTCTGAGTTCATCTTTGGCGTCCAATTGCAGGGAGAGTTCATCTTCTTTATAATAGTTTAGCCAGAAATTTTTGAAATAGTTTGTTGCTTTATCATTCGTTTCAACAGAGTCCAGAACCATGGTTTGATAGGGTTGCCAGAGGACAAAGTCGGTTTCTAATTTACCTGAGTTGATCAAATAATCCAGGTATTCATTTGTAGGATCTTCAAGATAAATATTTTTTTTCTGATTTTGTCCATATAAAATATGGACACACATAAAAAAAATAATAATTAGGAATATTTTGACTTTGAATATATCCATAGACTTACGATGTTTAAATAGATAAGGTTATAATGATACCTGTAAAATGAAGATTATGCCAGGTTGTCATTCTTTGCCTCCAGCAGGGCCTGCTTTTTGAACGACCCAAAAGTAGGTTTCATCTTCCAGGATTTTTTTATTAACCACCGAAGCCACCGAGTATTAACCACAGATTTCACAGATTAGCACAGATTTTTTATATTATTTTAAAAGTAATTGCTGTATTAAAATGTAAATTACCATTCTGGGAAAATAAAAAAATAAATAAATTATTTTTTTTAATCTGTGTCAATCTGTGAAATCTGTGGTTAACAATTCGTGAAAATTCGTGGACCAGCATTATTCAAAATCTAAAACGATAAGGATATTTTCCTTTACTTTATCAATTAATGCGGCCGGTAAATCGCCGATTTTTTTAATTAACCGTGTGTTGTCAATTGCCCGTATCTGATCAATCATAATATCACAATTGTCCTGAATATTTGCTACTCCCTTTTTCAAATGAACTCTCAGAATATCTGATTGCATTTTCACATTTGTTGTGAGCGGACAAATAATAGTGGAAGGATGCACTATTTGATTTAAAAGATTTGTTTGCAGAATCAAAACCGGCCTGGTTTTACCTGCCTCAGTCCCGATCCGCGGATTAAGATCAGCGATCCAGATTTCAAACTGCTTAACCTTCATCGTCAAGACGTTCAAATTCTTTTAACACAGCCATTGACTCTTCTTCCACCAATCCGGATTCTTTCATCAGTTTTTTTTCGATGAGCAGCCGTTTTTGCAGTCGGTTATAATTATCTAAAGCTTCGTTGATATACCTGGTCCGCGGTTTTTTGATTAAAGCCAAAAGTTTTTCTGTTTCCCCAAAAATTGAATCATCAATTTTTAATGATATAGTTTTCATAAGATATATCCTTTATATATACAGGAAATATATATCATAATAGTATGTATTTCAAGTATATATAAAAAAGGAATTAGTCCACGAATTATCCGCCGGTAGGCGGATAATTCGTGGACAAAAAAATAAAATATTAATCTGTGATAATCTGTGTCAGCCGGTAGGTTGGAAATGCGCCTACCGGCGTGCTGATCCCCGCCAGTTGGCGGGCAGGCTGCCCACTGGCGTGATAATCTGTGGTTAATAATTCGTGGACCAATTCGTGGACTAGATCATCAAATCGTTTGGTTGATAAACATCAATTATTTCGACAGATAAAAAGGCATCATCATTTGTAGCCAGATTTTTAATTTTTTCACTTTTCATAACCGAAAGAATAAGTGAATCATTGACAAGCAGGCCATGATCCTTACGGAAATGTTGACTATCTAAAAATGATTTGTGATCTAAAGGCAATATTTCAATGTTCATCCCGGGTATTTTTTTTGTGTTAGTAAAATACTCATCAAGATCTTTAATTAGATGAGGTTTCTTTTGTAGTTTTTTTACGAGATTTGGTGGCTTTAGCAAGTTTTTTCTTAATACGATTCATCTTCCATGACTTTCCTTAGGGAACCGGGTGAAATACGCATCACACCTTTTGTCTCATCGGATATATTTAGATTCTCCTTTTGCATTTCGAGATATGTACGAATGGCATCCTCCAGGAATTCACTCAATGTTTTCCTCTGGAGCAAGGCCATGTGCTTTGCTGCAAAAAGTATATCCTCATCGAGAATGGTGCCAATTTTTTTCTTCATCAGTTTGCCCCGGTTTTCAAGAATATATAACAATTGATGTAAGATTTCAAGAAATAAATAACACTATTTCATGAATTCTTGTACCGGGTTGATGATACTCAGGAATTGGGAACTCGGAATTTGGAATTGGTAATTATTATAATGAGACGGCCCGACGGTTGAAAATCCCGATTTTATCGGGACCCGTCTCTACTGGGCACGGCACCCGTAAAACGGGGTCTTCGACACGCCGTGCCCCTACACACCAACCGGCATATCGTACCACGCTCTACGCTTCACGCCCAACGGTCTCCGGTCTCCAATCATAATACGCCCTACGCTCCACGATACCCGCGTCTTACGTCTAGCGTCTTGCGTCTTGCGTATCAATTCGTGATAAAATCTCTAATAATAAATCACGGTATTTAATCAGGCGCTGGATAATTTCCTCAAAATATTCTTTTCTGTATTCATGACTCAAACGATTCCTGTCCTTTAGCATATCCAGCAAAAGTTCATATTCTTCCTCATTTATCAATTCGAGCAGATACACTTCCTTGATTGTTTCTTTTGGTGACTTAGCATCTATTCCATGAAATTGATCGAGATAAAATTTTAAGACTTTCCAGGTCAATTCCGCGCAAATCTCAAATTTTTGGATCTGCCCATTTTTAATGACATCAATAATTTCCGGGTTGAATTGTCCCAGATCAATATCCAGCGCCGAAACAAATCCGGAAACAGATTTACGAAAGGCTGCTAGTTTATAGCTAAACTTTTTGCTTTGTTCCATATAGTGATTTTCTGTAATGCGATTTTTTTAAAACTTTTATCTACTCTTGAGAAATCAACCAGGTCGAAATGATAAGGAACTACTGACTCTTCCAAATCATCCGCTATTTTTCTAAAGATACGGTGATTTATTGCCTCATTTCCAAGGAATCCTATATCAATATCAGAACCCCGCCTGGAATCATCCGTTACCCGTGAGCCAAACAGAAATACATTAATTTCATCACAATCGATATGACTTAAGATAATCTTTTTTGCAATGTTTAAATATTTATCATTCATGATTTTGCTTTTTGATGAATTGGTCCACTAATTATTAACCACAGATTTCACAGATTAGCACAGATTTTTTTATATTATTTTAAAAATAATTGCCTTCTTAAAATGTATATTGCCATTATAGGAAAATAAAAAATAAATAAATTATTTTTTTTTAATCTGTGTTAATCTGTGCAATCTGTGGTAAAAAAACACTCTACGCACAACGCCCCACGGCCTACGCTCAACGAGCATCCGTCCCACGTGTCGTGAGACCCCGTATTACGGGGGCGTAATCTGTGGACAGAAAAAAATAAATATATTAAGATTCTGTGGCTTTGCAAGAGATATCAATATATTTAATGAATCAAATTCGATCATCAATATCAAGCAATCTTTTACCGTGAAGTACAGCAACTATAAGAGAGGAGACCATTTTATTTTATACGCCATTTTTTTAATCTTTTCTCAACTTCTTTCTGATCCAATGCTCCATTACTTTCCGCACTTTCTATCCCTTTTCTGATCTTTTCAATTACATAGAGATGATATTGAACATCTTCTATCGTACAATTATCAGGAAGTTTGTTAAGAAGTTGAGATACTTCAGATTTGACATTGATCATAAAATCTACCTCGCCTGATCATTTATATTTGTTTGATCCATAATTTCCTCAATTAATTTGTGCATGTATTAAAACATATACAGAATCGAAACCAAGTGCAAGAAGGAAAAAGTAAAAAGGTAAAAGTAAAAAGTAAAAGAAAAAAGGAATAGAACACGCCGCGCCTGAGGCGGGCAAGGAT
>JAGLYF010000211.1 GCA_023132435.1 Calditrichia bacterium | reverse complement strand
TAAACCTAAATTGATTGTATATATTCTTTTTTCAGCTCTTTGACGAGATTTCTGATCTTCTATAATATTTTCTCCCTCGTGGTTAATATTCTAGCACCGATCAGCGATCACCTGCCGAAATAAGCGGCTAAAAATATTGAAGTTAAACCGCAATTTATCGTCCGCGTTTTCGGTCAGGTGCATTGCGTTGTTATGCCAACGACCGTATATACTCTGCCGCGAATCGCAATCGAAACGCGGCAGATTGTTGTAGCGCCTTTGGTTGTTCAAACGCTAAATCTTTTTTTCAAAAAGGATTTCGCGTCTATTCCTGCGTCATGGTTTGGTTAAGAAACGCCAGAACATTTCTATTGACCGTTTCCTTCTGTAGGATCCAAATGTCATGACCACAATCCTGAATAATCTCCGTCTTGATCCGGGGCGCAACATCATTGAAACGCTGCACTGCTGATTGAGCAGAATAGATCTTTTCATTTTCACCGACCAGAAAAAGCGTAGGCACTTTGATGCCTTCGAGTTCCTGATCCGTCAAAACAGTTGGCGGGACAAGCATTTTAAATTTAAAGCATCTTAAGGCCACAAAGATTTCCTCCACCCAATCTTCAACAAATATACGACTTGTTTCATCTTGTTGCACCAGATCTTCAAAAATCCAGAAGACCGTATTTTTTAAAAAGTAGCGATGCGGTATCATCATGAGAATTGCGTGCTTAACCCATTCTCCTGAAAGTGGAAATATGGTAGCAGCCGGCGCTATCAGCACGATTTTGTCGAGACGGTTGGCAAAACGGAGTGCATATTGGCTTGTTTGCCAACCCCCGTATGATATGCCCATAAGATTGATGTTGTCTCCAAGTTGAAGAGCCGTAAACAACTCATCAAGCCAGTTCACAATGTCGTCTGAATTCTCCATGGTTCGCGTGGGCACACTTCGGCCATAACCATAAATGTCATCGACTGCATAAGTTCTGTAGTGCTCTGATAAGCCTGCGATGTTTGGCGCCCATAGCAGGGAATTGCCCCCACCCCCAGGCAGAAGTACCAACGGTGGCGCATCAGGCCGACCACTGATCCGAACAAATGTTTGACCATAGGATGTTTCCACAATTCTGGTCTCCGAAGCAACCGGCCAGAGCGTGGCGCGTTCATCATATAGCCTCAAATACTCTATCTTTGCTTCCGGTGATCGGAATGGGTGATAATCCGACATCTCCATGGCATCAGGTCCTGAAAACCGTAATGTATATACCCAAATACCAAAAGCGACTATAATGACCATAGCGATTCCAAATCCTGCGAGACAGAACTTTAGAATACCCTTTATCTTTGATTTGTATGACATGGCAATATCCTCCGGTTAAGATTAAGCCAGCTAAGTTTAGGCATTAAAAAGAATTAAAAATGAGTGGTTTGAGAAATCAACCGAAAAGGACAGGGGGATCGTCAGAGGATTGATGCCAGATGTTGTGCTTCTGCAGTATTACGATGAGCTGATGATTCAGAGCAAAACTACACTTATAAGAATTTAATTGATGCAGGACGTAGTTATGATAATGGTTAAGTGTACCTTTATATGGGGTTGAAAAACCAATATGAGAGTGGGAGAAATCCGGTGTCTGTTTTTCAGGATTATCTGATTCAGAAAACAGTGAGTCATATTCAGGTTCAATCGAAACAATAAGTTCAGTTCTGGTTTGAACAGGATTATCGCAGCATTCTGTGGATACATAGAAGGAGTTTTCGGCCCTACTCAGAAAGAAGCCCGTAAAAATGAAAAAAAGCTCCAGAATAATGAAATTTCTAAGGATTTGGTTTATCTTTTTCATTTTTCAAAGTGATAAGTTATCAATAACCGGCTGATTACTTATGGATTCCCGCACTTAAGGATAATAGCAGCTTCTTTCTTCAAAATGTCAACCAGCTTAATATCTTCAAATCAGAGCATAACGGCCGACCCGCCAGCTGGCGGATCCGCGTTGAAGCGCTTGATATTACCTAAAAGGTCCTCCCAAAATTTATTATCTTTGTTTTGCACAAACCAAAATATCAAACATAGGAAGACCTTATCATGCGTTATGCTCAA
>JAGLYF010000210.1 GCA_023132435.1 Calditrichia bacterium | reverse complement strand
GTCTGTGGCATCGATCTCCATGCCCGGGAAATGTATGCTTGTGTTATGAATGAGAAAGGTGAAATCCTTTTCCATCGTAATATGCGCACAGACTTCGACCAATTCAAGAAAAATATGTGTTTAGTGTCAGCCGCGTCGCAGATCCCGTTCTACGGGATAGGCTGATTCGCACGCCGGCAGGCGCATTTTCAACCCACTGGCGAACAGGTGGTTTAGCCACCTAGCCCGATGATAAATAATTTTAAGTCAGCTAATTGTTTACGTTCATCAGATGTAGAGCGATCGTTAGAAATCTGTATTCAGTAGTTATACAGTAAATAAGTCGATTTTACGAAAAATAATCGAACAGGAGGACTTTTTGTGCTTGACTTTGGACCTTTAATATGTGGACCTTTAATATGTGTTAGAATGCGAATGATTTCTATTTTTTTCGATAAAAAGTACCGGCTAATTTTAACAAAGCATTACCCCACATAAATGAGCCACTTGGTATTATAGTAATCCTACCATCAGGACTATCATAGACCATCACCATTTTTAGACTATCACCGTTCAACTGATATGACATCTTTTGAATGGAGGAACCATTATCTAATTCGAATAAAATCGTATCCGATTCAATCCAAAATGTACCTTTATATAAAGTATCAAAAATATCGAAAGTGCTGTTAACTTTAGGGGAAATTTGTACAGTAAACTCGTCAGTGTTTAAATTCAAAATTGAGGTTTGCGTTATCATACAATTAGAAGAATCATCTTCAGGATGCAGACATTCAAGATAATTATACCATGTATATGTTTCTTGCCAGGTTCCATTAATACCATTGGACTCACCGATTGGATCAGTTACCTTCTTACACGATAACAGAAGAAATAAGATAAGTAATACTTTTAAACAACTTTTAGCCATCACCTTAAAACTCCTAAGCATTATAACGGTCAAGGTTAAGCTGCGCGAATAAGTGGCTAATAATATTAAGGTTAAATCAAAAATCATCCCCGCGTTTCGCGTCAGCTTGAACCTGTTGATATTATTCTTGTCCTTTATTTTACAGATTAACATCTTCATGTCACCAACCATCTAACCAAAGGAGGACAAGATGCGTTTTTACACAGAACAACACCCATATTATTGTGGTATCGACCTGCATACCAAAAATATGTATATCTGTATCTTAGATCAAGCAGGAAAGATTCTCGTACACAAAAACATTTCAACCTCACCACAAGCCTTACTGCGAATCATTGAACCATTTCTGCCCGATATCGCAATAACCGTGGAATGTGTTTTTACCTGGTACTGGATCGCCGATCTCTGCCGGGAAGAAAATATACCCTTCATATTAGGTCACGCCCTGTACATGAAAGCCATTCACGGTGCCAAAACAAAAAACGATAAAATTGATTCTCGCAAAATTGCTGTATTGCTACGTGGTGGCATGATCCCCATGGCCTATGTCTATCCGGCTGAGATGCGATCTACCCGGGATCTGCTTCGTCGTCGTATGCATTTTATGTACAAACGTTCCGAACTGCTCTCTCACATCCAGAACACACGCAGTCAATATAATTTACCTGAATTTAATAAATGCATCTCCAGAAAAAGAAACCGTGCCGGTATTAGCGAGCAATTTGAAGATGTTAGTGTTCGTAAAAGTATTGAACTGAATCTGACCTTAATCAAACAGTACGACATACTGCTTAATGACGTCGAACTCTATTTAACCAGACATGCCAAAGAACATGATCCCAATAATCTTTACCTTTTGCATACTATTCCCGGCGTGGGCAAAATTCTTGCCATGGTGTTACTGTATGAGATCAATGACATCAACCGCTTTGAAAGGGTGCAAAACTTTTCGTCATATGCACGACTGATCAAACCACAAAAGAAATCCGCCGGAAAAGTAACAGGCTCAGGTAATCGTAAAATTGGTAATGCTTATCTCAAATGGGCCTTCTCCGAGGCCACACTGCTGCTGATCCGGGAGAAACAGGAGATAAAAGATCTTCACCTTAAACTAAAAAATAAACACGGAAAAGCACGGGCACTGGCTATCATTTCACATAAAATTGGACGGGCTGTATACTATATGCTCAAAAACCATCAGGCTTTCGATATGCGACACTTTCTGCAAATTAAAGACCGTGCCGCCTGAGCCATAAGTCTAACTCAGGTCAGTTATAGACAAGTCCATTCGCGATCATTCCTAAATTAATCGGTGCTTAAAAGCACAATCATTTTATATGAGGCTATGATCTGGACAGATCCCTAACCTGCTACGCATTGATTGGACAGGCAGCACGGGTCTTATACATAATAACTGATTTTTCCAAAAGTCTTCCCGCATGGGCGGGATGAGCCCGGTAACTAACTGGTTCCACCAATAGGTGAGAAACCATCCCTTTGAATAGGACAGTAAAGGTTTACGTTAATATTTCCGGAGCATGACTCCTAATATATGTTTGGTCGCAGACATTGGCATATCGTCTGAGAAACCGTTATAGAAATCCAAGCCAGACTGCCGGTAAATATTAGTCAAAGAACTAAATCACGAAAAATATATTTTTTCGCATTGGAATACTATTTTCTCTTGACTTTAAAGGACAAATACATGTTAGAAAGCCATAATAATAGATTATTTAATTTATTACGAGTTGAAGTTTTTTGCCTAAGGCCTCTACATAATTCTTCAAAGTTGATAGACGAATATCTTCAGAATGATTTTCAATTCTTGAAATAGCAGATTTTTTAGTCTTGAGTTTTTTCGCGATTTCATCTTGGGTCAAACCTACTTCTTCCCGAGCTTTCTTGAGTAATATCCCAATCTTGAATGTCTCGTATCTATCTTCAAAATTTTCGACAAGATATTTACTCTTTTTTTTACGTTTATCTATATATTTTTCTAGATCGTCCATTTATCTTTTCCTTTCCAAATAATCTTTTTTTCTATTTTGCGCAAGTTTTAATTCCTTTAGAGGAGTTTTCTGAGTTTTTTTCATAAAACCATTTGTCAATATGATGATTTTATTTTTGTAGAAAAATCCAAGAATTCTAAAAATATTGCTTCCAGATTTAACTCTTATTTCCCAAATATCATCGGTGTTGACGAGCTTCTTAAAATATTCCTTCGGTACAAAATCAATATCTCGGATTATTCTCAAAACCCACAGGACTTTTTCAACTTGTTTAGCAGATAGCGAGTCAAAAAACTTTTCAACTGGACAGGAGCCCGAAATCGTACGGAAAAAATGAATTTCTCTCATAGCATGAAGTTAACAAACATGTTAACTATTTCAAAGCAAAAAAGTTCAATCTGCGGGCTTTCTAACGGTGCAGGTTAAGCTGATTTAAACGCTCGATAATTTATCGAAATAAAAAGAAACCGGACGCGTTTAAATTCAGCTTGAACCTAGTGTTAGGCGTTCTAGCTAATTATGGATAGAATCAAGCACGCACCGGAATCCAAGACTTTTAAACCTGTGGTCTGGGAGCATATAGGAACGGCGTGATACACGAACGCCGAGTGGCCTGCTCCAGTACTCACCTCCACGTATAACCCGAAACTTACCATTGGAAGGTCCCACAGGATCTCTCTCAACACTTACCTCATAGTACTTTTCGTCGTACCAGTCTTCACAATATTCAGAAACGTTCCCTAACATGTCATAGAATCCAAAGAAATTGTGAACTTTCTTACCCACAGGATGCGTATCGTTTTGGTTATCTTTTAACCGTTGTCTTCTTAATTGAGAATCCTGCAACTCATTACTGTTAAGCCTCAAATGACCCGAATTATCTGCATACCAAGCGATATCATCCAGATTACCATATCTCGCAGTTTTGCTTCCCGCGCGAGCCGAATACTCCCATTCTGCTTCAGTCGGTAATCGCCCACCGGCCCACTCACAATATTGCATGGCATCCTCCCAGCTCACAAAAGCTACAGGGTGATTGTCGGACTGCGGATATCTCTCGTCCCTAAATCTTTCGGGAGCTGCGAGGACAAGTTCCTTCGGTGATTTTCTTTCAGTTGTTTTAGCGTATTTCTTATAAGCGCCTACCGTTACCTCAGTTTGTCCCATCCAGAATCCTTTGCTAATGATCACGCGATGACGAGGATTTTCATTAGCAAATGGTTCCATGTCTTGACATGCTCTGTCATCAGGCGAGCATCCCATCTGGAAACTTCCTGGTTGGATCCATACATAAAGCTGACCGTCCACGGGATTAACCGCAAGTTTCACTTGATGGTCACTACTCTGTTTCAAACATGCAGTGAACAGTACTGTTGCCCAAATGAAAATTATAGGATTTCGTAATCTCATAATGTTACGCCTAACGAGACTGTCGAAAAACCCTACTTTCTGAATTTTTAGCGAAATTTAGATGCCTTAAGTTCAATATTTACAATAAACAATTTCTACGATTTTTATATATTTTGACTTTTTCGACAGTCTCAACGATTGGCGCATAACCAGCCCGCCTTTTCTTTGGCGGGTCCGACTTGATGCGCTTGATATTACCTAAAAGGTCC
>JAGLYF010000021.1 GCA_023132435.1 Calditrichia bacterium | reverse complement strand
GCCTGCCGGCGAAGGGGGAATAGATTTCTACCAACCTTAATCCACTATCGCGTATCCAGTATCCAGCATCGAGAAACGAGTCTCAGTTGAAAAAGATTTGCATAAATCGTATTAATTTCTTTGATTAAAAAAATTTTCATGTTGTTATGTGCCGAAGTGGATGCTCTATCTCTCGCAGCGGCGCAGCGAAATATATTTTTGCCACAGAGCCACTGAGTACACAGAGAAAAATATTTAATATTTTTTAAAACTCTGTGCTCTCTGTTTCTCTGTGACTAATAATTCGTGTTAATTCGTGAAATTCGTGGACTTATTTTCTTTGCGATTTTGCGAGATAAATATACCAGTTAACTCATATTTTAAGAAAAGGCAAAATAATGTGTTCTGTACTTGGAATTCTTGATATTAAGTCCGATATCGATCAACTGCGAAAACAGGCCTTGCAGATGTCGAAGGTCCAGAGACATCGCGGTCCCGACTGGTCTGGTATATATGTCAATGATAAGGCAATACTCGCCCATGAACGATTGGCGATTGTTGACATCGATAATGGGGCCCAACCACTCTTTAGTAAGGATCGAAACCTGGTATTATCGATCAATGGTGAGATTTATAATCATAAAGACCTGGAAAAAAACCTTACCAAACCTTATGACTTTCAAACCGAATCTGATTGTGAAGTGGTAAATGCGCTCTATCAGGAAAAGGGGGTCAATTTTTTAAAGGATTTAAACGGAATATTTGCCTTTGTATTATATGATAATAAAACAGAATCATATCTGATCGCACGCGATCATATCGGTATATGCCCCCTTTACACCGGATATGATGAACATGGTAATTTTTTCGTCGCTTCAGAGATGAAATCTCTCATTAGACATTGCAAGACCATAGAAGAATTCCCTCCCGGGCACTATATGTATAGCAAAGATAGTAAGCCGAAAAAATATTATGATCCGGAATGGCAAAATTATGATAACGTAAAAGAAAATGAAACGGATAGATCTTTGCTTCGTCGTTCTCTTGAGGATGCTGTACATCGTCAGCTGATGTCTGATGTTCCCTATGGTGTACTGCTTTCCGGTGGTTTGGATTCATCTATTCTTGCGGCAATTGCAAAAAAATATGCTCAGCGGCGGGTAGAAACCAATGATCTGAAAGATGCCTGGTGGCCACAATTACATACCTTTGCGATTGGCCTTAAAGATTCACCTGATCTGGCCGCAGCCAGAAATGCAGCAGATTTTATTGGATCGGTGCATCATGAATTTCATTTTACTATTCAGGAAGGATTAGATGCTGTCCATGATGTGATATATCATATTGAAACCTATGATGTGACAACTATAAGAGCTTCAACACCGATGTATCTGATCGCACGTAAAATTAAATCGATGGGCGTTAAGATGGTTCTTTCAGGAGAAGGTGCGGATGAAATTTTCGGAGGCTATCTTTATTTCCATAAAGCGCCGAATCCGGAATCGCTGCATGAGGAAACCGTCCGGAAAATCACCCAACTTCATTTATTTGATTGTTTACGGGCCAATAAATCGATGGCGGCTTGGGGTGTTGAGGCACGGGTGCCTTTTCTTGATCGGGAATTTATTGATGTGGCAATGACCATTAATCCGGAAGCAAAAATGTCCGGAAATAAAAGGATGGAAAAACAGATATTGCGTGAAATTTTTGCTGATTATTTGCCTGAATCAATACGAAATCGACAGAAAGAGCAATTTTCTGATGGGGTGGGTTATAACTGGATAGATACATTAAAAATGGTTACCGATAAAGAAATATCCGATCAAAAACTTAAAAATGCCCGGTTTCGTTTTCCGATCAATACTCCTGAATCGAAGGAAGCCTATTTTTTTCGGAGTATTTTTGAAGAGCATTTTCCATCGGATGATGCTGCCCGCTGTGTGCCGGGAGGTCCTTCTGTGGCCTGCAGCACACCAAACGCACTGGCCTGGGATAAGGCTTTGAAAAATGTGATCGATCCCTCCGGGCGGGCGGTACAAAATGTACATCAGGATAGCTATTAATTGACAATTAGCATAACATCGTGGA
>JAGLYF010000209.1 GCA_023132435.1 Calditrichia bacterium | reverse complement strand
CTATTATCTTCTTTCATGTGCGGGCGGTTTCAGGTCAAGAAAGAATCAGTTGTGGCAGATTGTGTTTTCGAAAAAAGGGATAAAAGGAGGTTATCGGTACAGGGAGTAATTCTTCTTTCTTTGCTCTTTTCAAATTAAAAATAAATCAAACATTTTAGGAGGCAAAATAATGGAAATAATAAGCTCAGGCTTCGACGAGGGAGCAATGATACCTAAGAAATATACTTGTGATGATATTGATATTTCACCCCCTTTAAAATGGTCAAAGGTACCTGATGGAACAAAAACATTTGCTATTATTTGTGATGATCCAGATGCACCAATGGGAACTTGGGTACATTGGGTTATTTACAACCTGCCTGCAAACATTAACGAACTTTCCGAGGATGTCCCCTCCTTAGAGATATTACCAAATGGAGCCAAACAAGGCAGGAATGATTTTGGAAAAATAGGTTACGGTGGACCGTGTCCTCCGGGAGGTACACATCGCTATTATTTCAAAGTCTATGCGTTGACCGAAGAACTTAATGTTGAAGCCGGTATTACAAAATCAGAATTGTTGAAAGCAATGGAGGGATATATATTGTCAGAAGGACAATTAATGGGAAGATATAAAAGATAATAGATCAGTGAATTTCAAAAGGATAGATGGCTAAACCACCTGTCAGCCCCGGCTGATCCGCAGAGACTGACACTAAACACATATACAGGATCTGTTGTTCTTTGAAAAGTTAGAACATGCCGTAACTTGATACGACGCCAGAATTACCCTACATACCCTGATGCTGTTCTACTCAAGAGCGAAATGGCTGCATCTTTTTCTTGAATTGGTCAAAGTCTGTTCGCATATTACGATGGAAAAGGATTTCACTCTTCTTATTCTTGACACAGGCATACATCTCCCGGGCGTGGAGATCTATGCCACACACATATTTTGAATTAATTTGTGTATAACGCATGATGAGGTCCTCATGTAATTATGTTAATGTTTACCGTCAAAACAATATTACAAAATTTGGGAGGACCTTTTATGTAATATCAATGGCATTAAGTCGGACCCCGTGAGATAGGTATGAAATTATTGGTAAAACTATATATTTCCAACTTATCTCACGGGGCCGCTTATGCCTAGGGAATGCGCCACTAAAAGTAACGTTCAGATTTCTTTAAAAGCAGAATAAAATTCAAAAAGCACTGAGCTGACTTTACTGCGGCTCCATAATCTCAATAAACCAGAACGAACGCTTTAATTTCAGGAGTTGTACCCTTCTATGAAATTTTTTCCCGCACAATTTATTTACTTTCTGCGAAGTCGCCCCAGCATCAGAAATCTGCGCATATTACTCCAGTTTTTGCTGGCGCTGGCCATTATGGTTATTGTATACAGCATACTCTTCCATTACATCATGGCCTGGGAGGGCCGAGATTTTAGCTGGGTAACAGGGTTTTACTGGACATTGACCGTCATGTCGACCCTGGGGTTTGGCGACATTACCTTTCATGGTGATTTGGGGCGGATTTTTTCAGTATTTGTTCTTTTATCCGGAGTTTTGTTCTTGCTGATTTTATTGCCGTTCACCTTCATACAGTTTTTTTACGCGCCCTGGATGGAAGCGCAGTCCGCTGCTCTTGCACCCAGGGAGCTGCCCGAAGAAACCACGGGTCACGTCATAATGACCTCTTACGGCCCGGTCACCAGCACCTTAATCAAAAAGCTAAAACAGTATCACTATTCTTATGTCGTGCTCGTTCCGGAATTGCAAGAAGCTCTGCGCCTCTCAGATCTGGATGTAAAAGTGGTCGTTGGGGAGTTAGATGATCCGGAAACTTACCAGAAGATTCGAGTAGAAACGGCGGCAATGGTTGTTACGACACGTAGCGATGCGGTCAACACCAACGTAGTCTCTACAGTGCGGGGAATATCCGAGATAGTTCCCGTCATTGCTACAGCCAGAGACCCGGCATCAATCGACATTTTAACACTGGCCGGCAGCACTCATGTTCTCCGTCTCGATGAAATGATGGGTCAATCTCTGGCCCGCCGCACCACGGGCAGTGATGCCATGGCACACATGATCGGAAGATTTGATTCACTTTTGATTGCCGAAGCCAACGTTACCGGAACTCCGTTGATCGACAAAACACTCAAGGAAAGCCGGCTGCGGGAACAGACCGGTGTAACAATTTTAGGGGCTTGGGAGCGCGGGCAGTTCCAGACAGCCGAACCGGAAATGCAGATTACTCCCAATACTGTTTTGGTGCTGGCCGGTTCCCGGAAGGAGCTACGCAAATACGATGAATTGTTTTGTATTTATCACATGATTAAAGAGCCAGTGATCATCATTGGTGGCGGACGCGTTGGGCGGGCAACCGTCCGGGCGCTGCAAAAACGCGGGGTTGAATATCGCATCATAGAACAGTTGCCGGAGCGGATCGCTGATGATGGTAAATATATCCTGGGCAGCGCCGCAGATCTGGAGGTTTTGGAGAAAGCTGGAATTATGAAGTCCCCCACAGCGATCATTACTACTCATGATGATGATACTAATATCTATCTGGTGATCTATTGCCGCCGCCTGCGCCCGGATATCCAGATTATCAGCCGGGCTACCCTGGAAAGAAATGTCGCGACCCTGCACAGAGCTGGCGCTGATTTTGTTATGTCCTATGCCTCAATGGGTGCCAACACCATATTTAATCTGCTGGATCGCAGCGATATTTTAATGGTCGCCGAGGGCCTGGATGTGTTTAAAGTAAAACTTCCTACCTCGCTGGCTGGCAAAACTCTGGCTGATTCAGGCATCCGCCAAAAAACCGGCTGCAATGTGGTGGCCATCGTTGGTGAGAAAAGAATGCAGTTCAATCTTGATCCGCACCTGCCTTTGCAGGAGAAATCGGATATCATCCTGATTGGCAGTGTGAAGGCCGAGAACCGCTTTCTCGAACTATATGGGAATCATTCATAATCAAAAAATAAAAGGAAAAATATGCCTCACTTGTTCTGATCTCGATCATTTGGTTTACTTACCTTCTGGAGATGCTGCTTTAACTCGACGTGCAAAGAAAAATTCAAAATTATCAGCTGTAGTTATTAAATGGAGAGGTGATAAAAACTAAACCATCATTGTTCTAAATGGCAGACTAACACATATTAAAGGTCCAAACTCCCGCCGGAGGGCGGATCTTCGACAAGCACAAAAAGTCCTCCTGTTCGATTATTTTTCGTAAAATCGACTTATCTACTGTATAAATACTGAATACAGATTTCTAACGATCGCTCTACATCTGATGAACGTAAACAATCAGCTGACTTAAAATTCTTTATCATCGGGCCAGGTGGTTAAACCCGTGGGGAGGATAAATTCTGTCCGAATACTTTTTTCTTGGTGGAATGCCTGAAAATCAATACTTTTTGATTTTCGGGAGGCTGGATGTTTTCATTTACGTGAGGCCTCGCCCTATGCCGATTATGATTAATGTATTGTAAATTTAGGATTAACCTCTTATACTTGGTTAAATTAGAGATTTGTAGTTTGAATAAAAACAATTATGAAACTTCTTCTTTTTTATTTAACATTAGCTCTGACCATCTCTTTTCTATGCTCAATTGTAGAGGCTGTAATTCTTTCAGTTTCTGCCCCTTATATTAAAATGAAAGAAATGGAAGGAAAGGCATCTGCAAAACATCTTAAAAATCTAAAAAACAAAATCGACCGACCTCTTTCAGCAATATTAACCATTAATACTGTGGCCCATACTATTGGGGCAGCTGGCGTTGGCGCTCAGGCAGTTGCCGTATTTGGCGAGGTATATTTTGGAGTAATCTCTGCCATTCTTACTATTTTAATTTTGTTTTTTTCAGAAATTATTCCAAAAACAATAGGAGCTGTCTTCTGGAGGAAATTGGCTTTACCCTCGGCTATTGTAATAATAGGGATGATTTACATTTCTTATCCATTGGTAGTTATATCTGAATTTATAACGAAATTTATTTCAAAGAATAAAGAATTTAAAAGAATGAGTAGAGAAGAAATTGTTGCATCAGTTCATTTAGGAACAAAAGAAGGCGTCTTAAAAGAAAGCGAAAGTAAAATTATTAATAATTTAATTAGACTTAAAACGATTAATGCACGAGCTATTATGACACCTCGAACTGTTGTAGTATCTGCGCCTGAAGAAATTTCTCTTGATGATTTTATTAAACAAAAAGAATATCTGCAATATTCCAGAATCCCGGTTTATTCAGGAAATATTGATAATGTGACAGGATATATTCTTAATTCCGATGTACTGGAAAAACTGGCTAATCATAGTATTAACCAAGAACTTAAAGATTTAAAGCGTCCTATCATAATCTTTTATGAAAACTTTTCGATTCCAAAACTATTTGAAGAATTACTTTTGAAAAAGGAACATATAGCTTTGGTTATTAATGAATATGGTGGAATGCAAGGTTTGATTACTATGGAAGATATAATTGAGACAATACTTGGATTAGAAATTATGGATGAGAAAGATATTGAAGTTAATATGCAGGAATTAGCAAAGAAAAAATGGAAAATTCGTAAAAAAAATCTAAATATTGATAAAGACTGAAACTCAAAGTGATTCTT
>JAGLYF010000208.1 GCA_023132435.1 Calditrichia bacterium | reverse complement strand
TTAAAAACTGCCTGATGTGGGAAAAAGGCACGTAAGTTTACGGCGATTATCTTATCGGCACCCATTTCCCTGGTCACATCAACGGGGGTGGGGTTGACCAATCCGCCATCAACTAAATGGTATGAATTGTGGGTAACGGGCGAAAAGATGATAGGAAGAGAAATACTGGCCCTCACTGCTTTTAAAAGACTCCCACTTCTAAAAACAACCATTTCTCCGGTTTCTATATCTGCTGTTACCACGCTCAATGGAATTTTTAGATCATTAAAAGTTTTAGTACCGAAAATACCATGTAAAAATTCATTAAGATAGCGATCGTTTGTCAGAAAAGATAGCGAAAGGGTAGGAGAGAAAACTCTGGCCATCAATTTCCAGTCCGTTTTTAAGGCGATCTGTTCCATTTCCCGCCAGGGCATACCCATTGCATATGCAGCGCCGATTAAGGCGCCAATACTTGAACCGCCTACGTAGTCAATTTTAATATCGAATTCATCGAGTGCTTTTAAAACACCGATATGTGTTAATCCTCTTGCTGCGCCGCTTCCCAATGTGAGACCTGTTTTCATTATTATACCTAAATTGATAAGTTATTAATGGTTAATCATTTGGATGCCAATTTTTATATTCTTCGAGTTCCAGATAAACACTGCCCACAAAGACTTCCATCCGGGCAGCTAAAGGAACATGTTGCTCATCAGTACTGAACCACCCCTCATAGACTCCGCCAAATCCGGCTATCGCATTAAAATGAGCCTCTCCATTTAAATAAAGTGCAGGAACTTCTTTCTGGATAGAAGAAGCGTAAATTGTATCCATTTTACCTGTAAAATTAATGTCCAACAGCCCTTCTTTTGTTTCAAATACAACATCCAATGTCTCCTGTTTACTTTTATTACAATTTGCACGGGCATAAAATATAATGGACATACCATCTTGTAATTTTTTTGTTAATGCTATTGTTGTATCTCTTTCAACATTATTATTTTCTATACCCTCGTAATGAATTTTTAATATTTTATTATCATAATCGAAATTGTAAGTGCTATTAAAATCATCACCATCAATGGTTTCTTCGCATAGAAATAGACGTGAATAAGTATCTTGCATTAAATAACTGTCAAATTGACTGTGCATGCTCACAATAAAAAGCCAGGGATTGGAATCTATATTCAATTGGGTATGATAAGTTTTAACCCCTTCGATATTGGCCATGTCAACTATGGACATCTTTAGTGTCCCCAACCGGATAAATCCCCAGGAAACTTTATAAGTCAGCTCCTCGCCGATCTGCCATTTAAACGGCTGTTGATTTTCCTGACTAAAGGCCATAGAAAATGAGGTAAAAATAATCAGTAATAATTGTATAATAATTTTTCTCATACACATTAAATCCTTTTGTATAAAACAGCGCCCCTGGTTACACTTTCGATAATGCTTCCCGACAAATATTCAATATTAAATTTCTTTTCTTCTTGAGCTTTCAATATACTAATATGTATTTATCCTCTGAAGATGTTATTACCCAAAGCCAAACCTGCTAATTAATCTCCGCTACCATTTATATAGTATTGCACCCCAGGTTAAACCACCACCAAAACCGATCATTATTACCTTATCGCCTTTTTTAATTAAGTCTTTCTTTCGTGCGTCGTCTAGAGCAATGGGAATGCTGGCGGCGGAAGTATTGGCATATTTATCTATATTCATAAAAAATTTTTCTTTTGAAATACCCAGGCGTTTAGCGGCAGACTCAACTATTCTTACATTGGCCTGGTGGGGTATTATTAAATCAATATCTTCAATTGTGTAATCGTTTTTATCTAACAGACGGTTAATTGTTTCAGGAATAATTTTAATCCCGAATTTAAATATCTCTTTACCGTTCATGGCGAGATAATGCAGTTTTCGTTGTACGGATTCGTTGCTGGCAGGCAAAGCCGATCCTCCTGCCGGGATTTCCAACCACTCCGGCGGAGAAAAGCCATCAGCACCTAATGTCACGTTTTTAAATCCGGTGTCGTTTTCTATTTCATTTGCAGATAAAACAACCGCTCCGGCACCATCGCCAAAAAGAACGCAAGTTGTACGGTCCTCCCAGTTGGTAATACGGCTTAGCAGTTCCACACCAATTACAAGGATATTTTTATAGAATCCTGATTTAATAAACTGATCAGCTATCGTCAGTCCGTAAACAAAGCCTGAACAGGCGGCGGAAATATCGAAGGCCGCAACTTTTCGAGCCTTAATTTTTTTTTGAACCCGTGTGGCAGTTGAAGGCAATAATTTATCCGGTGTTATTGTAGCCACAATGATTAAATCAATATCTGCCGGGATCATACCTGCATTTTCAATAGCTGCCAGCGCGGCATTTGCAGCTAAATCAGAGGTCACTTCCGAATCGGAAGCAATACGCCGTTCTTTAATGCCTGCACGTTGAAAAATCCACTCGTCATTTGTGTCGACTATTCTACTCAATTCATCATTTGTGAGAATTTTTTGCGGTAGGTAAGAACCTGTTCCTATAATTTTACTAGATATCATTGTGTATTAATGTCTCCTTTTTATTTCATCTATAATGTTTTTAGTTTTTGCGTATCCTTCGTTTATAGTTGACTCTGCTTTATTGAAATCCAATAATTTAAGATGTCCCAGAGAAGGTTGAATTAGTATATCCGGCTTTGATATTTCCAGATTAATTTGCGTGATCTTATGCTCCATAATATTAATTGAATTTCCGATTATATCGAATATGTTGGGTTCATCACTAATAATAGTCCAATTTTTTATTTTTTCAATTGCAGATTTTTCAAGCTCATGGTACTTATGTTTAAGTGATTGTATTGCTTCAATATTATTAACATATGTTATTTTATCTTTTTTTTCATTCCCTGAATTTGCTTTAATAGATTTATTATTTTTATCGGCTAACTCAGTTTTTCCTACGATGTCATGATTTAAATCTACCGCGATAGTTATGTCAGCCCCCATTTTTTGTACTACATCTACCGGAACAGGATTTACCAAGCCTCCGTCAACCAAATATTTTTCATCTTTTTTAAGGGGTGTAAAAATCCCTGGTAAAGATATACTTGCTCTAACCGCATCAACAATATTACCGCTTTTTATTACGACTTCCTCGCCAGCTATGAGATCTGTGGCGACCGTACAAAAAGGAATTTTAGTTTCTTCTATCTTCTTTTTAAGAAATTGTTTGGAAACCAGTTGATAAATTTTTTCACCATCTAAAAGTCCTCTAATTGGAAAACCAACGTCAAAAAAAGAAATAATAGATTTCCAATCCATTCCAAGTGCAAATTTTTCCAAATAGTCCAGATTCCCGCTGGAGTAAAACGCCCCGACAAAAGCACCAATGCTTGTGCCTGCAATATAATCAACTTTAATATTTGCTTCTTCTAAGGCTCTTATAACACCGATATGAGCCCAGCCGCGGGCAGAACCACTTCCAAGCGCTAAACCGATTTTCATGAAATACACTCCTTAGTCAGTTTTATTTTTTTATCTTTTATTTAGTTCTTTCTCTTATTATTGGAGTACTTTTATAACAGTACTCCAGTGCGCTGTCAAATCCTGAATGGTTAAATAGAAGAAATAACTTATTGTTATTATTATCGCGCCTGAAGACGTAAATTTTATTGCGGTCTTAGCCTTTTCAAACCGTCCTATGTTTTTAAATAGAAGGATAGCTAAATATTGACAACTTAGAACTCCAAGCGCAAATAACGCACTAAAGAGTATATAATTAAACAAATTCTGCTGCACGATGATCGTTTCATTTATAAACGCAGAAAAATTGATCCAGAAGGCCCAGATTGTCGGATTGGAAACGTAATAACCGAGCACTAAAAACAAATTGCCGATTACCATACCGTTGCTTAAAGACAATTCATTTTTATCGCTCTTTTTTTTGGGCGAAAAAAATATTTCCCTTATTCCCATAAAAAGAAGAAACAACACACCGGCAACCTGGGCTGTCAGTTTCACAATTGGGTTTAAATCTAGTTGTCCCATTCCAATCAGGAAAACCGCGCTAAATATAAAATTAATCGCTGCATCAGGAATCGCTATCGAAAAACCATGCCAAGATCCGCGTTCTGCTGCTCGTTTTAACATAATTTGCCCCAGGGGGCCTATTGGAATTGAAAACAGCAATCCCAAAAAAAAAGCTGCAATAAACATTTTAAAATCTCATTCCTTTGATGACTATTCTTAATGCCATAAAAACAAGCAGATTGTTCGCCGCCAGGGTGCGGGAAATTTGTTTTACCTCGGTGGCGTAATTTTTAAGGGATGAGCTTAAATTTTCTTTGCGGAATTTTATCAAATGATAGATCCCCCATAAGAACTCATATCTTATTTTTTTGCCCTGGCTTTTATAATACAGGTTTATTAGTATTTCCACGCCATATTTGGCAGTTCTCATCTTTTCCAGAATGGGTAGAATATCTTTTTTAAAAACAGCGCGCTCGCCTGAAAGCATTTGCAGTGGATTAAATTTTTCATCAAATTTGTTTTCGGTAGGATGGCCAATAACCATATCAACCTCTCCGGAGAGAAGCGGTTTTAAAAGCTGTTCAATATGCTTTTCTTCGAAACCTTGCAGATCAGAGTCAATAAACGCAATGACCTCACCAGTAGAGATTTCGACACCGGCAACCATAGCGTACGATTTACCTTTGTTCAGTTCAAACTCTATATAAGTATATTTTGGATTGTTAAAAAACGATCTCAGATTTTTTGATGTATTGTCGGTAGAGCCGTCGTTAACCACTATTACCTCATCCACCATCCGGCATTCCAGTGATGTTTTTACCACACCGGCAACCGTACTCTCTTCGTTTAAGACAGAGATTACAATGGATATTCTCGGTTTATCAATCATCTCTACTCTCCTTTATAGTAACTGTATTTATTTGATCTCATGTTAATTATATTCTTTATCCATTAATTTTACTAGATATCATTGTGTATTAATGTCTCCTTTTTCTTTCTAAATTAGAGTTCTGCAAAATGACGTTTTTTGTCATTCCGGTCTTGACCCGGAATCCAGGAAACTCTTTATTTTCAATGGATTCCCGCTGGAGTTTATCCCGCACTTGATGCGGGGCGGGAATGACAATGAGGCAAAAAGCCTCATTTTGCAGAAGTCTATTTCTAAATTTTTTAAACATCGAAGGATTTACTACTTCTTTTATTTCAATTTGATCATTCACCATGTTTTTCCTCAGGTTTATTTCGGGATTCAAATAAACGATATATTTTTTCCTGTTGGTATTCGGTCGCCTTTTGGCCACGTGTGATTAATTCTTTCGCTCCTGTAAAATCCATAAATTGAATATCACCCAAATCCGGATTAATTATAATATCTGCAGGTTCTGCCTCTAATCGAAGATTTAGAATCATATTTTCCATAATCGTACCAACTTGGATCATTTTCTGTCTGATACCGGGCGATATGATATCATCTTTTTTTCCACTCGAAAGGTTATGATTCTCTTTATCAAAGTAGTTTAAAAACCTTTTATAGAAAGCAGAAGAGCTAACAGGAGCCAGTATTTTTTTTGGTGTAATCATTCTTCCGGAATTCATCTTCTTAATATGACGGTCTATTGGCGGTGTAGCAACAACAGCAATAATTATATCAGCGCCCATGTTTCTGGCAATGTTTGTAGGGAGAGGATTTACAACGCCACCGTCAACAAGTAAGCGGCTGTCGATTTTCATTGGCGAAAAAAGAAAGGGGAAAGAAATACTGGCACGTATAGCATTTACCAATGAACCGGAGTTTAATACGATTTCATCACCCGTCCAGATATCTGTAGCCACACAGGCAAATGGAATTTTCAGGTCCTGTATGTTTCGCTCTCCTACCAAGGCAAGTAAAAAATCCTGGACACGCCCGCCATCCAGTAATCCAGCCATTTGCAAACGTTTTGGAAATAAAATCCGGGCCACTTTTAACCAATTGGTTTCACAAGCTATCTCTTCGATTTGTTCAGGTCTCAGCCCCGCGGCATAGGCTCCACCGATCATGGCACCCATACTGGTACCGACAACTATATCAATTGGGATCTTATATTTTTCCAGCGTTTTTAATACACCGATATGGGTAAGACCCCGGGCAGCACCACAGCCCAGGACTAAGGCGGTTTTTGGGTTGCTCATTGTGTCATGTCTCCGATCTCTAATCTCATTTTGCCTCTTGTAATATTTTCATTGTGTTAATTTCATTGATAAATATATTTCTAATGTTTTGTCTAACCTTTTGTAAATGTTCATTCGCTTTTTGTCTTTTTGGGATTGATAATTGTACTGGTTTAAAAATTTTTATAAATATTTTTGACGGTCGGGGGAAAAAACGTCCCAATTTTAAAGAATTATCACTTCCCGAGATTACTATTGGAACAATAGGTGTTCTAAGTTTGGTAGAAATTTTTATGAAGCTATTTCTTAAAGGTAATAGAGAATTACCAGGGTTAACCCGTCCTTCAGGAAAGATAAGAATAAGATTTTTTTGATGTAGAAGTTGCTCCGCTTCTATTAAGGAGGATCGATTGAATTTATCATTTTTGACCGGAATACCGCCTAATGCACGCAAGAAACGACGATTCAGTGGTTTGTTAAAAAAATTTGCATTCCCGAAGGTATATATTTTTCTTTTAATAATGCTCATTATTAGAAAAGTATCCATCGTGCTAGGATGATTAGCTATCAGAATTGCACGATCGTCCTCTGGAATATTTTCTAAACCCTGAATAAGAACATCCAGGATTATAAAAAAATATATTTTCAATATTTTTCTTATTATCCAGTATAACATATTAAAATTCCTATTTACAATTTTCCCGATTTTAGGATTGAAATAAGCAGCCAAATCCCTAAAAAGGAGGCCAAAACATATCCGATAACCCCCAGGGCGGGAAAATCCCAAATCAAAGGACCTTTATCAAGTTGAATGACCAGAGATGAGCCTACAATAAGTGCTGCAATGACCATCGAAAAAGCGATCCGGTTGCTGGAACGGTCCAGTTCCCGTGTAAAATCTTCCAGTCCCTGATGTTGAAATTTTATGGACAGCCGGTCGTTTTTAATTTTTAGAAGAATATTCTGTAAATCTTCCGGAAGGCTCTTGAGGAGATCAGTTGTTTGTTCCAGTATGCGTAGAATCTGCCGGTACTGAACAAGCGGGTTAAAACGGTCAAAAAATATTCCTTTTGTGTAAGGAATGAGTAAATCAAACAGGTTGAACTCCGGGTAAAGTTTCACCCCAACCGATTCAGATATAACCATGGCTCTGCCCATCATTACCATGTCCGGTGGAAGTTTAATATGATGTTCGCGAATTAATTCCATAAATTCATTGAGAGGTATGGTGGCATCTAATTGATTTAAAGGAATTCCGTGATAGCGGTCGATTAAATCCAAAATGTCTCTTTGCAGAGCCCTGGAATTTATTTGCTCTTCAATAAGTCCAATTTTAAGTAAGACACGGGTAATACGATAAGCATCTTTTTCTACAATTCCACGCAGGATATCCAGTAAATCTTCTTTCATTTCATCGTCAATCCGGCCCATCATACCAAAGTCGATAGGGACAATAATATTTCCCGGCAAAACAAAAATATTCCCCGGATGTGGATCGGCATGAAAAAAACCATGTTCAAAGATTTGTTTTAAAATAGAACTTGTACCGTTTTTAGCCACTTGCTCGCGGTTTATCCCGGCCTTATCCAGAGCTTGTAAGTCGGATATTTTGATACCGTGAATATATTCGGTTACAAGGATTTTCTCAGTGGTATAATCCCAATAAACAAGTGGCGTTTTTATTGTGGGCTCCTCCTGCATATTCCGGCGAAAGATATCGATATTTCGTCCTTCCAATATCAGGTTCTGCTCTTTACGAATGGTTTTATCAAATTCTTTAACAATGCTAGTCGGATCATACAGCTTGCTTTCGGGAATATGTTTTTCAACCAATTGTGCAAGATTGAGTAAAATACCCACATCCGTTTCAATCTGACGTTTTATATTGGGACGTAATATTTTTACAGCTACTTCCTCGCCACTTTTTAATTTTGCTTTATGCACCTGTGCCATCGAAGCTGCGGCCAAAGGTGTTCTATCAAAGCCAGCAAACATTTCCGAAAAAGGTTTTTTATATTCCCGATTCATTTGCGATTCAATTTCCTCGAAAGGCTCAGCGGCAACTTCGTCCTGCAACTTAGAAAATTCCTGGGCGATTTCAGGCGGTATTAGATCGGGCCGCAGGCTTAACATTTGACCGAACTTGATAAATGTAGGGCCCAAATCTTCGAAGGCCATCCTCAGCCGTACCGGTATGCCTAATACAGCCAATTCTTTTTTTTCGATCTGTGGCAGGATTCTTTTAGCAATATCCGGGATTAAACCTATTTGAAT
Source organism: Calditrichia bacterium (assembly GCA_023132435.1). Lineage (GTDB taxonomy): Bacteria > Calditrichota > Calditrichia > JAJRVZ01 > JAJRVZ01 > JAGLYF01. The sequence continues at coordinate 719 of JAGLYF010000208.1, read as the reverse complement.
TTTAGCGACGATATCCCAAAATCCATATTTGATAAATACCCGTAAAATTTCCTGGTAGCGGTTTAAATGTCGTATCGATTTACGAATGTCTCTCTTCATGGTATTCTCATTACTTTATTTTTCAGCTAATTTTGCTTCCAGTTTCTTAATCCGTTTTTGCAAGTTCTCAATATCTTTTTGAGTGGCGACCCCTACCTTATCGAACACTTCTTTTACAACTTTCTGAATCTTTTTTTGAACTTCTTTTTCTTCTTTTTCGATTTTATCGAATATATCTTTGATCGCCTTTGATTTTTCATCTTTGGACAGTTGGCCTTTTTCTATGAGCTCGTCCACCACACTTTCTACGCGCTCCTTTGTAACCGACGCTACGCCTAACCCCAAATAAAGACTTTTTTTAATAATATCTAACATGACTTTTCTCCTTGTGTTTGGTTTATTAATTATTTGGCCCGCTTCAAATAACGTTGGGTAAACACTTTATCTTCTATACCAGTGTCAAATTCTACGTCATTCAGGACCATTTTTGTACTATGTTCTTCTTTTAAGTCCTTTATTTCAAATTCCATTGAGAACCAGTATTTCCCGATTTTGTTGATTTTACGGCGTTCCATCACTTTCCACAGATTACCGCCCTTATCGTAATACTCAATCTTTTCCGGGTAGTAATTATCTTTGCGAATCGACATTTTGAGTTTACCATAGTCTTTGTTTACATC
>JAGLYF010000207.1 GCA_023132435.1 Calditrichia bacterium | reverse complement strand
CAATCAACCTTTTTAAAAATCTCGGTTCTCGGTGCTCGATGGGCACGATCTAATTCCCCCTTAAAAAAGGGGGTGAGGGGGTTGTTATACCTGACAATCAAGACCCCCCTCTTATTAGGAGGGAATATATCTCGCTTATCCAAAATCTTTTATCCAGTATCAAGTATCCAGCACCGAAAACCGAGTACCGAGTCTATTCTTGTTCTTTCTTTTCTAGGTCCTTTTTTAGTTGCTCTTGTTTTTCTTTTTGCTCTTCAAGTCTCTTCTTTTCTGCTTCTAATCTTTTTTTCAACTCTGCCTGGCTAACTTCATATCGTTCAGCCCGGATATCGTCGATAGCATCTTCCCTGTCACTATTACTTCCCATTATACCAAAATATATAGCTCCGGCAATTCCAAAAGCGGCCATCGGATAGCCAATCGCAACATCCTCTGATTGCATCAACGCTCCGACACCAAAACCAACCGCTGCACCTAAAACCAACCCACCAAAGCCATATGCGAGTGTTTTCGACATTCCTTTCGCATCACTTATCTTCTCGTCAGTTATCACATTCCCCTCTAAATCGTAGACTTTATCTGCATATCCAATCGACTTTATTTTACTGATATCCAGGTCCTCCGGCCGGTGTGACTGAGTATCGATATATTTTAGTTTTGTCCCTTCTTTTTTCAAGATAACACCTTCCCGGGTGCTTCCGTCAACCAAGTTTATAACCACGGACTCGCCAATTGGCGGTTCATCGATCCTGATGCTTGAGGAACATCCAATAATGAGATTAAAAAAACATATGAGTAGAACACCGCTTATAATTTTCTTCATGGTGTTTTTCCTTTCAGTTTTATTTAACTAATGTCTCCATATCATCTCCAAAGACATCTTTAAACAGATTTGATTCATTTTCTTTGCCATCTGATTCGGTTTCTATTTTGGTATCATCGGTGGGCATAGTTTCGCTATCTTTTTCTTTTTCGGGTGACGTGGCCGGCTTTGCCCGATTTTTTGCCGCAGAAAATACTTTCTTTGTTCGATCTTTTAGCATGGATATATCCATATCGTCTATTTCCAGAACATCCATCAATTCAAGTTGAGAAGTGAGAACGTGTCGAAGTCGGGCGATCAAAGATTGTTTTTGTGTTTTCAGAGTAGTTACTTCCTCTCTCATAGCGTCTCGCTCACGACGGGCATTTTCTATTAATTTTTGGGCCTGTAATTCTGCTTCTTTTCGGATCAGGTTGGTTTCTTTTTTAGAGTTTGCCATTGATTTATCAGAGCTTTCCTGTACACTCATCAGAGTCTGTTTTAATGTACTTTCAACTTCTTTGAAACTATTAAGTTCAGCTTCCAATGCGATTATTTTTTTTTCATTCTCATTTGCATTATTGAGTATTTTTTCAAATTCAGCTCCAACCATGTCCAGAAAGGTATCAACCTCAATTGTGTCATATCCACGCATTACGCGCTTAAATTCTTGTTGTTTTATTTCTAAAGGTGTTATTTTCAAAACTCACCTCCCTAAATACGGGGTCCGAATATCGCTGTACCGATTCTTACAAGATTACTTCCCTCGCCTATGGCGATCTCAAAATCACCGGTCATCCCCATGGATAGATAATTCATCTTGATTTTGGCGGAACTGTATCTGTTTAATTCTTCAGATAAATTTCGCAAACTGGTAAAACTCTTCACAATTCTTGATTTATCATCCGTAAATGGTCCAATCGTCATTAAACCGTGAATCTCTAGATGTGAAAGATTTTCAACCAATTCACAGGCCGTAAAAACGTTTTCTTGTTGAAACCCAAACTTTGAATCTTCACCACTGGTATTTACCTGAAGCAATACTCTCGAGGTAACACCTCTTTCCTCTCCATTTATCGCAAGCTTTTCCAGAAGATTCATGCTATCCACTGATTGGATCATCTCAACATTTCCGATAACTTTATTTATTTTATTGGATTGCAGATGACCAACCATATGCCACTTGGGATCGACCCTGGATTCAGAAATTTTTAAAATCAGATCCTGTACTCTGTTCTCACCAAAATTTTCGACTCCGGCCTGATATGCCTGGTAAATCTTTTCGAGCGGTTGCATTTTTGAAACTGCAACCAGCAGAATATCATCTTCCCTTCGGCCGATTTTTTCAGCGGCTTTTGCGATCCTTTCACGGACACTTTTTATATTATTTTCGATTAAATCGCTCATGACCAGAATCTGAAAATTTAAGATATATACAAATCAAATGCAATATCGTAAACAGGGCTTATTTTTAATATTTATAATCGGTTACTTATTTTCTGAGCCCTTAAAAAATATATACTTAGCATAAGTTGTTAAAGGGGCGGGTACATACTAAAAACAATACTTTTCAGGATCCGGTACAAAAAACGACTTTCGAGGATCGGTCCTAAGCGACGACTTCAGAGTGGTATTTTATTGCAATATTTTTATTAATTAAAATGTTTCTATGGTGTGTGACATTTATCATTTGCATTTTATTTGACGTGTACTAAATTATAAGCGATCGGGAGACCAATCCACTCAATATTGAAACATATCTGACGATAATATGTATACATATACACAATCAGACAAGAAAAGAGGGTTTTTATGCGAGTAAAAATCCAATTTGAAACCAAATTGCCAGTTGTCTTCAAAGAAGAAGAAAATTACGTTATCGCTTGTTGCCCAATTTTAGATGTAATATCTCAAGGAGATGATAAGGAAAAGGCAAAGAAAAATCTCTCAGAGGCATTGTTTTTATTTTTTATAACCTGTTATGAAAAAGGAACGCTTGATGAAGTAATGAAAGATTGTGGTTTCACTTTTTCACCAGACGTTCATGTTGATGAAGACGACCCCGAACAAGAACTCTTAGAGGTTAAAATCCCTTTTGTCAGTCCAGAATATAATAATTCTGAATGTCACGTCTAACTCCCCAACATTGGCGAAAGTTAGCCAAAGCGTATAAAAAATTAGGTTTCAAGTTAGATCGAGAGACAGACGATCATCAGGTATATTGGAAAGAGGGTCTTATACGTCCTATTATTTTGCCGAAAGAAAAAGAAGTTGGACTTGACATAATTCACAATAATCTCCGCACAGGAAAAATATCCCGTCAAGACCTTTTAAAGTATCTCTAAAACTAATTCTTTTGTTCTTTAACTGGTAATATATTCCGGTCCGGGGTTAATACTTACCGAAATTTTACATTTTTTCCAACGCTCTAAGCGCCATTTTAAGCGCCTATATTTTTTAGGCATACATAAGTTAATGATTTGCAAAGAAAATCGCTGGTGTCTATTCCACAGACGCTGCCGGCAATCACTGATCGGTGTTCTGGATCAATTTCGAGATCATCCTTGCGGCGATGCAATCGACCCAGGTACCAGAATACCGGATATGCGGCGGCAAAAAGTCGATCAGTTGCTTGACCACGGAT
>JAGLYF010000206.1 GCA_023132435.1 Calditrichia bacterium | reverse complement strand
CTTTGTTGGAAACCTATATTTTTCGATTTATTGTCAATTCCGTGCAGTTTAATTTCACCATGCTGCGCCTCATATTTTTTTATATTATCCTGCAAGGCGAGTAAGAATGATTTCGCATGCTGGGGTGCTTTAATAACCCTGGCATAAACTTTTGCTTTTGGCTTACCTGGAAGGACACGGGCAAAATCAAATACAAATTCTGCCGGTGAATGTGTGATAAGGACAAGATTTGAATAAACACCTTCGGCTTCTTTTTCACCCAGTTCAATCTTTATCTGTTGTTGTTGTGCAGGAATTTTGTTCATCGTTTTCTCCTGTTCAGCTGTATAGGTAGAATGAATTGTATAGCCACAGAGTAAAAATTAACAACCCCCTACCCCCCTTTTCTAAGGGGGAATAGAGTTTTGCTAACCACATCGAGTATCAAGTATCCAGTATCGAGAACCGAGTACCGAGCGACGAGTTTTACTCTGTGGTTTCGTTTTTTTTTCCAACATTTGATGATACCGTTGTATAAAATGGGCATTTTTAATAAATTGAAATTTAACATGAAAAAAACAACTTCCCAAATCAATTAATATCCTAAGCTGAGATGGCACGTATACCACAAACAAAAATCGAGGAAATTGAGAGTGCAAGTGACATCGTCTCTGTTATTGCACGCTATGTATCACTAAAAAAAGCCGGTAAAAACTTTAAAGGTCTCTGCCCTTTTCATAAAGAAAAAACACCTTCGTTTATCGTAAGCCCGGAAAAGCAAATTTACCACTGCTTTGGATGTGGGAAAGGTGGAAATGTCTTTAACTTTTTAATGTCTGTAGAAAATTTATCATACATTGAGTCGGTAAAAAGAATTGCCTCCGATTTAGGCATCACAATACCCGACTACCGCTCCGATGAACAGAAAGCATCGTCATCCGAATATGATTTTCTGTATAAAACAAATCAAATAGCGAATGAATATTTTTCCTCACAACTTTTTGAGCCGGCCCGTAAATACCTTGAAAACCGAAAATTAAAAAAAGAAACATTAACAAAGTATTCCGTCGGTTCTGCTCCAAATAAATGGGATGGGTTGATCGATCACCCGAAATTCAAATCAGTAAATAAAAAATATTTTGACCAACTCGGTCTCATCCAAAAAAAAGATAACAGTGACCATTATTATGATCGATTCAGGAATAGAATCATCTTTCCATTTTTTAATTTATCGGGCCAAATTGTTGGTTTTGGTGGGCGGAGATTAAATGAAAATGACCAACCAAAATACCTGAATTCACCTGAATCTAAAATATATAAAAAAGGTGAAATTCTGTACGGTCTGCACCAGGCTATTTCATCGATAAGAGAAAAAAAAGCGGTAATCATCGTCGAGGGATACTTTGATCTGCTCAGGCTCGTTGATTTTGGTATCCAGAATGTGGTTGCTTCCAGCGGTACCGCTTTGAGTGAGTCCCAGGGAAGGCTGATTAAACGATACACTGATACAGCAATCTTTGCTTATGATAGTGATGAGGCAGGAATTAAAGCAGCCATCCGCAACAGCCGGATTCTTGAAACACTTGATCTCCATGTTTCAATGGTTTTGCTGCCACAACCCCATGATCCGGACTCATATTTACTTCAGGAAGGTGGAGCAGCTTTTATCGAATTAATAAAGAGTAGAGTTACACCAATCGATTATCAATTGAATCTTCTTCAGGGAAAAAGTAAGGATCTTTCTCTTGATGAAAAAAATAAACTTATAGACGACTTACTTGAAAATTACCTGGATATTCCAAATGAAGTAAGAATTGGACTCTATCTGCATAAAATATCGGATAAATTTGAGATAGCTGAGTCATTTCTCATCTCAAGATTTAATAAATTGAAAAAAAGGGATCGCTACCGGATTAAAACAGATGATACCGATTCAGGTAAACCCGAATCCTTCCTAAAAAAAGGTCAATGGCGGGCAGAAGAAGATTTGATATCAATTCTTCTTTTGGAAGACATTGAGGTTTCAAACTATATTTTTGAACATATCTCTATTTCAGATTTTGCAAATGAATATTTACAAAAGATTTTTGAGCTGCTAACCCATCAATATGAAGAACTTGGACATTTTGATTTTAAAGAAATAGAAAAATCCCTTACAACTGAAATGGAAATGAATACATTCTCTAAGTTGACACTACAGGTAATTAACAATCCGCTGAAATATGCTGCCGGGTGTATACATAAAATGAGAAAATGGCATCTTGATTCAAGATATAATGAAATCCTCCGTCTGATGAAAGAAGAAGCCGCCTCTGCTAAATCAAAAAGTCATTATACCAAAGAATTAACAGATATTCGTCAGCGTCTGACAGAAATTGAAAACGAACAGAACAAGTTTCTGAAAATTGATCTTTAATATTTATATTGACTATTATAGCAAATAATAAAACCACCATAGAACGGATTAACACAGATTAATTATTCTATTTTTATAACCGGCCATCTTGAAATTTGACGCTCCAGCCCATATTCTGAATTTTGGTGATTCATGATGGGCATGGCACGCCATGCCCCTACAACCCCATAACAATATATTATCCCACAGAAATGGCATAATATTTGTCGTTAATTTTATATGTCATATCATGAACGTCGATCGATTCGCCTTAAAAGGTATGATTATCGATCCACCGCATATTATTATATTACCATTTGCACGAATGGCAAAGATATGATTTTTGGACACATTAGAAATGGTAAAGCAGTATTAAACGATTCTGGAATTATCGCACGCCGGGAATGGATCAAAACAGCACAAATTCGCACATATGTTGATATTGATGCATTTATTATTATGCCCAATCATATTCATGGCATTATTGTGATCAAAGGATATAATTATGCCCTATGTAGGGGCATGGCGTG
>JAGLYF010000205.1 GCA_023132435.1 Calditrichia bacterium | reverse complement strand
GAAAATTCAGCAAACCGATTAAACAGTCATTATCCTCAATCATAGGAGCGTATAAGTCATCGGTATCAAAGGAAATTAATAAATTATGCAAGATACCTGGCCAAACTGTATGGCAGCGGAATTATTTCGAACGCATTATTCGAACTGAAAATGAGTTGTTTGCCATGCGTAAATATATCATAAACAATCCGAAGGGATACAAATAATTAATAAAAACCCGATTATTTGTATACTCTTTACATGGGCATGGCACGCCATGCCCCTACAACCTCATAACCGTATATATTATCCCACGGAATTGGTATAACATCAATATGCTTTATTAATTTGGTAATATAGCAATGAATAATAGAATTCCAAGATTTTCACCTCAAATTCATCATCATAACACGTATGTACAACGGTACTCCAACGTGTATATGAGATATAAATAGAAATAGAAAAAATTTCTTATTTGTATTTTCCCTAGACGGTGCTTCCAGTAATCTGACAATTCTCAGAAATTACTCTAGTATTATTATTTTTTATAGTGAATTAGTACGCTCCTTTTGCACAATGGCTGCTGATGCCGCACTGGTTAGGGGAAGGAGAACCTTCCCTTTTGATGTCCGCAATTGGTGATGTAGCTAAAGCAAAAGGAATGAGTCAAATAGCTGCTTCATCCGGATTGGGCAGAGAGAGTTTATATAAAGCACTGAGTCCGGGAGCAAAACCAAGATTTGAGACTATTTTAAAAGTTTTAAAAGCATTAGGTGTATCTCTACAATTTTCTGCACCCAATACGCCTATAAAAGCAAAAAATAAAAAGGTTTCATTTGTTTCATGATATGTATGCACTAGAAACTACCTATCATTTCTTAAAATCACTATACCTTCCAAAAATATATTGATGCAACCATAAAAAATCGATATCTTATAGTTTTAAATAAACTTAGAGAAATATTAAAACACGGGTGATCAGGCCTTTATTAAGAGAGTGTTGCAGATTAGTGAAATTATACTGAAATGTCATCTCTGCCCCTTTTGACATTCCCCCGAGTACTCGGGGGAATCCAAATGAGTAAAATTCAGCAGGGATATAAATATTTTTTTTACGTATGACGTTGTTTTTCAATAGATTCCTCCCGCAGGTGCGGGACGGGAATGACAATTTGCGCGTTTTAAACGTCAAAATTGTTTAATTTGCAACATCCTGATAAATGAGAAAAAGCTGGCAAAAAATATCGGGTATGCAAGGAATTATATTGGCTATAAAAACATTTATTTAAATAAAAATAATTTTCAGAATGTTCCAGATGTTCCGACGCAGAGCGTCGGAACAAGATCTAAAAAACCTAAGGAGATGGACCTTGAGTGATTCCGTTGACATCCTGGTAATTGATGATAATGATGTTCTGTTAGAATATATGACAGACCTTCTCTCACAAAAAGGATTTACCGTGAAAACGACAACAGATAGTATGGCCGCGGTTGATACAATGCTGAAAACTAATCCTAAAGTAGTTATTTTAGACATTATGATGCCACAATTAGATGGATATTCAATACTTAGAAGGATGAGAGATCAAAAAAGTCTGGCCAATGTGCCTGTTATCATATATACTGGCAAGTCATTTCCGATAGATGAAAAAAAGGCACGGAATCTCGGCGCCAACTCTTATCTTGTCAAGCCAGTCAAAGGATCTGTTATTGTTGAAGAGGTTAAAAAATACATTTAACTAACAGTTGTAGTCCATCTCAAAGATGGACTACAACTCTCAGATTGTAAAATGAGGAAATAAATGGCATATGTAAAATTTTGGGGCGTCAGAGGGTCCATACCGACACCGGGACCTTCAACAAGCCGATATGGCGGAAATACACCATGTGTAGAACTAAATTTAGGAGATGATAATTTTTTTATATTGGACGCCGGTTCCGGTATACGCGAGCTTGGTCAGCATCTTCTGAAACAGGGAAAACCAGTTAAATCACATATCTTCATCAGTCATATGCATTGGGACCATATCCAGGGTATTCCTTTCTTTGTACCTGCCTATATTCCCGGAAACAAATTTGTATTTCATGGCGCTCAGGAAGCAGATTTATCTCTGGAAGATATACTGGCAGATCAGATGAACCCTATTAATTTTCCTGTACAAATAACAGAAATGTCCTCAAAATTTGAATTCGAGCCTATGTATGAAGGTGAATATAAATTTGAAGGGATAAAAGTTGAAGCGATGTATTTGAATCATCCGGGCTATGCCCTGGGTTACAAATTCCATATAAATAACAAAACCGTTGTATATATCAGCGACAACGAGCCATACCCGGTTCATCCCGAAGCAACACAGGATACCGATAATCCGGATCAAATCCTATTTGTTGAGGACAGTAATCAACGTTTGATTAATTTTGTTAAAGATGTGGACGTACTTATTCATGATGCCCAGTACACCCCGGAGGAATATAAAAGCAAAGTTCAATGGGGACATTCGCCTTACGATTATACGGTAAAAATTGCCCTCGGCGCCAAAGTAAAAACTCTCGTTCTGTTTCATCATGATCCCGTTCATGATGATGCATTTGTTGACAAGATTATTGAAGCGGCGAAAAAAATTTCATGGCAGGCAGGCAGTAATATGCAAATTCTTGGCGCTCAGGAAGGAATGCAAATCTCCCTGGATTAGTGAGCCTCCAGCCAGTTATTGCCTGTACCGATTTCTACCTTGACTGGTACACGAAGTTTTAACGCCTTCTCCATCCTTCCCTTTACAAGAGTTTTCATTTCATTAACTTCCTTTAGAGGTACTTCGAATACTAATTCATCGTGAACCTGAAGAATCATTTTACTTTTCAGATTGGCCTCTCTTATTGACCGGTGTATATCAATCATGGCAATTTTAATCATATCGGCAGCACTGCCCTGGATAGGTGTATTGATTGAGGTTCTTTCCGCAAATTCCCGTAATTGTCTGTTAGAGCTGTGGATTTGAGGCATGTATCGTCTCCGCCCTTTCATCGTTAATACGTAACCCTGCTTATCCGCTTCCGATATAGTCTTCCGCATAAAATCTTGTATTTTAGGATAGGTGGCAAAATAATTGAAAATAAATTCTTCTGCCTCTTGAACAGTGATTTCCAAACGGTTGGACAAACCGTATTTACTCATCCCATAGATTATACCAAAATTTATCTCTTTTGCTTTCCTGCGCTGATTTTCTGTCACTTCCGATAGCGGTATGTCAAACACCTGGGCAGCGGTCGCCACATGAATATCCTGGTCCTTTTCAAAACTACTGCACATCCCTTCATCAGCAGAAAGATGTGCCATAATGCGTAATTCAATCTGCGAATAATCGGCGCTCATTATTAATTTAGATTTTTCCGTGGGTTTAAATGCCTTTCGCATTTGCCTGCCAATTTCTGTTCGAATCGGGATATTTTGCAGATTTGGGTTCACACTTGAAAGGCGGCCTGTCGCTGCAATAGTTTGATTGAAGGAGGTATGTACTCTTCCAGTCCTGGGATGTATCAAATCGGGTAGCGCATCAACATATGTATTTTTAAGTTTTACCAGTTTACGGTAGTCAAGGATAGTTTTAGGCAGTGGATGAGCATGGTATCTCTCTAATACCTGTTCAGAGGTAGAATACTGACCTGTTTTTGTTCTTTTCGGCTTCCTTATTCCTATTTCTTTCTGGATTTCCAGTTTTTCAAAGAGAACATTACCTAATTGCTGGGGAGAATTAATATTAAATTCTTCTCCTACTTGTTTATAAATTTCCGTTTTCAGCTTTTGAATCTTATCTGTCAATTCCCTGGAAAGAGATTTCAGTAGATTTAGATCTAAACTGACTCCCTGCCCTTCCATTTCCATTAACACTTCCACCAGGGGCATCTCTATGTCATAAAAAAGAGACTCTAATTCCAGTTCCTTTAATTTTGGCGCAAAAACTTCCATCAGCTGCCAAGTAATATCTGCATCTTCGCAGGCATATTCATAAACTTCTGTTGACTTCAGATCAGTCATTTTTTTCTGATTTTTTCCGGAACCAATTAGTTCTTCGATACTGATCATTTGGTAATCGAGGTATTCGCCTGCCAGGGTGTCAAGATTGTGCCGACTACTTGAAGAATTAATTAAAAAAGATGCGATCATTGTATCAAAATAAAGATTTTCTACCTCAATTCCGTTTTGTCGCATGATCATTGTATCAAACTTTATATTTTGGGCGACCTTTTTTATTTTTGGATTATTAAAAATAGGTTTTACTCTTGAAAATACATCTCCTGGTTTTAATTCTGAATCCGGATGATTCACCGCTATATACCAGGCAGTATTTGGTTTATAACTGATCGCGATGCCTGCTATTTTGGCTGTGAAAGTATCCAGTGAATCTGTTTCCAGGTCAAATACAAACTTTTCCTGTTTTTCCCAATCTTTGATAAGATCATCAAGTGAATCAAGATCATTGATTAAAAAGTAGGTTGTTTCTTTTTCTGATAATTCCGTTTTCGAAGGTGTGGATTCACCACTGACCAGTTCATGAACATTTGCTGCGCGTGTAATCAGACGATTAAATTCCATGTCTTTTAATAACACTTCGAGGGCTTGCTTATCCCAGATTTTTAAAGAAAAATCATCCATTTTTGTTATAAGTGGTACTTTGTCTTCGAGTGTTACCAATTTTTTTGAAAGAAGTGCCTGCTCGTGATTATCTCTAATTTTCTGACGTAAACCTTCTTTTGCAACCTCCGCCAGATTTTTATACAGATTATCTAGGGAATTAAACTGATCAATCAGCTTAATAGCGGTTTTTTCACCAACAGAAGGGATACCCGGTACATTATCCGATTTATCACCCATCATCGCCAACCAGTCAACGATCTGTTCCGGATAGACACCGTATTTCTCTTTTATTTTAGATCTGTCAAAAATATCCGGTTCCTGATTCGCACCTTTGGACATAGCATAAATTGAAATATTATCACTAACCAGCTGAGCCAGATCTTTGTCGCCGGAAATGATAAATACTTTTAACTCATTAGATACATATTGTTTGGCAATGGTGGCGATAATATCATCCGCCTCGTAACCCGGTTTCATCAGAATGCAGAGGTTGAGAGAATTTAGAGCCTGCATTAGTCTGGGAAATGTAATTGCCATCTCATCAGGCATTTTCTCTCTTGTCGCTTTATAATCTTCATAAATTTCATGTCTAAAAGTGGGTTCTTTTGTATCAAAAACAGCTATCAGATATTCAGGTTTCTCATCTTCAATCAATTTGAAAACCGTGCTCAGAAATCCAAATACAGCGCTGGTGTTTTCGCCTTTAGAATTGATCAGGGGATTTCTTATAAATGCATAATAACTTCGATAAAAGATCGCTGAACCGTCTAATAAAAATAATTTTTTTGCCGTTGTCATAATTTTCTATCCATAATTTTTTTTTAATATTACTATTGCCAGGTTTTTATTTAATCTTTTCTCGCAAAGACGCAAAGGCGCAAAGAATCTTCAAATCTTGTTCCGACGCTCTGCGTCGGAACATCCAGAATTAATTTTATGGCTACGACACTGAGGATCGTAACCAGTGATAATAATCGCTACCCCGTACTTGATACGGGACGGGATTGACAAGGATTAAGTCGGTATAATATTTAAAATAAACCCACAATATATTCAGAGATGTAGTCCATCTTCAAGATGGACTACATCTGTCATTATGATGTAACGAAAAGATAATTATTTATAATTTAATGATCGTAACGCCGGTATCTCCTTCACCGTAATTACCAAGTCGGTACGACTTTATTTTTTTATTTTTTTTCAAAAATGCATGTACATTGCTTCGTAAGGCGCCGGTTCCTTTACCATGAATTATCCTGATTTCATGCCATTCCGAATTTAAGGCGTGATCGAGATATTGTTCCAATTCGATCAAAGCGTCTTCAGCAATTTTACCACGTAAGTCAATCTCATTTATCACATCAGGACTCATTTTGTCGGCTCGAATTTCAGATACCATTTCATTTTTAACATCTTCATCAAAAGAGATATCGCTAACAGGAAGGGTCAACTTCACCCCGGTGGCATCGATTTCAATTTGCTTCTTCTCTTTGAGTATTTTGGTAATTTGACCCGTTACAGAAAATCGCCTGCTTTGTACCAATTGACCCAATTTTAAACTATCAACCGATAAAACAGATTTTTCAGGAAGATCCGACATTTGGTTGATACGCTCAGTTAAGCCCCGTATCTCATCTCTTCCTTTTTTAATAACATCAGATGCAGCCTGAGATTCCTTGATTTCGCGAACCACCTTTTCAATGGTCCTGTTTACTTTCTCGAGAATTGATTTAGCTTCTACAATTGCTTCAGATTCATATTTTTTTCGTTTCTTTTTTAAATCATCGGACCTGGTTTGATAAAGTGCTTTCAATCCCTCCATTTCAGTTTCTTTCAGGGAGAGTTGATTTAATTTTTCATCAAATCCCTGGCGTTTTTTTGTTAAATCATTTAACATGCTTTCTAATTCATCGTGGGAACTACCAAGAAGATTTCTGGCTCGTTGTAATATTTTCTCACTTAAACCGAGGCGCTGAGAGATATCAAAAGCATAACTACTACCCGGCACACCAATTTCTAGTTTAAAAAGCGGAGAAAGCGATTTGAAATCAAATTGCATTGCTGCATTAACAGCCTGATCAAGTTTATGGGCAAAGGCTTTTAATTCACTCAGATGTGTCGTCACAAGAGTTATAATTCCATCCCGGTTAAATTCTTCTAAAAAGGAGATCGCTAATGCTGACCCTTCTGCAGGATCAGTACCGGTACCAATCTCATCGATTAAAACCAACGACCGGTGTGTTAGTTGCTCAATAATTTCATTTAATTTCTTTATATGAGAAGAAAAGGTACTCAGATCGTCCTCAATTGATTGTTCATCACCGATAACTGCTGCCATCTGATGACATACCGGAAACTTTGAACCTTCAGCTACCGGTATATGAAATCCACATTGAAAAAGTAACTGCAATAATCCAAGCGTTTTTAAGGCGACTGTCTTCCCGCCTGCATTTGGTCCGGTGATGACAACTATTCTAAAATCATTCCCAATTTTCAGGCTCAGTGGGATGGCATCCTTACCAATTTTTTTTAAAAGGAGGGGATGATAACCGTTTTGAATGTTCCAGGTAAATGAGGCATTTATGATTGGTGCTCTCCCATCAATCACGATTGAATATTGTGCTCTGGCTTGAACTGTATCGATGTGCACCAGGTTTTCCTGATTGATGAGTAAAGCCTCTTTATTATCCCGAAAATTTGCAGACAGACGCTTCAAGATCCGAATCACTTCTCGCTTTTCCTGGTTATATAATTCAAATATCTCATTATTCAGTGGAACAACCGGCATAGGTTCCACATAATGTGTCTGCCCCGTTGCTGATTGACCGTGGACGATTCCCGGAATCTTATTGACAGAATATTCACGGACAGGGATAACCAATCTGCCATCACGAAGTGTTATAAAATCATCCTGGATATGTTCTGTTTGTTTTCTTATAATCCTCTCAAGTTTCGTATGAATCTGTTTGCTGACCACACCTATCTGCGCTCTGACTTTTTTCAGGTCGGGGCTTGCATTATCATAAATCGTACCTGATGGATCAATGGTATTTTTGATCAAGTTCAGGATATTAGACAGAGGGTCGATTTTATCAGCATATTTTTTAATTTCTTCTGAGAGTTCTTCTTTTTTCTCAAAAAAATTAGATACAGATTCAGAGACTTCTAAAAAATTCTGAACCTTTTGGCAATCGGCAATATCGAGGTAACTATCAAGAGGTTCAATTTTATTCAGCAGGAGCCGAATATCATCAAAAGACCATACAGGGATTCCACCCTCACTTATATAGACCTCCTTTGCTTCTGAAACTTCTTTAAGTGTATTTTTAAGGAGGAGCTCATCATCAATCGGCTGGCTGTTTTTGAGACGAATTTTACCTAATTCACTCACACATTTTAAACTGATAAATTCAAGAACTTTATCAAATTCCAGGGTATGGTCCGAATCGAGTAGAATTTTCATAGCTTAACCGGGAAGAATAATAGCTGTAATTTTTTGAATTTCCGCGTATAATTGGGGTCCAAGTGTATTAAGTAGCGGATACAGTTCGCTGGTTTGAACCTCAACTTGTTCTAGTAAAGATGATGAAAATGGTATAAGATCAATAATAAAAACCAGGATGCTCATTATAATAATGCTTTTTAGCATACCTAAAAGGCCGCCTAATAACCGATTAAGCCAACCTAACATCGCAATCTTCAAGGTTTTTGTAATTATATTCGCAACCAATCGCAACAACAGGTTTGTTCCAACAAAAAGAATAAAAAAACTGACAAGATTGACAATAGATTCCGGAAATGAAGGAAAAAAGGAGAAGATATAACCAGCCAGAAGGCTCAGATATGTTATGGAAATTATATATCCAAGGATTAAACCTACGACTGAAACAAGTTCGAATACAAATCCGCGGAAAACACCTCGAATAAAAAATATTGCAGCAATTAACAGGATGCCTATATCAAGGGAATTCATTATGATAATTTGGTCAGATATTCTTTCACTTTTTGCTGGACCACCTTGCCGTCAGTTTTCCCCTTTACTTTAGGCATTATCGCCCCCATAACACGTCCCATATCCTTTTCACTTGTTACTTGCAGCGATTCTATGGTTTCTGTAATAATTTTATCAAGGTCTTTATCGGAAAGTTGTTCAGGTAAGTATGTAGAAATAATTTCGAGTTCAGATTCTTCTTTTTTAACCAGGTCCTCGCGATTACCCTGCTGGTACATTTCAATCGCTTCTTTGCGTTTTTTTGCTTCTTTTTGGAGAACCTGAGCAAGTTCGGCCTCGTTTAATTCATCTTTTTTATCGATAGAGGCCAATTTTATTTGAGCTCGCAACATCCGGATTGTATCCCGCTCAATTTTATTCCCGCTTTTCATTGCGAGCTTCATATCTTCCATTAATTGCTTTTCAACCGACATATGTGATTTTATCTTGCTTCCGCCATTAATTTACGCATTTTACGCCGCGCGGCATTTATTCTGCGTTTCCGTTGTTCACTCGGTTTCTCAAAATGTTGATGTCTTTTGATTTCTGACATCAAACCTGATTTTTCACAGGCTTTTGTAAATCGTCTGAAAGCTTTTTCGAAGGGTTCGTTATCGCGTACTTTAACCGTAATCATCAGTTAATTCACACCTCCTTTCATAGTCATTCTATATTTTACCGCAAAGATTTAATCCACCCCCTATTTCCCCCTCCCTAATCCGATTAGGGAGGGGGATTAAAGGGGAGGGTCAGTTATTTGCGTCTTAGCGGTTAGTTTTTTCTAAATCTTTTCTAGTTTTTATCCTAATTTGTGTACTTATCAGGATTTTTAAGTAAATCTATTTCGTAATCCGCAGATGCTTTCCAAGCCCTCTTTTTTGAGGCTTTTTCATATGCATTGATGGCATTCTGTTTTTGGCCAAGAGCCTTATAAACTTCACCCAGACCAAAATTAGCACCACCCACAATATTTTGCGACTTTGAAAATTTTAATGCTTCCTTAAAAGACTTCTCAGCATCATTGAATTTTCTAAGTTTTATCTGAACATTACCCAGACGATAGTAATAGCTACCTTTTCTGGATCGTTTTTTGGTTGATTTTATGGCATTATTGAAGGATTCCCCTGCTTCTGAAAGGTTATTGGTCTTCTCCTGGGCCAACCCCAGAGCATTCCAGGCCGAATCATAATTTGGATCATATTGAACAGCCAGCTTTAATTTACCAATTGCATCCTGATATTGCTTTTGTTTGTACAAAACATTGCCAACACCATAATATGCTTTTGAAGATTTGTCATTAAAAGATAACACCGCATTATAGCTATTAATAGACGAGCCATAGTCCTCAAGAGATGTCTGAAGATTTCCAAGCGCGATATAAGCACTCTCAAATTTTTTGTTAACCTCAATTGCTTTTTTAAATGTACTCATCGCCGCTGTGTTATTATTCAAACGACGTTGAGAGAGCCCGAGCATATAATATGCTTGAGCAAATTGTTCATCTGCTTTAATCGCCTCTTCAAACAGGGGAACTGCTGATTTAAAATCTCCTTTTTTAGCCAGATCCAGTCCTTTATTATAGGCATTTCCTGCTTCCGGGCTTTTAGAATCCTGGCCAATAGCTACTGAAAATGATATGATCAGGATTAATACAAATAAAGGTATTCTTTTCACCTTTTACCGCCTCCTTTATGAATATTAATAAATTTAAAAAGTTTTAATTTACTCATATTTAAATGTCTTATCAATAAAAAATACGTTTAATGCCATATATTACTTGGCTCTTTCCAAATATTTTCCATCAGATGTATCGATTCTTACCACCTCTCCCTCGCTGATAAAAGGAGGAACCTGAATTTTTAGCCCTGTTTCAACCACCGCCGGTTTATACGATGATGTCACCGTTGCCGTTTTTAGAGAGGGTTCTGTTTCAGTTATTTTCAACTCGACAGAACCCGGAAGTTCCACACCAACGGGATTATTTCGATAAAAATTGATTGTAACTTTTGCGTTTGGTAATAAATAAAGATGAGAATCTCCCAGTATATCCGTACGTAAAGGCATTTGATCAAAAGTTTCTGTGTCCATGAAATAATAATCTTCGCCATCATTATAGAGAAATTCCATCTCTTTACTTTCCAACGAAGCCTTGATCGCTGTCTCATCACTTCGAAATCTTTTTTCAGCATTGATTCCGGTGCGGATATTTTTCATTTTTACCTGGACTGAAGCTGGCCCTTTTCCCGGTGTATTATGAAAAACCTCAGACAACTGATAAAGTTCATTATTATGTTCTATTATCATCCCTTTTCGTAGCTGAGTTGCTTTTAGTTTCATATAATTTTCTCCATACTGGAAACTGTAATCTTTTTTTTAATTTCCTGATATTTCGTTTCATCAAAAGCGAAATTAAATTCTTTCATTTTTTCATTCACATACTTTTTATACTTCTTTCCTGTAAAAAGTTTCTTTAATCTCTCATCTACAGGTACTAGTTGTTCACTAACTATCCAGGTAAATGTTTCATTTTTATTCAGATCTTTTACACACCCCCAATCAATCCCCCACGATAGTTTATCCAAAGGAAATGATTTAAACGCTTTTTTTACCGCCAGATATTTTGCCTGAGCATCTGGATCAAGATAATAAAAAATCTTTGAAAAAAGAAAAGCATTATGAAAATGTCCCGGGAAATTCACCAGCCCGGCCAGTTTGAGTCGCCAACATGTAATCATCAAAAGCTCAACCGCTATAATAGACATCCCTAATCCCGGATGTTTCTGGCCGGGGAGTCTCGGTCTTCTGGGAGTAAATTCAGCTCCGGGATTTTGCATCGATAACCAATCAATCGTAAGACACTGGAAGCATTTTCCATTATGTTTATTTTGTAAAGGAAGATTCAGCTTAAAAAATGATTTTCTCAATACTAATTCGATTAAAAGGTTTTGCTGACTCTTCTTCTCACTGAAAACTGAGATTTTGTGTTTATAAAGATCTGAAGTGTCAACAACGGTAATAACTTTTCCAAATCCACGATTTTTTAACTCGGCATAAACACCATATTTTTTAAGGGCTAATATTACACCTTCTTTGGAATAATAACCAAGAAAAAAATCACCTCCTCGCTTTCCAATATCCAGATTAAACAGATCATTTTCGGAGAGATCCAAATCGGTTATTTTAGGTTGGTGTAAATTTGTCTTATAGAGGCGTCTGGATATGCACCAAAATTTATGTGAGAAAATCATTTGTTTTTTCCTCTTAGAGTCGTAGCAATAAAATCATAGTAGATTTTCCAACTCTCAGCCCCATAACCGCCCCCGGCTACCACCACCAGAGGTAACTTTCTATTTTTTACTATATTTGTTACATACAGATTCCTTTGGAGCATTTCCTCCCGGCTCAAATTCAAATCGCAAAGCGTATCATGTTCATAGGGATCAGAACCTGCAATATAAATTACAAGTTCCGGATCAAACGAATCGAAAACCGGCTCAAGATTCGATCTCAGAATATCCATATATTCACCGCCGGAGACATGGTGTGGAAGAAGAATATCTATATTTGTATCTTTATATGCCTCCAGCCATTTTGTTGCATGCATTGAAAATGTAAAAACGTCACTATTATCCCGATAAAACTCCAAATTACCATCTCCTTGATGATAATCAAGATCTATGATCAAAATTTTCGATAGATCATATTTTAACCGTACTTTTTCAATAGCAACAGCTACATCATTTATCAGGCAAAAACCAGCAGCCCGATCATGCTGTGCATGATGGAAACCACCACCCAGATTAAATACAATTCCACCATTTTTTAATACATGTTCTGCCGCAAGTATGGTCCCGCCTGTAACCGTCCTAAAAAACTCCAATATATAAGAATCCCAGGGATCAACTTCGCCAATTCTCAGAAGCTGTGCCACTTTTAAGGGATCCTTAATCTTCTTTAGATATTCTTCATCGTGGACAAGTACCATGTCTTCATAACTGACCATATCCGGAATCAATATATGTTTTCGTCGAATCAATTTTTCTTTTATCAGACGATCCCGGATCTTTTTATATTTCATAATATCAAAAGACTGATAGGCATTCGATGCCGAAATCCCGATATAGTAATCGTAAGAAAAAACCAGTTTTACTTTTTGGAAGTTGAAAAATCTTCCCATTTTAATTTTCAATCTTCTTTATTACTCTCACTAAGACGCAAAGGCGCAAAGAACATAATCCACGCCTTAGCCGTGCAGGCTTAAATCACAGAGATAATTTATTTATCTCTTAATGCTTCCTGCGCTGCAGCTAAACGTGCAATTGGTACCCGATAAGGAGAACAACTGACATAATCCATTCCTATCCTATGACAAAAGCCAACAGATTTGGGATCTCCACCATGTTCACCACAAATACCTATTTTCAGGTCTTTTTTGGTAGACCGACCTTTTTGAACAGCCATTTCTACCAGCTGTCCAACGCCGGTCTGATCAAGTACCTGAAAAGGATCTTCGGTTAAAATTCCTTTGTCAAGATATTCTGCCAGAAATTTACCGGCATCATCACGTGAATAACCGAAAGCCATCTGTGTCAGATCATTTGTACCAAATGAGAAGAATTCCGCCTCTTCTGCAACTTCATCTGCCGTTAAGGCTGCCCGGGGGATCTCAATCATGGTCCCTACCATATAGTTAACATTGACACAAGATTCTTTCTGAACTTTATCAGCAATTTTAACAACTACTGCCTTTTGATCAGCAAACTCTGCTTTTGTACCAATCAACGGTATCATGATTTCCGGGTAGACCTTCACACCCTCCTTCGTCAATTGACATGCTGCTTCCATAATAGCCCTGGCCTGCATCTCAGTGATTTCCGGATAGGTAATCCCTAAACGACATCCGCGATGGCCTAGCATAGGATTAAATTCATGCAATGAATCAACCTTCGCTTTGACTTCTTCCAGGGTTATACCCATCTCATCAGCCATTTCCTGTTGATTGGCATCATCATGGGGAAGAAACTCATGCAGGGGCGGATCGAGCGTTCTGATCGTAACCGGCAGGTCATGCATTGCTTTCAGTATACCATAAAAATCATCTCTCTGGTAGGGCAGTAGTTTCTCCAGTGCCTTACGGCGACCTGCTTCATCATCGGCAAGAATCATTTCGCGGACGGCTTTAATGCGGTCACCCTCAAAAAACATATGTTCGGTACGACATAATCCAATGCCCTCGGCGCCAAATTTTCTTGCGACATCAGAATCATGCGGGGTATCAGCATTTGTCCGGACCTTTAAACGTCTCATCTTATCAGCCCAGGACATTAATTTTCCAAATTTTTCTGATAATTCCGGAGTAACGGTGGGTACTTTACCATCAATTACTTCGCCTTGTGATCCATCCAGCGAAATCCAGTCCCCTTCTTTAAAAACCAGGTCACCAACCTTCATCTCTTCTGATTTGTAGTTAATATTTAAATTACCACAACCGGCCACACAACAGGTGCCCATTCCTCTTGCAACCACAGCAGCGTGAGATGTCATACCGCCCCTCGAGGTAAGAATACCCTTGGCCACATTCATACCACCAATATCTTCCGGTGATGTTTCAATCCGGACAAGAATAACCTGTTCTCCTCTTTCTGCCCATTCTTCTGCATCATCAGCATGAAAAACAATCCTGCCCGTAGCGGCGCCAGGAGAAGCGGGTAATCCTTTAGCAACAACTTTTTTCTCGGCCTTGGGATCAAAAGTCGGATGGAGTAATTGATCAATTTTTTCAGGATCTATACGCATTACAGCTGTTTCCTTGTCAATTAAGCCTTCCTCAACCATTTCTACAGCAATTCTCACCGCTGCTTCGGTAGTACGTTTTCCATTTCTTGTTTGCAGCATCCAGAGTTTGCCTTTTTGAATTGTAAACTCGATATCCTGCATGTCCTTATAATGGGTCTCAAGAGATTTATAAATCCGATCAAGCTCATCATAAGCCTCGGGCATGATTTCCTGCAAAGTCTTTTGATCCGGATCAGATTTGGTAGACTCATTAACGGGTTGTGGCGTGCGAATACCGGCCACCACATCTTCACCCTGAGCATTTACTAAATATTCGCCATAAAACATTTTATTTCCGGTAGCAGGATCGCGTGTAAAGGCAACACCGGTTGCACAATCGTCACCCATATTGCCATATACCATTGATTGAACATTAATTGCTGTTCCCCAATCTGCCGGAATATTGTTAAGATTGCGATAAGTAATTGCCCGCTGATTATTCCAGGATCCAAAAACCGCGCTGATTGAGCCCCATAATTGTTCCCAGTGATCAGTTGGAAAATCCTTACCAGTGTTTTTCTTGATCGCATCCTTAAACATGCCAACCAGATTTTTTAGATCTTCTGCTGTAAGATCCGTATCTAACTCAACACCCTTTTCCTCCTTTAATTGTTGGATGATTAATTCAAAAGGATCTTCTTCTTCCTTCGACTCCGGCTTCATCTCCATGACCACATCACCGTACATCTGGACAAACCGGCGATAGGAATCCCATCCAAAGCGATCATTTCCTGTTTTATTAATAAGTCCCTGAACTGTTTCTTCATTTAGACCTAAATTCAAAACCGTATCCATCATACCGGGCATTGAAGCTGGTGCACCCGAACGAACTGATAAAAGCAAGGGGTTGCTTGGATCACCAAACTTTGAACCCATAATTTTTTCAATTTCAGAGACACCCTCTTCCACCTGTTTTTTTAAAGCATCGGAATATTTACCACCTGTTTTATAAAATTCTGTACATATTTCAGTAGAAATCGTTAAGCCAGCCGGTACAGGAACCCCCAAATTTGACATTTCTGCTAAATTGGCGCCTTTACCACCCAGTAACAGTTTCATAGTTGTATTACCTTCAGCTTTTCCATCCCCAAATGTATAAACATATTTATCAGACATCTTTCCTCCGTTTGAAAAATAAAATAATCACAAAATTAATCAACATTTAATTTATTACCCATAGAATTAAATATCAAGAAGGGTTTTGCGGTATATTGCTATCTGGAGCAGATTTTTTAAAACTTTACCTTGTTATAAAATCAGAGAACTGTTATTTTTAATATTGGGCTGTAATTGTGGTTAAACTAAAATACATCTAACCACAAAGGACACCAAGAAGGCACAAAGATCACAAAGTAAAAAAATAATAAAAGCCTTTGTGAACTTTGTGTCTCCTCTGTGCACTCTGTGGTTAAGAAAAAGATAGCGGATGATAAAAACAAAAGTAATCACGTCACTATTTATCCTGATATTTATTTTTAAGTGTGAATTAGTCTTTGCACAGAAGACTGTTCGCGGACATATTGAGGATGCAAAAAACGGCAAACCCTTAGCCGCTGCCAATATTCAGATTGAAGGGACCTTCCAGGGTACTATTTCGAATCAGGATGGGGATTTTGTCATCCTGATCGAGCAGATTCCATCAAATTTATTGATAACCTATATCGGGTATGAATCACAAAAGATACGCATCGATCAAAGCACTCCCGATAGAATACTAATCCGTATGACCCCTATTATACTTGAAATGGATCCTATTGTCATCAGTGCTGAAGACCCGGCGATGGCCATCATGCGGGAAGTTATCCGCAGGAAACTGGAATGGCGGGCCAAACTAAATACCTATAAAGCTCAAGCTTATAGCCGTATTATCTTTGAGAACGATTCAGGTATCGTATCAATCGCTGAAAGTCTTTCAGAGACATTTTGGGACCGTGAAAAAGGATCCCGTGAAGTTATCAAATCAAAACGTCAGACCAGTAATTTAAGTGAAGAACAGAATATTGCTGTTGCCAGCTTTATTCCTAATTTTTATGACGATGACATTGAGATTGCCGGATTTCAGGCCATTGGACCTACTCATCCTGATGCCCTTGATTACTATCAATTTAAATTAGTAAATGAACGTAAACTGGATAAAAAGACTGTTTATGTTATTCAGGTTATCCCCGACAGCAAACTTCAACCAATGTTTCATGGTACGATCTCGGTTCTTGATGAAGAATTCGCCGTTCTGAGTGTTGATCTCGTCCTAAGTGAATCTATACGCTTCCCTTTTCTAATCCAGGAACTGAATCTTCATTATCGCCAACAGTTTAACAATTATGCATCGGATTTTTGGCTTCCGGTGGATTATAGGGTTGAAGGAGATATAAAAATTGGTATGACCGGGCTCCAGTTTCCAAAAATTAATTACAAACGTATTACCGCTCTTACCAACTATAATATCAATATACCATTACCCGACTCACTTTATGAAGAAGATAAGATATTATCCGTAGATTCCCTTTCATTAAAAAATGACACCTTATTTACAACCACAAAAATTTCTGTCCCTCTGACAACCGAAGAAGAAAACGCTTATGAATCACTAGATAGTACTATGACACTTAGGAAAGCATTTAAACCCACCGGTTTTTTAGCAGATTTTATAGAAGTGACTTCAGGAGATGAAGATGATCAGGAAAAAGGAGGTAAGAATATTCTTTCTTACTTATCCCCACAACTCTGGTATAACCGTGTTGACGGCCTTCATACCGGATTAACCATCAAACTGGATTTAACTGACGATATCCTTTTCAGGATTGGTGGGGGGTATAAGACAGGATCAAAGGATTGGGGATATTTTACAGAAGTTAAAGCTGGTTTTGGCCCATCCGGACAATGGCATGGCCTGCTTAAATATAATGTAGATACTGATTCAAGGTATCAATCTGAAACCTGGTCGATGACACTGGGCAGTTTTCCACCTCTATTCGGCCTGGATGATTATTTTGATTATTATTGGCGGGAAGGCCTCTTTTTTGACATTGGACATAAATTTTCAGACATAAATACAGACCTCTCGGTCGGTTTTCTCTCCGAAAAACACACATCGTTGGAGAAGACAACAGACTACAATTTATTTGGGACCGGGTATGTCCAACGTGAAAATCCTGAAATCAATGAAGGAACGATGCGAAGTATAATCTTCAAGGTTCAATATGGTGGTAACTACGTCCCGTTTGGCGTGGTGGGGCAAAAAAGAGCATTATTGACAATTGAGACAAGTCAACCATCTCTGATTCCCAGCGATTACTCTTTTACGATGTATACCTTAAATCTAGATTGGCGCTTGAACACGTTTCTCTCCCGGAGATTACTACCAAATGTTCTTGATATACATCTCAGCACCGGTATAAGCACAGGAAAACTACCTCTTCAAAGATTTGGAATTGTAGATGGTAGTTTTAAAGCCGTATCACCCTACGCATCACTAAAATCGAGAAAAAAGAGACCGTACGAGGGCGAACAATTTTTCGCTTTTTATTGGGAACACAATTTCAGAACAGTACCATTTGAGTTAATAAACTTTATTTTCGCAGTGGATAATGGCATAGGGATTATTGTCTATGGTTCCCATGGCCGATCCTGGATTTCCGATGAAAGATTGTCACAATTATCATTTATTCCTGCTTACTCCGGTAAATTCCATCATGAATTTGGTATATCAATCAATAATTTGTTCAGTTTTCTGAGGATGGATACATCTTATCGATTGGACAATCAGTTATTCTATTTTGGAGTTTCAATGGCTAGGTTTTTTTAAACATAAATAGTTTAATCTTCATCAGAGACGGATTTATCAATATCCAATATTTTTCTGCCATTCAGATATTCACGGGTTTCATATCTTGTTATATGCATTAATTTTCTGGTAATTTTCCCCATTTTTCTAATTTCTCTCTTTATAGCATCTAATTTATCAGTCAACTGCTTTTTATCCATTTCCGGGGTAATTATCTCAGAATTAACAGAAACAACCGTCATGGGCTGATTTAGTTCATGACAGACAGCACCGGCCAGTTCTAAAACACCTTCCATACGCTCCTTCTGTATCCGATTATCCTCAGCCTTTACCTTTTCAGTGACATCATTAGCAATACACAAGATGCCTTCTTTACCATCAGGCAAGGAAATTTTGGATTCATGTAAATCCATATAACAGATCGATCCATCTTTCCGAAGACTTTTTTCGTGATGTTTTAAAATATTACCTTTTTTTAATTGATTGATATTCTCAGAAACCTGGTCGAGGGCATCAGGATGGACAAGAATATCTACACTCTGACCTACAAGTTCTTCTTTTTTATAACCAATTGAATTGCAGAACGCAGGATTAACATCTATAATAATACCATTCATATTCTCAAGAAGTAATCCGGTTGGGGATAATTCAAAGAGCACGCGATACAATTTTTCATCTAAATCTTTCAGGTTGAAAGATGAAATATTTTTTTTGTCCGGATTATTATGCATTGATGATATGTGTTATTGCTATTTAACCGGAAGAGAGATGGTGTATTCGCAATAGTTTTCACTCGTAAAAATAATTTTAATCTTCCCCCGATGCATTTTTAATTTTTTCTTCGCCACTTCCATGTCATTAAAAATTTCCTGACTGTATTCTGCTTCGCTCAAACTTGTAGTGGCTGTGGTGGGCATAAACAGCAAGCGAATTACTTCAGCGCCCAGCTGATCTCGAACTTCATGTTTTTCTTCCTGTATTTCAGCTTCTGTATTTTCGATCGATTTTTGAAGGAGGCGTTCAATACGAATCAAACGTCCATCATGTCGGAGTTTAAAACCAAAAACACGTGACGTTGAAAAGGTCTCTATTTCGAGGGTTCCTTCCGGACTTTTATTGGCGCTTCGACGTTCATCGGGTTTCTCAAAACAGTATAAAATTGAAAACCGGACAAGAATGATTAAAAATTCTCTCACAACCTGTTGATAGCTATAGGGAATTGCCGAGCTGTTGAAACGTGTATAATTGAACTGTACTTCCTTACCAAGATCAGTGCTTAGATTCTGGACCAGATTTGCAATTGCCCGGATGATTAACCCATCTTCAAATTGTCTTTTAGGTCTTACTGACTCTGTAAAATGTTTAAACCTATTCATCAAGACTTTCACATCCTGAAGCATTTGTCGGATTTCGCTAAGTTGGATCACAATTGGAACAAAATCACCGCTTCTAATCTCTTTTTTATCACTAATTTTTCTAACTTCAGACTCAAACTGTTTTATTTTGCTTATAAAAAATTTCAGATTCAGGAGAGATGCGTTACTTATCAATTGGTGAATAAATCGCAGAAGTTTATTAAAAACCTGATCATATTGTTCTTTATCTTTCGCGCTTCTCAAATCTTTATCGATCGCCTGCATTTCAAGTTCTGAGACATCGAGAAATTCCTTTAGCAACGGAGGTTCAACATGGAGCATGTTGACCAGCCACTCCATTTGTTTATTCGTTTCTTTCTCGACTTCTTCTAACTTTTTAGAGAGCGAAATTTGTTTCGTAATATCTGTAACGGTGATTATCAATCCGGCTATTTTCTTGTCTCGTAACAATCGGTTAAACCTGAATCTGAGGTATTTGGAAGAGGTCCATAGTCCCCAGCGATTTTCAAAATGAAATTCGACGACATTTAGAGGATTTAATTCATTTACCGTTTCCTCATCGAGATCATCCTTGAACATGAGGTTCAGATATTCAACCGTATTATTAACAATATTCTCAGGCACACGATTTGTAAATAAAGAAATAAAGGTTTGCCCTGATTTAATTTCCTGGTCAATAATTTTTTCTAGAGAACTTGAGTACTCTTCAGTTATTTCAAATTTCTCATTAATACAAAGAATACCCTCTTCGAGTGCGCCAAGAATTTCCTGTTTCTTAATATTGTCTTTTAGAGATTCTGTTTGCATTTTTCCGATTTATTATTCAAACTATCTTGCTTATTTAGCATATTCCATTACATGTCCCAAAACCTGTCTCTGCCGGATATGGAATACTTTTTAGAGACTATTCCAGGCAAACAACCAGAAATAATTTGAAATCTTTCCAGGTAATTGGAATAACAAAAGACTGAATATTATCAGGGAGCTTTATATCTTTTGCTTTTCCTTCAACAACAACAGGTACAGAAATCATAAAATCACTTCCATATGCCTGCCGCACATTACCAGAAATTGTATTGGCTATTTCGCCCACCAGATCTTTAATATCTTCTTTTCCAACCTCTTTTAAACCTAAAATAACTTTCGCAATTGTACTCAACATATTTTCAGATGTTGTTACATAAATACTACCTTTTCTTTTACCGGAAATTCCAATAATACCGGTATATTCAAGAACTACGGGTTCGTTATCTTTAATATAAGGAATGCCTGCGGTAGCTTTTTCATTTGTCACTTCTTCAAAATAGTTTACGGTGCTGTCAATGAAGAAGTGAAGATCAGTTTCATTCATTTAATTATCTCCTCAAATTAGCATAATATTCATTAATCTAACAAGCGCTCAAAGGAAGAGCGTAACTTTTCCGGTGTAAAAGGTTTGGGTAAAAAACTTTTCGCACCCAGTTTTATCGCTTTTAAACCGGTACTCTTATCAGAAAGTGCTGTTACGACCATTATCTTCACATTTTGATTAATTTTAAGCATCTCTTCCAACACAGTCAAACCATCTATTTCCGGCATAGTGATATCCAGGGTGACCACATCCGGGTTGGTTTTTTCAAATACTTCCAGGGCGACTTTACCATCTTCTGCAGTACCCACAACATCAATATCAAAATCTTTCAGATGTTTATGGATGGCCTGTCTGATGATAGCTGAATCGTCCACAATCATCAGTTTTACTTTCTCTTTCATACATCCTCCAGGTTATTTCATACTTACCAATGGATCAATCTATATCCAAATTACTTCTTTTCTTTCACTTTATCAGTATCGGTCCGAGGTAAGGAAACAGAGAATTCCAGGAACCTTCCTTCTTCGTAGTCAAATGTAATTTGTCCTTTGTGACTTTTAATCTTTTGATGGATTATATCCATTCCTACACCACGACCAGCGACGAGGTCCGTTGAATCTGATGTGGAAATACCAGATTTAAAAATCGATTGGGCAATTCTCTTATCATCCCATTTTTCAATCTCAGAATCGGACCATTTACCCGAAGATTTTATTTTTTCTTTTAGCTTATCTATTTGCAACCCTCGACCATCATCCCGAAATCTAAAGCAAAATTCTCCATTGTTCAAGAATGAAGAGATTTCGATTGAACCGCTTCGAGGCTTACCATTTTGTTCCCTTTCGTCTGGTAACTCAATACCATGTTTGAGACTATTTCTAACCATTTGTATTAGAATATCTTTGACGGCCAACCGATATTCATATGGTATTTGTTCTCCGTTGAATTTACTATGGATAAACCTTACTTCTTTTTTATAGTCCTTGGAAATTGTATTTACCAGGTTATCAATTGATCTTACAAGCATTTTACTTTCAAAACTTCTCTT